>CAMAYR010000005.1:0-43389 GCA_945862355.1 Devosia equisanguinis | reverse complement strand
TAGGTCGCCCATTGCGCCGCATCATCCTTCTGTTGGCCGCCATGCCCGCCTTCCTGGCCGTTGTTCGTCTCATGAACTCGGCGCACGGCCCGTCCGGCGGCTGCCGACCTTTCAGGTACCGGGCGACCGTCACGACTAGGCAAGAGCGATCTTCTCGATCTCGTCGATATCGATATGGGTCTGGTAATAATAGTGGCCTGTGGGGGTTCCATCACTGAGGAAGTCGATACGTCGCTGCTTCGCTATGCCCGTTACGAGAATGGGCTTGCCCATGAAAACCTCGGGAGGCTCGGCCCCGTGAACTGCCAGGCATTGCTGCCGCGCGCGCGCCTCCAACCTCACGGACAGACAGCGCGGATCGCGGTAGTCCATCTCCGAGCAGAGCCAGGCCTCGTCGCCTTCCAGCGCTGCGCGCCTCACCTGCAGCTTGAATTTGCCGGTCATGCCATTCGGCTCGGAGGCAGCCGCGGCAATGGCGGCCAACGGATCGAGGGCACCTGCCGCTGGCATGGCAGAGACAGGGTTGGGCGGCACAACCGGCACGGCAGTCGCAACCAGCGCGGCGATCGCATCCGGGCCGGACCAGGGAACATGGTGACGGACTGCCAGGAAGTAGGCGAGGTCATCCGAAGGGACGGTTCCGGCCACGATCATGGGAACGATCTTCTTGCCGAAACCGTGCGCGATCTTGACTTCCTGCAGCACATCCACGCTCGCATTGGCACCAGCCGTCAGAAGGAGAACCAGTCCCTCACACTCACGCAGTGCAGCCATGATCTGCGCGGGATAAGTCGCCCCGGGTGCGACGTCCCGCGGAGCAATCCAGCACGATCGTCCCCCCTTTTCCAACTCGGCGACCAGATCGCTCGCAAGCCGAGCGCCATCGCCGGCAGCGTGACTGACGAATATCCGTGGCATTTGGAGCCTCTTGGACGAATTGCGGGAGCGTGGGGCCGCAGACGCGACGAGCAGTAATCGTCACAAGCCATTCGGGCAATTAGCGGCCCTGTCCATTCACATCAAGATCAACTTCAACTCGCAGTTCCGGCCAGACGCGCCAGCGACAGTTCCAACTCCTCGAAACGCTCGATGACGGCGTCGGCGCCAAGCTCGCGCGGCGGTATGGTCGTGTAGCCGAACGTGACCGCGATCGAGGCCACGCCGGCAGCCTTGGCCGTGCCGATATCGGCGGCACTGTCACCTATCATGACGGCATCCTCGGGCCGCGCGCCGAGCCCTGCGAGCGCCGCCAGCAGCATGTCCGGCGCCGGCTTTCTCGGCAGGCGCGGGCTCTCGCCGATTACTGTGCCGAACCAGCGACCAAGGCCCAGATCAGCGAGCACGCGACCGGTGATATGCTCGGGCTTGTTCGTACAGATGGCTAGTCCCACACCTCGGCCATGCAGCATCGCCAGAGCATCCTCCGCACCGGGAAACGCCCTGCTGCGACCGGCGCCCAGGGCCTCATAGCGTGCGGCGAATTTATGAACCAGCCGCTCCAGCAGCACGCTGTCCCCGCGACGATCCAGGCGCTCGAGCGCACGCTCCACGAGCACCCGCGCCCCACCACCGATCATCGACACCACGGCAGGCTCGTCGAACGGAGCGATGTCGTCCTCCGCGAGGCAGTCGTTGAGCACGTCGGCGATATCGCCTGCGCTGTCGATCAGCGTACCGTCGAGATCGAACACGACGGCGCGAGGCCATGTGAGGCGGATGGGGTCACTGGATACTGACATGGACGTGATTTCCCAGTCGGACTGCCACAACGATCTTGCCGACAGGCGGCTTAGCCCAGCACCGATACTCTCGTCAGCCCAAAAAAACAGCGCGAAACAGAAAGGGGAGCCGATCGGCTCCCCTTCGCATGTGGCACTGGCAAGCATCACTCGCCATCATCATTTCCCCGGCGCTACCGTTCGGACCACCGACGACGTCGGGCGCGTATCGCCGGCCGGCGCCTTGAACTCCGCGCGAGCCTTCTCGTCGAACTCGGCAATCGTCGTGACGTTGGCCTTGGGCTGCATGTGAACGATCTTGTAGCCCTTAGCCTTGAGGGCGTTGAGGAGATCCAGCGTTCCTGCCGCCGTCTGCTTCTGGAAGTCGTGGAGCAGGACGATGCCCTTGCCCTTCTTCTCGAGCTTGTCCATCACGCTCTTCACGACCTGCTCGGGCTTTCGGAACTTGAAGTCGAAGCTGTCGATGTCGGTGGAGAAGATCGCGATGTTACGCTTGCCGAGATAGGCGATCTGGGCATCGGGGCCCTTCAAGCCGGGAAAGCGGAAGAAGCTCGCCGGAGAGCCCTGCCCCATCGCGATCTTCACCGCGCTCAGGCCCTTCTCGATCTCCTCCACCGCCTTCTCGGGGGTGACGTTCTTGCCCGAGAGGATAAGGTGCGACCAGGTGTGCGTCCCGATCGTCATGCCGGCCGCCACGACCTGTCGCAGGACCTCCGGAAACGCGATCGCGTTCTTGCCGATGGTGAAAAACGTCGCCTTCGTGCAGTGCGCGGCCAGCGCCTTCAGAACCTGCGGGGTCGTCGGCCACGGTCCATCGTCGAATGTGAGAACGACCTCCTGGGGAAGCAGGAAATCGTGCGCCTTGTAGTGCTCGAGGCCGAAGCCCGGCCCACCCGTCGTGTCGATCTCTACGGTGCGCGAGATGCCCAGCGCATTGGGATTGCCCGGACACGATGTCTGGGCGATCGCCGGTGTGACGGCGACCAAGACCGACGCCGCGATGAACGCTACGAACCGTTGGCTCGTCATGGGAACCTCCTTGGAATACAACTGTCCGACCATCAGTGAATGGGGAACAATTTACATCCTCAGAGGAATATGATTCCACAAGAGGGAAACGTTATCTGGCCATTATTTGCCGAGACTGATGAGAAATTGACACGTTCCCCTGAGCATTCCACCGACGCCGGCCAGCACCCCTCACCTCATGATCTCGCCGCCACCTCAGCCGGTCGGCATCGCGTGAGCGGAGCGCGCCCCTTGATGAGCGACCTCCATCCGGGCTCCTCCAGCACGATGCGGCGCGCCCAGCTCTGCAAGAGCTGATCGATCTCCCGCTCGATGGCCGGGCCATGAGATGCCAGCTTCTGCTCCAGCGAGTTGGCGTCCGGCTTGACTATGTAGGAGCCGCCTGAGTGAGATCGGGCGTGCAACCCCGTCAACTCGCGGACGTCGAATCTCCGCGCCCACGTAGCAGCCGCAACGCGCACGAGTGAGGCACGATTGCCCACGATGACGGGAAACGCATCCTCGTCGATGCGATCGAGAAAGTCCTTGCACTCGGCGTCCACCAGCAGGAATGCCTTGCGCTGGCGAGCAAGCGCTTCACGGGTCAGCGCGGCCAGTTCGTCACCTGCGAGCAGCGCCTCGACCATCGTCAGCGCCGCGCGCCGATGCTCCGGCTCGAAGCACTCGAGCGGCGGGCTCGCACCGCTCTGCTTGCATCTGGCAGCAAGCGCTTCCTTGCGCTCGGCTTCGTCATGGGCAGCCAGCGCCTGCGGGCTGGCGAGCTTGAGATCCTTGGCCCGCGCCCACTGCCCCGCTGAGACATAGCCGAGCTTCACGGCTTCACCGTCGAGCTTGGCCACACCGTCGACGATGACGAAGCCGATGCCGACCGGCACAAGCGTGATAATCGCCAGGAACGAAGCCTTCGCAGGCGCCAATTTGTGGCGAACGGCGCCGATCAGTTCATGCCCCGGCGGGCAGACCACGGCAGCGGCAGCGATAAACGCGAGTGCACCCCAGCCGGACCCCGCCTGCCAGTACGCCGCGAGCCCACTGAGCGCGAACGTGACCGCCACCACCCATAGCAGCACGAAGCCGATGCCCTTCTGCCAGTACATCGCTCTTCCCCACCCCTGTTGCCGGGCGCGGAAGGCTCCGCGACGTCGGCCCCGCCGAGATTATCGAGCCGGACAATCCCTTACAAGACGAACACTGCGAACACTGACCAACCCAGGCATAAACCCGGCCTGCCTACCGCTGCCGAATGCCCCATCAGCGCCGTGGAAACAACCGTCGAAAAAGCGCGACCGAGCCGGGCAAGACGAGAAGTTGCGCAATCAGGGAAGCAAACAGGCACACTCCGGCAAGTCGCCCGAACAACCGCAACGAAGGCAGGTCCGACAACATGGTCACCGATAAGCCGAGCGCCAGTACGATCGCCGTCAGCACCACGGCGGGTCCGATGGTGTGCGCGGTGCGGTCGAGTGCTGCCAGATAGCCCGGCTGTGCGCCCGCTCGCGCCTCCTCCAGCGTATAACGATTGAGGAAATGGATGGTGCTGTCGATGGCCAGCGAGAACGCGACCGTGATCGCCACGATCGAGGCGAACTGCAATCCCTCTCCCGTTGCGTAGAGCAGTGCGCCCGTCGCGAAGATCGGGAATACGGACGGCAGCACGCTCGCGAAGCCGGCCAGCACAGATCGCAGCGCGAACGCCAGGAAGAAGAAGATCAGGAACATGTCCCCCACGAGGCCCCAGTTCAGCTCCGCGATCAGCTTGGCGGAATTGCGCGCCGCGATCGCCGGCAGGCCCGTCACCACGATCTCGAAACCGGGATTGGCCTTGCGCACGGCCTCCAGCGCCTTGTCGATCTTTTCGACTACCGGCAGGATCTCGCTGGCGTCCACGTCGGGCAGCCGTCCTGTGACCAGCACGGCGTTGCCTTCCTTGGCGATGAACCGCCGCACGAGGTGCTCGGGTAGCCGGTCGACGTAGCGCTTGACTGTCTCGACACGCCCGTCGCCACCCTCCTGCAGCCAGCGCCTGAGACTGTCTAGCGACCAGACATTGCCCAGCCCCGCCTGCTTCTCGAGCACGCCGTGAGCCGCCGCGATTGCAGCCATCGGTGCAGGATCGTAGAGCGAGCGGCCGTCGGACCACTTGATCATGATGTGGACCGGATTGGCGCCGGTCAGCTTGGCATCGAGCCGGCTCGTGGCCGCGAGCGCCTGCTCCTTGTCGGGAACCTGATCGGCAAGCCGGTAGTGAGGCTCGAGCCGCACATAGCCATAGCCGCACACGACAACGGCGATGACGCCGAACCCAACCGCTACCAGGGGATGGCGCGCCGACCAGGACACGCTACCCGCACTGATGCGATGCAACAACCCAATCCCGCTGTTCTCTGCCGCCTCGTGGGCAATCGCCGCGCCGGAGCTGGATGCCGGCATCTTCCCCGGCTTCCCCGGCTTCTCCGGCCGGATCAGCAGCACCGCCAGCGTCGGCACCACCACCGCCACCGCGATGTACGAGATGAACACAGCGATCAGTGCGGCAAAGCCGAACGTCCGGATCAGCGCCGATTCCGCAAACGCAAAAGAGATGATCGAGATCGCCTGGTTCATCGCCGTCAGCAGGCAGGCCGGCGCCACCTCGCGCACCGCGTTGCGCGCCGCCGTCAGCCGATCGACACCGGCGAAGATGTCGCGTCGTATAGCGAACACCAGATGCATGCTGTCGGAGAAGCCCGTCACCAGGATCAGTGGCGTGATGACGTTGATGAACAAGTTGAGCCGGAAATCGAGCCCCCCGACGACGCCCAGCGTCCACAGGATCGCGGTTGTCGGCCCGAGCACGGCAATCAGCATTAAGGACAGCCGGCGGAAGAACAGATAGGCGATGAAGGCCCCGACCACGAAGCCGAGGCCGTTGTAGACTAGCCGGTCGCGCTCGACGGCATTGCGGATCTCGAGCTGCATGACCGGCGCGCCGGTGAGCTTCACCGCGAGCCCCGTGCCAGCGAGCGCCGTCTCCGCCGTGTCCTTGATGCCGCCGATGATGGCGCTGGCGCCCTGCTCCTCCACAGCCTTGCGATCGAGCGAGATCACCATCAGCGCCAGCGTGCCGTCGTCCGAAAGGAATTTGCCCTGGACGATCTCGTTCTTGCGCAAGGCGTCCACCACGCCGTCCAACGCAGGCCCGGTGGCGGGCAGGTCGTCAGGAACGATCGGCGGCGGATAGCCTTTCTCGTCTGGCTTGCCCCGCGCCGACAGCATCGACACGAGACCACCCACACCGTCGGCTAGTTGCAGCTCGATGGTGGCCTTCTGGAAGGCCTCGAGCTGACGCCTCTGCAACAGCTCGCGGCCCTCGACGACGACGAGCACGTCGAACTCGCTGGAAGGGAAGCGCCGATCGACCTCCTCGTACTGGCGGAACTCCGGCGAGGAGTTGCGGAACAGCTCCGACAGCGAATCGTCGACCTTGAGCCGCATCACCCCCACGACAGCGCACGCCGATAACAACAGGATTACGATCAGCGAGAGGACCGGCGCCTTGAGTGCAAGCAACCCGAGCCGGTCTATGCCCAGCATGAAGCGGAAGCGGCGCTGTGGTTCCTCGGTGCTGCCCATCACTCCATCCCTCGCTCGGCTTCAGAGCGCCCCAGCCCTCCGAACCCGCAAAGCCGATCCCGACAGGAAGAACCCAGCGGACCAAACTCCCAACGTCGCCTCGCGCAATTGCACGGCCGCTGTGCGAAGTCCAATCCGCTTGTCGCCGCAATCCACCCGGCTTAGGCTGCAACCAACGGCAACGCGCCGCGCCAATGACCGAATAGTGATCATGGCAGGGGAGGACAAGATGAGCAATTCGACGTCGGGCAACCGGCTTGGGATAGTCGCGAGGGTGTCGTCAGTCGGCATCGGCCTTTTACTCGGCGCTACTGCAACCGCGCCGCTGAGTGCGCAGGAGTTCTACGCCGGCAAGCGTCTCACGGTCTTCGTGAATTACGACGCCGGCGGACCAACCGACTTCGAAGCTCGCCTCATCGCGCGCCACATCGGCCGGCATATTCCTGGCCAGCCTGCCGTAATCGTGCAGAACATGGGCGGGGCCGGCGGCATCGTCGGTGCGAAGTATCTGGGCGAGAAAGCACCCCGCGACGGCTCGATGGTCGGATATTTCACGTCGGCGGCACAGCACGCGGCATTCGCGCCGGAAAAGTTCACCGTCGATTTCCGCACCTACGACTTCATCGCCTACATGCCCAATGGGCGCATCCATTTCATGCGGACCGATGTCAAGCCCGGCATAAAAACCGCGCGCGACGTGCTGAAAGCGCAGGGCGTAGTGGCCGGCGGCCTGACGTCGGAGAGCCCGAAGGACCTTGCCATGCGCATGGTTCTCGACATGCTCGGCGTGCCCCACAAGTACGTCACGGGCTACAACTCCAGCGCGCAAGCCACGCTCGCCTTCCAGCGCGGCGAATTGAACTTCTACTCCGACAGCCCGTCGGCCTACCTGCAGAAGATCGAGCCCGCGATGGTCAAGAAGGGCGAGGTGCTGCCGATCTGCTTCGACCCGATTTACCGCGAGGGCAACTACGTCGTGCCGGTCCAGATCCGCCCGCTCGGTATCACTTCCTGCCCCGACATGATCAAGGCAGCGAAGGGCGCGATGCCGGACAACGAGATGTCCAAAGCCTATATCGCGCTCCTGTCGTTCTCGGGCACGATGTACCGCACGCTGACGCTGCCGCCGAACTCGCCCAAAGCAGCCGTCGCCGCCCTGCGCGTCGGCATGGAGCGGTTGGCCACGGACAAGGCATTCGCGGAGGAGGCTAGCCGCACCATCGGCGAGGCGCCGGAATACATCATCGCCAAGGACAACAAGGATGCAACGCGGCTGCTCACCATCGCGCCGGAGGTGAAGGCGTTCATCAAGGCCTACGCAGCGAAGGTGAAGCGGTAGAGCCGGGGCAGCGAATCGTGACCGGCCCGGCAGGCGGATGAGACGGACCTCGGTGGGTCCGCCACATCCGCTTCGAGCCTACCGCAGATCCCCCAGGAGCCCGCCGCGTCGAGAATGTTCCGGCTCGAAGGGTGGCGAAGAGCGCCCATGCGCGCCGCCGCCTTTCACGCCATGATCCTTCCGCGCTAACGTGCCATCAGCGCGACGGCGATCTCTTTGCCCACACCCGCAGGTCAACCATGACTTTCATGGTCGTCGCAATGACCAGTGCGCACAGGGCCGCCTTCGAAAACGTCTCCATCGTGCCCTCGATCAGGATGCCATGGATCACACTCCCCACGACGATCACCACCGCGAGCGACGTATGAGCGATGCGCCACGTACGCGCACTGAGGCGTAACCGCCGGCGGAATGCAGCTAGAAGCGCTACGGCAAAGATCGCCCACATGGCGATCACACCCCAGTCTGAGAACGGCGTCGCCGATGCGAACAGAAGCGCGTCGATCACATCCGGCGGACTGGTGATCCAAAGCCCCCCGACATGGATCACGACAGCCACGACGAGCAGTGCTCCGATCCAGCGATGGAAGCGCCGCCCTCGATGGGCCGGCAATCCAGGCAGGTAGCCACCGATCAGCAACGGCTGAACGAGCAGAACCCCCAACGCGACAACCCCGGCAAATCCTGCGGTTATGTAGACAGGATCGCGCCACGCGAGCAGCGGGCTCGACGCTGCAGCCGCGATCGGCCCGGCGATGGCCGCAACCAAGGCGACCCAGATCAGGGTCACCCGGGCCAATCTCATCGGCTTTGAACCCAACGCGGTCACGACGGCTGAAGGACGAAGTGCGCCTCGCGCCCCTTGTCCTTTGCGCTCCGCATCACGGGGCGAAGAAAGACGGTCTTGAAAGCCCCACTGTCATAGGCGAGGTGGCCATGCGGTTGGCCGAAGGCGGGCACGATCTGCGGCATCTCGAGCCGGAACACCCCGTTCTGGTCGGTGAGCGTGGCTCCATGACTGCGCTGGTCGCTCTCATATCCTTCAGTCGTGTGCGCCCAGATCTGGATACGCTGACCGGCAAGCGGAGCTCCGTCGCCCGCGCGGCGCACCGTGCCGGTCATCCAGAAGCCCCCGCGGCCGATCCGATCCACGATCGCAGCACCCGGGCGGTAGTTATTGGCCCCACCCCGCATCGAGCGGGTCGGGGCAAGGCCATTCGCACTGGCGGGCACAAGGAGGCCTGAAACCCCGGTTGCGACGAAGGAGCCTCCAGCAGCGAGAAGGCCGCGGCGATCGAGCAGGACGGAAGTCATGTAGGGTCCTCCTGGCAAGCGTGCTGTCGATTGGCCACCACCGTGTCGTCAGATAGACACTGCAATATAGCCCGTTCGAGACCAGTACCCATCTAAGAAGGGAAACGCACCCGATCAACTGCACCCACGGTTTCGTGATGTTGCGTTGCCGCCAGGAGAGCAGCCGTCGTTCAGGTTCTGATCTCCCGGCACGCCAAGCTCTCCAACGCGCCAATCACAAGCCGCTGCTGCGATCTCAGTCAGCCCCCAGCGTCCGCCTGAAGAACGCGAGCGTCTTAGCCCAGGCGTCCTCGGCTGCGCCCTGATGGTAGCGCGCCGGCTCGGTGTGGTCTTGGAAGGCATGGCCGGCAACGTCGTAGCGGTGGAACTCCACGGGCACGCCGCAGCGGCGCAACTCCGCCTCGAGCATATCGACGTCCGCAGGCGAGGGCCCTTCATCGAGGTTGCCGAAGAAGCCGATCACCGGCCCCTTGATGTTGGCGATGAGCCCGAACGGCGAGGCCAGCCCCTCGCCCCACGACGCCGTCGTGCGGCCACCGTAATATTTAGCCAACGCCCGGAACCTCGGGATAGCGCCCGCGCCGAGCAACGCGGTTCTCCCACCGAGACAGTGCCCGAGGATCCCGAGGCGGTTGCCGTCGACCTTCTCGACGGCCTCGACGTGTGCGAGTGCGGCCTCGATGTCGGCGACCATCCGCGGATCGCGCAGCGTGGCGCGCCGCTCGTTTCGATCCTCGGTCCAATCGTGATAGTGGAAGATGTCCGGCGCAAAGGCGACGAAGCCCTCAGCCGCGAGCCTGTCGCAGCGATCCTTCGTGAAGGCATCCACACCGCCGATATGACACATCACGACGATCGCGGGATGGGGCCCGTCGCCTGCGGGAGACGCTATGTAAGTCGCCATCGGACTGCCGCCGACCGTCACGGTGTCTGTACGTGCCATCGAGTGTTACTCCCCTCGCGATCGGCCGTGTACCGTCCTGCGCTATCCAGCCATTGAGCCTGAACCGCATTGCGATGGCAATCGCGATGCGGCAAGGGTCGGACGGTTCGCGCTACTTCAGGAACCTCTGCTCGGCCCAGCCGCTGTACCCGCGATAATCGACCATGCACCAGCCCGCCACGCACTCGCCTGCGATCCTGACGCCACACGCGCCGGCAGGAAACCCGAAGCGCAGCACCTGATTGGGCCCAGGCCCTGCCCGCACCTTCAATGTGTCGCCCTTTTCCACATCGACGATGCAGGTCTCCCGATCCCCCGCCTTCAGCGGCTTGGCAGCGTCCCCCGCATTCGCCGGGGGAGCAGCCGGCGCCAGCGGAACGAGCACCGGCCTGGGACCGGCCGCTACTTCCGCGGCAGGCTCACGCGGCACGGGCGGCGGGGCTTTTGGCAGCGCAGCTTCCGGCAACGCCGATGTGGCAATGCTCGAGGATGTGGGTCGTGGTGGCTCGGCCACCGGACGGGGTGCCTTGGGCAACGGCGCAACTACTGCGCCGCGCGCGGCGACGGGTGCTGCGGGCGGCGCCGCGCGTGGCGCGACGGGAGCCGCCCTCACGACACGTGGCGGCGGCAAAGCATGCGCGCGGCGGCCGGCGACGTCTCGACCTCTCACGAGATACGAGGCATTCGACCAGCCGACGCGACCGCGCCACAGCACTCGGCACCAGGCGCCCCGGCAGGGCCCGACCACCGCGACACCGCACGCGCCCGAGGGAATGCCGCCAATCGCAGGCGCGCGCGGACTGGGTTCGGCGCGCACGCGCAACGTGTCCCAACTCGCCACGCCTCGCACACACCACGCAGCAGCCTCGCCGCTCCAGACAAGAAAAATTCCCGCAGCCAGCGCAACGGGCCGCAGGGCACTCATAGTCATACGCATAGACATTTCGCATTCCCCCGAAGTCGGCGGCCCGATAGCGGCCATCCCTCCTTCAACCCCGGCCGCTCGCGGCGGCAGTGGCGAGGCTGACCACACGGATCTGGCCGAATGACGGCAGCCCCCTGCGCCGCGGTCAGGCGTCCAGTCCCGCGTCCAGTCACGCGCCTGGACGTGTCACAGCCTTCAGGTATCCTGGCACATCGAATCAGAAGGAGCGCGTCGGATGGCCGACCGTCAAGCGCACGATGACGAGCACGCAAACCCCGCCGCGCCGGCGGATACCACTGCCGGCGTGCAGGATCGCCCCTCACCCTTTCCCTGGCCGCCAGTGCTCTTGACCGCGACTTTCGTTGCGGCTTGGTCCCTCGCACGGTTATGGCCGCTGCCCTGGCCGGGTCTCGACGACCGGCCCGCGCGCGTGATCGGCTGGGGCTTACTGATCGGCGGGATCGCGCTTGCTGGATGGGCCATCGCCACCATGATGCGTGCCGGCGCGCAGGTCCGCCCCGACAGAGCCGCGACCGCCCTCGTCACCCACGGCCCCTTCCGCCGGTTCCGCAATCCTATATATCTGGCTGACACGATGCTTCTGCTGGGACTGGCCGAGGTCACGCAGAACATCTGGATCGCGATCTTCACACCGCTGTTCGTGATCGCCGTCACCTGGCTGGCGATCCTGCCCGAGGAGCGTCATCTGGAAGCGAAGTTCGGCGATGCATACCGCGCCTACAAGGAAGGCTCACGCCGGTGGCTGTGAGTTGGCCTGGTGCTGGGACCCATCCGTCCCTGTAGACTTGCATCCGGGAAGGTCATGTCGCGCAAACACGCCGAGTTGGAGCGTGAGTTCATCGAGGATCTCGTGCCGCGCACGGGACGTTCGCTTGTTCAATGGATGGCCGCCATCCAAGCCGCCGACCTCACAGACAAGAACGCGATCATCGACTGGCTGCGGCCACAAGGCATGACGTTCGCCCACGCCTCCTGGCTGGAGCGCATCCACAACAACGGCGGCCGGCCGATCTACCTCGACGCGGCCGGCAATACCCTGCCGCACCCCGCTGTCACCAACGCGCCCCTGCCGCCCGCCCAACTGCCCGCTGCGCGCGAGCCCCCCGCTGTTGCCCCACCCCGGCCCCTGCCGCCCCCGATCCCATCGGCGCGACCCACGACGCCGGCATACGCCCCACCGCGGCCGCCCCCACCGCTTGCTGCACCACCGGCAGCTCCGCCCTCGGGCGGATCGGTAACTACACTGCTCGCAAGAGGAAAGGGTTTGCGGCCGCTGGCCGAGCTGCTGTTGCGCGAGATCGCGGCAGCGCTGCCCGCAGCGACCTGCACCCCGACCGGCGACCTCGTCAGTATTGCCTGTCCCGGCGAGATCGGCGTCCTGTTGATCGGTTCGCGCGAGCTGCGCCTGGGGCTCTCCCTCGCCGACGCTCCCTTCGAGGGCATGGTGGGCCGCTCCCGCATCCCTGGAACCGGGCCGCGGATCACCCATATGGTGGTTTTAAGCGATGCAAGGCAGGTCGGCGAGCCACTGATCGAGTTGATCCGCCAGGCCGCGCGCTGCGACACCAGCGCTTAAAAGCCGGATCGTTAGAGGATGAATGATCGCGCCTGCCCGGCGCTCCCCGATTACCGGAAATTCACCTCATACCCACAAGCCTCCGGCTGCTGGGCGGCTCACAACACGGATTCGCCTGAATTCCAAGGTCTGGTGCCGGTTGAATTCCTCAGGAGGGACACATGTCCGCCGCGACGTGGAAGAAAAGAGGCCACTTGCCGCTGGCCACGGCCCTGATGGCCCTGATTGCTGCCACAGGTGGTGCGCTCCTAACGCTGCCCGCGGCTGCCCAGACGGCACCGGCTGGCAAGTCGGCGCCGGCCGGCACGTCCCAGCCTGCAGCCGACCCACGCGCGGGCGATCTCAGCCACGAGCAGGCCCGTCGCCTGATGCAGGCCATCGACGCTATCCTGCAGGACACAGCGCGCAATCGCACCGAATCCAGGAAGCTGCCCTCCAAGGACGAATTCCTCATCCCACCGCTCTTCACCGAGACGCGCGAGGACCGTGAAAGGAAGGTGCGCGACCTGCTCGACGCGGCGATGGGCGTCGTGACCGAGGTGCCCGTCGTCGACATGCAGAAGCGCATCGAGGCGCGCCGCAAGTCGATCCGAGAGCTCGAGGAGCGCATCGTCAAGCTGCGCGAGCGCCAGCTCTCCGCGCCGACAGACGGATTGCTGCCCGGCTACATCACCGATACCGTCGACAGCCTTCAGCGCGACATCGAAGATGCCACCAAGCGCATCACCGGCAACCGCGACGATATCAAGAGCACCAAGAAGGAGGTCACCGAGGCTCTGGCGAAATCCGGCGTCACTATGAGCCAGGGCCAGGTCGACATGCTGCTCGACAGCGTGCTTTCCGGCGACCTCGTCCGCCTCGTCGCGGTGTTCAACTCCGCCAAGGCCGTGGATTCCCAGCTCGGCAAGCTGATGGGGCAGTCCGGCGACAACCTCGTCGCCGCGCGCAAATATTTCGCAATGCATGCAGCGCTATTCGCCATGCTGGTGCACGCCCAGGACGCCGCCATCTCGAAGATCGATCAGCAATACCTGCCCAAGCTCGAGGCGATCACCAAGGACATCACGGCCGCACGCGCCCGAACGCAGGAGTTGTTGCGCGGCGAGAACCGACCCGACCAGCTTCGGACATTGAAAGCCAATCAGGAGAGCCAGAAGCTCTCGGAGGAAGCAGCACGCGGCTACCGGCGTTTCCTGATGCAGCAGCGCGAGCAGCTCGCCAATGCCCGCAAGCGTTCCGCGCACGATCTGCGGATCGCCGACAACACCTTCGAGACAGTGGAAGCAAGCTACCAGCTGCGCAACTTGATGCGCGAGAGCGCGGCGTCGTTCGAGGCGATCCAGAAGCTCGAGGCGCCATCGTTCGATCAGATCTTCAAGAACGAGGAACTGCGCCGCGAGTTCGAGAACCTGACACGCAAGCTCGACGCACCTTCGAGCTGACCTGCTCAGCCAACCCGAAGCTGGACGGCCCTTCGACGGGAAATCGGCGTGCCCCGCTCACCGGGCCTGCCCCGGCGCCAGCCAGTCCGGAAGCCGATCGAGAGCGATGATGCTCTCCACGTCCAGGCGAGGGCGCACCACTGCCCAGTCGGTCCCCCGCACGAGCACCTCCGGCACCAGCGGTCGCGTGTTGTAGGTCGACGCCATCACCGCGCCGTAGGCCCCCGCCGTCATCACCGCGACGAGATCGCCCGCACCGAACGGCGGCAGCGACCGATCGAGCGCAAGATAGTCGCCGGTTTCGCAAACCGGCCCGACGACATCCTGCACCACGGGTGCGTCAGCACGACGAGCATCCGCCACCGGCCAGACCTCGTGATGCGCCTCGTACAGCGTCGGCCGGATGAGATCGTTCATCGCCGCATCGACCACCGTGAACCGCCGCCCTTCGCCTTCCTTCACGAAGATCACGGCCGTGACCAGCACGCCTGCATTGCCGACCAGCAAGCGCCCTGGCTCCAGCACGATTTTCAAGCCGAGATCGCCCAGCGTCTCCCGCGCGATCGTGGCGTAGTCGGCCGGCTGCGGCGGCGCCTCGTTGCCGAGCTTGTAGGAAACACCGAGCCCGCCGCCGAGATCGAGATGCTCGAGGGCATGGCCCGCCCCCTTCAACTCGATGGCGAGATCACGCATCAAACCGAACGCGTCGCGGAACGGCTGCAGTCGGGCATCCGTGATCTGACTGCCGATGTGCATATGGATGCCGACCGCCGAAAGCCCCGGCAGCGCTCGCGCCCGATCCATGAGCCGCGGCGCCTGGGAAAAGGGAATGCCGAACTTGTTCTCCGCCTTGCCCGTCGAGATCTTGGCGTGCGTCCTGGCATCGACATCGGGGTTCACGCGCAACGCTATCCGCGCCGTCCGGCCAAGCTCGGCCGCCACCGACGACAGCGCCTCCAGCTCAGGCTCGCTCTCGACGTTGAAACCGAGAATGCCTTGCGCGACGGCGAAGGCCATCTCGTCCCGCGTTTTGCCGACACCGGCAAAAATCACCTTGCCCGCCGGCACGCCGGCAGAAAGCGCCCGCTTGAGCTCGCCGACGGAAACGACGTCCATCCCCGCGCCGAGCCGCGCCATCGTCGCCAGCACGGCCTGATTGGAGTTCGCTTTCACCGCGTAGCAGATCAGATGATCGAGCCCGGCGAAGGCCTTATCGAGCGCCTTGTATTGCCCCTCCAGCGCGGCGGAGGAATAGCAGTAGAACGGCGTGCCGACCTCGGCCGCGATCGCGGCAAGGCTGACAGCTTCGGCGTGAAGTGTGCCGGCAGAATAGCTGAATTGAAGCATCGGGCTGGGCTCGAGCAGTTGCAGGCAACCGACATGCAGGCAACCGACACCGTCGTGCCCGACCGAGAGGGATACCGCTTCTAAGCACGGCCGCAGGGGATCAACAAGGCGGCGCCTTCAGCGCAAGCGGAACAAAGCTCGGGTGGCTCCAGAAGCATATCCACCCAAAGCCGATACAGAGCCCGGCGGCTCAGCGCAGCAAGCCGTCGAGGATGAAGCCCTGATGCGGTTTGGGAGCAGCGTTCTCCGGCTTGTTCTGGCCGGACTCGGCGGTCGCCGTCGTCGAAGAGGCCGGCGACCCCGACGCGCTGGACTTCGGGTTCTGCAATGCTCCGCGCACGCCACACCCTACCAGAATGAGGCACGACGCGAGCACCAGGGCAGTCCTGTACGTCACAACCGACATTCCGGCCGACATTCCAGCATGCCCCCATGTGGCGCAGCGGCCCCATTGGCCGCGACGACGATCTTCAAGCCCGCAATTGCAGTCCGCACTTCCAGTCAAACGATCCAGCTATCACGCCGAACGCCGGGCGAGCAGCGGAATGCCGAACTCCCTCTTAGGCCTTTGCCGCAGCCTTTTCCAGCTTGCGCAACCACCCTCGGGCCATTTTCCGTACATTCTGTGGCGCGGTTCCACCATAGCTGGTCCGACTCTTGACCGAATTGTCCACGCTGAGCACATCGAGCGCATCGCGCCGAAACCGAGGATCGATGGACTTGAGGTCATCCAGCGACAGCGCCTCGAGCTCCACGCCCCGCCCTTCCGCGAGTGCCACGACCCGCCCAGTGACGTGATGGGCGTCCCGGAACGGCAGCTTCAGCTCCCGCACCAGCCAGTCGGCGAGATCCGTAGCCGTCGAGTAGCCCCGCCCGGCCGCGCCCCGCATGGCGTCGGCATTGGGCTCCATGTCCTCCACCATCCCCGCCATTGCCGCGACTGCCAAGCCCAGGCTGTCGAGGGCATCGAAGGTGACCTCCTTGTCCTCCTGCATGTCCTTGGAGTAGGCGAGCGGCAACCCCTTCATCACCATGAGCAGGCTCTGGAAGCCGCCCGCGATGCGGCCGACCTTGGCCCGCGACAGCTCGGCCGCGTCCGGATTGCGCTTCTGCGGCATGATCGAGGAGCCGGTTGTGAAGCGGTCCGATAATTTGATGAAGCCGAACTGCGGCGTCACCCAGATCACGATCTCTTCTGCCAACCGCGACAGGTGCATCCCGCAAATCGACGCCGCCGCCAGAGTCTCCAGTGCGAAATCGCGGTCCGAGACGCTGTCGAGCGAATTCGCCGTCGGCCGGTCGAAGCCCAGCGCGTCGGCCGTCGCGTGCCGGTCGATGGGGAACGAGGTGCCCGCGAGCGCCGCCGCTCCGAGCGGGCACTCGTTGAGGCGGGCGCGTGCATCTCCGAGCCGGCCCCTGTCGCGGCCGATCATCTCGACGTAGGCGAGCAGATGGTGCCCGAACGTGACGGGCTGCGCCGGCTGAAGATGCGTGAAACCCGGCATTACCGTGGCAGCGTGGCTGTCTGCTTTGCGGGCAAGCGCCAGCTGCAATTCCGCCAGCGCGGCATCCAGGTCATCGATCCGGTCGCGCACCCAGAGGCGGAAGTCGGTCGCCACCTGATCGTTGCGCGATCGCGCCGTGTGCAGCCGCCCCGCAGGCTCGCCTATCGCGTCCTTGAGCCGGCTCTCGACGTTCATGTGAACGTCCTCCAGCGCCCGTGACCAGACCATCTCGCCGCGATCAACCTCGCCCAGGATCTGCTCGAGCCCGGCGATGATCCTCTTCGCATCCTCCTTGGTGATGATCCCGGCAGCCGCCAGCATCTGCGCGTGCGCCTTGGAGCCGCGTATGTCCTGGGTGGCGAGGCGCTTGTCGAAGCCGATGGAGGCGTTTATCTCCTCCATGATCTCGGCAGGCGAAACGCTGAACCGCCCGCCCCACATCTTGTTGGCCGAAGCCTTCGCACCGGGATCCTTCGACATGTGGTGGCGTTCTCCGATGGCACTATGCACGACACGGCGGGCCACAATCACGGCCGACACAACATCGAGCAACAAGCGATGAGCGACAAGACGACAGGCTCCGGCTCGACCTCACGGGCGATCCTGGTGACGGCGCTGGCGGCGCTGGCCGGGTTCGCGGCGGTATACGTCACGCTCGCCCCCCCTGACAACGCCCGGCCCGCCGATACGACCGCGAAGAACAGCTCAGCATTGAACACGAGCCGTCTCAATACCGGCGAGATGGCCGCCTTCGTCTTCAAGAAGCAGCCGGAGCCACTGGCCGAAGTCGCCTTTCAGGACGCCAATGGCAAGCCCCGCACGCTCGTGGACTGGAAGGGCCGCGTGGTGCTGCTGAACCTGTGGGCGACGTGGTGCGCGCCTTGCCGCAAGGAGATGCCGGGACTGGCCAATCTACAGAAGGAGCTCGGCTCGGCCCGCTTCGAGGTGGTCGCGCTGGCCGTCGATCGTGCCGGCGCTGAGGTAGCGGGCAAGTTCCTCGCCTCGATCCGCGCAGACGCCCTCGCCCTCTACATCGACCCCACCGCGCGGGTCGGCACCGCGTTGCGGGCCGCCGGGATGCCGACAACGCTGTTGATCGACCCCCAGGGCCGTGAGATCGGCCGCCTGACCGGAGCTGCCGAATGGGACAGCGCCGACGCCAGGCGCCTGATCGCCGCCTATCTGAAATAGATCGGGCAGCGCGTCGACCAGGCAACGGAATTTCGATCCAGGTTCTTCCAATTGCCACGAGCCCGATGTTAGATACTCCGAGGCCGATCGCTGGCCGAACCCACGGGGAGTGAACCATGAAAGACCTTGGACGTCGGAATCTGCTGAAGATGATACTCGGCGTCGGTGCCGCGGCCGCCTGCGGGCTGTCGGCGACGCAGTCGGTCGAAGCGAAGGATCTGGCTGCTCCCGCTGCTGCCGCAGACGCAGGCGAGGCAGCTGTCGAGACCGTCGAATCGGCCCTCGAGACCAATCAGTATTTCGTCGTCCGCCGCCGCCGCCCGCGCAGCCGCTTCGTCTACGTGCGCCCGCGCCGCCGCCGCTTCGTCTACGTGCGCCCGCGCCGTCGTTACGTGATCGTCCGCCGCCGCCGCTGGTGATCACGGCGACCATGGCGGGTCGTTGATCTGGGGCTCCGCGCCTGACGCGCGGCCCTATTTCTTTGCTGCGACTTCCTTGGGCGCGACCGGTCCGGCCGGCGGTGCCGGCCCCGCGTCCAGCGCGCGCCGGACCGCACCGCGCAACGCCGGCAGCAGTTCCACCTCGAACCACGGGTTCCGCTTGATCCAGGCGTTGTTGCGCCAGGATGGATGCGGCAACGGGAAGTGCATCGCTGCCCCGTCCGCCCCCGTCACCTCGCGCCAAGCCGCCACGGTCGCCGTCATTCCCGCGCCCCTCATGAAGGGCAGGTGCCAGCGCTGCGCCCAGGCCCCAACGAGCAGGATCAACTCCAGCCCGGGCATCTCCGCGAGCACGCGGTCGTGCCAAAGCGGCGCACATTCCCTGCGCGGCGGCAGATCCGAGCCATGCGTGTCGAGCCCGGGAAAGCAGAAGCCCATCGGGACGATGGCAACGCGCGTCCCGTCGTAGAACTCCTCTCGCGTCACCGCCATCCAGGCGCGCAGGCGATCACCTGAGGGATCGAGAAATGGAACGCCGCAGGCATGAACGCGCGTGCCGGGCGCCTGTCCGCAAATGGCGATTCGCGCGGTGCGGCTGGCACGTATCACGGGTCGCGGCTCGTGCGGCAGAGCAGCCCCCTGCGAACGCTCGACGCAGACCCGACAGGAGCCGATCTCCCCCAGCAGCTCTTCCAGGCCCCCCGGGCGACGCCTCACAGCTCGATCACCATCCCGTCCTCCGCCACGCCAACGCCAGCCGCGCGCGCCACCTCGACCGCCGCCAGCATGTCACCGCTCATGTGGGTGAGCACGACCCGACGCGCGTCGATCCGCGGCAGGTGCTCCTTCAGGACCTCCCACGTCAGGTGGAACCTTGTCGCCCGACTGTGCCCGTAGCACTCGCACAAGAACAGATCAGCGCCCCTGGCGCAGTCGACCAGTGCTTCGACCCACTCCGTATCACCCGAGAAGGCGATCGTGCGACCGCTACCTACCAGCCGCAGTGCATGCGATGCAGCCCCCGACGGATGTGAGACCTCATAGGCCGTGACGACGAACCCGCCGAGGCTCGAAGGCTTCCCCGCCGTCTGCTCGATGAACACCACCTCGAACGGCAGTGGATGAGCCAAGGCCCCTGGGAACAGAGCTTCGGCGGCCAGACGCACCCTTGCCTCGATACCTGCCGGCCCTGCGATGACGAGCGGTTCCCTTCGCCTGGCTATGTGCGTTGCGTGCAGCAGCCACCAAACGAGGCCGCTGAAGTGATCCCCATGCAGATGCGAGATCTGTATCGCCCCCACGCGAGCCGGATCGAGCCCAGCGCGCTGCATCCCGATCAACGCGGTCGCACCGCAGTCGATGAGCAGTGCGTTCCGGCCGTCATCGACGTGATAGCAGGTCTGCAGCCGTCCACCCGAGCCGAACGCGTCGCCGCACCCAACAACCGTGAGCTTCATCCATCCACCCCACGCCAATTGATGCCGGCGCCATTCGTTGTGATCCTAAAGCCGATAGCGCTGCTCGCTGGAGCCGGCTGTTACCTGGGGAACAGCCATCTCGGGCCTGGCAGTCCCATCCCAAGGCCTTGGCCCGGGCCTTGGCCCAGGCCTTGGCCCATCCAATCCCGGATCAGGCCGCAGCGCTCGGCCTGGATGCCATCTCGTTGTACCAGCGCTCCACGCCCGCGATCCCCGCCGGGCGCTCGATTTTTGCCGGCTTCATGAAATCCATCGACACCAGCAGCGTGATGTCCCCGATCGACAACTGGTCACCTGCAATGAACGGCCGCTGCCGGAGAATGTCGTCGATGAGCCCGAGCGTCTCCAGAGCCTTGCCGCGATTGACCTCGCCCCATTGTGCGACCTGCGGTTGCTCCATCGCCGCCATGGCCGGGTGGGTATGGCGGAAGCAGTGGGCGACGCACTGGTAGAACCCCAGCTCCACGCGCCGGTTCCACATCTCGACCTCGGCCCGCCCCCGCGCGCCGGTACCGAACAGCGCGGGCTCGGGTTGCATCTCCTCGAAATATCGGCAGATCGCGACGCTCTCCGTCAGCGTCGAGCCGTCGTCGAACACCAGCGTGGGAACCTGGGCAAACGGATTGAGCCGACGGAATTCCGCCGACTTGTGCTCATGTTTGAGCAGGCTGATCGGCTCGTAGGCCATCGCGATGCCCTTCTCGGCAAGGAATATCCTCACCCTGCGCGGATTGGGCGCCCGCGGCTCCTCGATGATCTTCAATGCCTGGACCTCCGACGCCTGGACCTTCAACGCCTGTCTCCCCGGAAAGTTGACGGCCCATCTTACAGACAGCCCCCCCATCCGGCCACCCTCGCAGCCACCCTCGCAGCCACCCTCGCAACTACACCGCGAAGGCTCGGGGCGCTGTCGGCAAAAATACTCATGAAGAACAAAAACATATAATTTGCATAGCATTATGGAATTATCCTTAAACGAATATTTAGTAATTCATGTAACAGTCTGGTTTGATGGAGCAGGTCAGCGGTCGCCAGGGGCGGCTCCCTGGCCTGCCCGCGGCTCAGGCAAGGCATTCCGAGGAATGGCGGCGGCAAGTACAGCCAAGCAGCAGCGGACACCACGGGTGGCCGCCGTCCAGGCGCCGGCCACGTCGGCTGGTGTTGCTCAGGCGCGCCAGAAGCTCATGCACGGCGGCACCGCCGAGCCGACGTTCGCGCACGAGCTCAACTTGATGTTCGCGCGCAACGAGGTCTCCGCCCAGGCCACACTGCTTCTTCTCGCCGGCATTTTCTCGCTCGCCTCGATGTTCTGGGCGCACTGGTCCCAGGCATTGACGTGGCTTGCGCTGGTGATCCTGGCCAAGGTGCTTTTGCTGGAATGCTGCCGGCGCTACCTCGCCACCCCGCTTTCAGAGCTCAATCTCGACGTTTGGCGTCGCCGGCTGATGCTCGCGGAAGCAACCAACGGCATTACCTGGGCTGGCTTTGCCCTCGTCGGCGCCGGCGGCGGCGCGAGCCTGTCCAACGAGTACTTCTTTTCCAGCCACGTCTTCGTATTCGCCTCCCTGATCGTGATCATCGCGATCCGAATGACGCTCGCCTCACCGCTGCTGCCGATCCTGTACGTCGGCACCATACCCATGACCATCGCGGTGGTAGCCCGCCTGCTTCTCCAGGGCGACGCCTTCCATCTCGCCCTGGCCTCGATGGCGGTCGGCGTCCACATCTACTTCATTTTTCTCGCCAAGGGGCTCAATTCGACCGCGATCCAGATGCTGCGCTTCCGGGCGCAGAAGGACCTGTTGATCGCCGAGCTGGAGGAGGCGAAGTCGATCTCCGACGAGGCCCGCCGGCGAGCGGAGGAGGCCAACATCGCCAAGTCGCGCTTCCTGGCCACCATGAGCCACGAACTACGCACACCGCTCAATGCGATCCTCGGATTCTCGGAGGTGATGCACTCCGAGATCATGGGCCCGATGGAGAACAAGCTCTACAAAGAGTACGCCGGCAACATCCACCACTCCGGCAGCCACCTGCTCCATCTCATCAACGAGATCCTCGACCTGTCGCGCATCGAGGCCGGACGCTATGAACTCAACGAGGCCGCTATCCGCCTCACCGACGTCGTCGACGATTGCCACCGTCTCCTGAAGCTTCGGCTCGAAGGCAAGACGCTGAGGATCGTCGAGGACTTCGACGAAAGCATCGCCCCGCTTTGGGCCGACGAGCGGGCCATCCGGCAGGTCGTGCTCAACTTGATGTCGAACGCCCTGAAGTTCACGCCCCGCAACGGGGAGATCACGCTTTGCGTCGGGCGCACCCAGTCGGGCGGCCAGTTCGTGCGCGTGCGCGACACGGGCCCCGGCATTCCCAAGGACGAGATCCCGAAGGTGATGCTGGCTTTCGGCCAGGGCTCTCTCGCCCATAAGACGGCGGAGGGCGGTACGGGCCTCGGCCTGCCGATCGTCAAGAACCTCGTCGAGTTGCACGGGGGCACATTCGAGCTGACCTCCGAGGTGCGCAAGGGCACGACGGTGACTGCCTACTTCCCCGCCCAGCGTGTGCTCGAGCCAGCCAAGCCTGTCCAGCCAGCCGCCCGGCCCGAGCGCACCCGCAGTGCCGCCCCGGTCGCTCATGCCACCCCGAGCCTCCAGATACCCGCTGCCCGCCCAGGGCGCCCCGCCCGCTTGAAACCCGCACCAGTCCTCCGCCGCATGGCCCAGCCAGCTGCACGCTGAGCACAGGCCGCTTCATGCCGCTGCCCTGAGAGGTCACGCCCCGTCGCGGAACAGCGCGCCTGGCCGCTCGGATTTGAGCTGCCCGATCTCGGCATCGTTGCGCTCGAAATCGAACAGCGGCGCGAGCGGACGTAACATCCAGTTGGCGAGCCCTCCGCGAAACCGGAAGCACAGCCAACGCCGTTCGAGCCGCGCGCCGAAGAGCAGCTTGGTCCGGTACGTCGTTGCACCGAGCTCCAGCTCGACCCTGCCGCGCGCGAACGTCTCCTCGATCAGCTTCAGGCCGCTCACGAAGTACAGGTTGTGGTCGCGTGCCTGCGGATACCTCATGCCGATATGCTTGGTCAGCACCCGCCGGCGCCCGGCGAGCGACATTTCGAAACCGATCAACGTCTCGCCCAGCCAGAACAGCATGATGACCGGCCGCGCCTCCTCGGGCGCGTTGGCGAGCCCTCGGCTCAGCGTGCCGAAATAGTCCGGATGGACCTGCTCGAACTCTCCATAATCGACCTTGCTCTCCGCCAGCGTGCACTGGAACAGCGCCGCGACCTCCTCCTCCAGCCCCTCGAGCGTCGAGCGCACCTCGATCCGCAGCCCCTCGGCCGACTTGATCTTGCGACGCAAGTACGAGCGATCTTTTTTCGGCAGCGCGGCGAGATAATCCTCAAAACCATTATGATCGAGGTCGATGACGGCGACGGGCACCGTCGTGACGCGATTGAAGCCGTGCCGCGCGAGGGGCCCGGCCAGCGCCTCGACCTCGGAGCCGATGCTCTTGATCGCAATGAGCGCACTTCGCTGCGCCCGCGCCTCCGCCCTGAGCCCCGTCAACATGCACTCGAAGGCAGCCTCCCGCGCCGCAGTCGAAAGACCGGGCGCGAAGCCCAGCGCCAGCGCGTCCGACATCGGCGAGCCGATCCCGATCACGGGAAAGCTGACGAGCCGCGGGACGCGCGCGTAGAGCCAATCCCCGATCCGCCGCGCCATCCCCTGGAACGGCGTGTCGATCCGGTAGTCGATCCGAAACAGCGGCGCGACGGCGACCGGGGCATCCCCGTCGTAGACCGCGATGGCCCCGAGCTTGAACCCCGGCGGCGGCACCTGCTCGGCAAGCCTGTAGAAGTCCCAGCTCTCGGGATCGTCCGGCAGCATCCCCCGCCAGACATCGGCCGCGATCTCACCGACGCCGGCGAACGTGCGCCACGTCAACGGCGCAGCCGTGCCGTGCGATCTCCCGCTCAAGCCCCCGTCTCCGTCGCCGCGAGCACCAGCACGCCCCCGACGATCGCGCAGCATCCAAGCGCCTGCACGAGCGTGATGCTGTCGCCGAAGTACCACGTCGAGATCACCGTGATCGTCACGATCTCCATGTGCGAGGCCGCAAACGCCGGACCGATCGGCGCATGCTTGATGAGCGTCATGTAGATGGCGAATGCCGCGCCGTAGCCCACGATCACGGCCAGCACCCACGGCTCGCGCAGGACACGTTCCAGCCACGGCAGGTCGAGCGTAACCGGCAGCGTGTTGTTGCCGGCGAGCTTGAAGCCGAACTGCACGAAGGTGTCGACGGCGATCAGCAGCACGAAACCGATAAGGATCTTCAGCCGCATCAGCCGTTCCCTCCGAGCCCGACCATGAGCACCCCGACGGCGATCATCGAGATCGCGATAATGCGCGGCGGCGTGATGTGCTCGCCGAAAAAGATCCGGCCGCCCACCATGACGAGCAGGATGTCGATGCACGCCACCATCACACCCTGCCACAGCGGTACGAGCGACAGGAACGCCAGCCACAGGAAGAACTCGATCACGTATGTGGCAAGCCCCGCCCACAACAGCGGCTCGCGCATCAGCGCCGTCCAGTGGCCCTCGTCGGCCGCCGCATCTGCCCGCACGGAGGCAGCCTTGAGCATGAGCTGTCCCGCCGTGTTGCCGATCACGACGGCTGCGAGAAGGGCGAGTGCTAAAGGGCTCACGACGCGCGCCTCAGAGCCCCGGCGCCGGCAGCGCTCCGCCCGCCAGGGCAGGAGTGTCGCTGGTCGACCGTCAGCTTGATCACCGCGCTCCCCTCCAATAGCCTCAGCTCGACGACGCGCCGAGCAGCAGAGCCTGAGACACCACGATCCCGGCCGGATCGCCGACCTGCCTGCCCCCAGATACGGGGAGTTGCCAAGCCACGGCAAGCAGCAGCGCGCTGCTATGGCTTACACTTGCTTCCCCGGCGTCACTCCGACAACTTGCCAATACAGCCCCACGACATCGAAAGTCCGAAACCTGCCGTCCGCCCGCGCTTCGCCCGGCAAACCGGAGAGACCACGTGACCGACATCGCCGCCGCCGTATCAGTTGCCCCCCGCGACACCCGGGTCCGCCACTTCCCACGGCCCGCGATTCCCGCCGACGCCGGCCTTCTCCACGTCGAGCTGACCGGTGTGTGCGGCAGCGACTGGCCCTATTACCTGCGCTATCCCCAATCGAAAGGCGCCCTGATCCTCGGCCACGAGACGGTCGGGCGAATCGCGGAGCTGGGCGACATCGCCCGCCGCCGCTTCGGCGTGAAGGAGGGCGACCGCGTCGCGCTCGAGGAATACCTGCCCTGCGGCCACTGCCACTGGTGCCGCTCCGGCGACTTCCGCCTGTGCGACGAGACCGACACGCTGAACCGCGCCGGCACGATCCGGTTCGGCTCGACGCCGATCTCCGTGGCGCCCTCGCTGTGGGGCGGCTACGCGCAGGCGAAGTACCTGCATCCGAACTCCGTGTTCCACAAGGTGCCCGATCACGTGCCCGCCAAGCTCGCCACGCTGGCCCTGCCGCTCGGCAACGGCGTCGAGTGGTCGGTGCTCCAGGGCAAGGTCAAGCTCGGTGAGGCCGTCGTCATCCAGGGCCCCGGCCAGCAGGGCCTCGCCTGCGCGGTGATGGCGCGCGAGGCCGGCGCAAGCCTCGTCATCGTCACCGGTCGCGGCACACCCAGCGACACAAAGCGCCTGGCTCTCGCCCGAAGCCTCGGTGCGCACCATACCATCGACATCGACGCCGAGGACCTGCTCGAGCGCGTCGCCGATCTCACCGGCGGCGAGATGGCCGACCTGGTGATGGATTGCTCGTCGGGTGGCCCGGCAGCGGTCATCGCCGCGTTGCAGCTTGCCCGCAAGCGCGGTCGCGTCATCCTCGGTGGTCGCGCGGGTGGCAAGATCCCCGACTTCGAGCCCGACATTCTGGTCCGCAAGGTACTGACCGTGATGGGCGTGCGCGGCCACTCATTCGATGCCGTGGAGTTGGCGATGGGCGTGATCGCCTCGGGCAAGTTTCCCCTCGAGCAGGTGTGCACGCACGTCTTCCCGCTGGCAGAGACAGATCTCGCATTGCGCACGGTTGGCGGCGAGGGCGTTCAGGACGCGATCCATTGCGCGGTGGATCCGTGGGCCTGAGCCTCCCCCGCACCTACTCTAGAGGCAACCACAGCTCGGGCCGCTGCACGCTGTTGGAGATCAGGTGTCGCATCAGAGCAGTTCAACCAGAACGTTCCCCCAGAACGTTCCCCTTGCCCAAAGAACTATTTCGCATAGTGTGCGCCCGCCCGCCGCACGGTTGCCCGGATGCAAAGCTACCCGCAGGATCGTAGGCCCACCACGACCACGGGCCCCAACACAGGAACCGAACATGCTCGCAGTTTCGCGCGCCGCCGCCATTGCTCTCGCACTCACCGGCGTTTGCGCCGCCGCACCTTCCACATCCTTCGCCCAGACCAGAGGAGCCCCCGTGACCACCCAATCAGGCCTGAAGATCATCGACCAGACCGTCGGTACGGGTGTCAGCCCGAAGACCGGCCAGATCTGCCGCATGCACTACACCGGCTGGCTCTACGAGAACGGCAACCGCACCCGCAAGTTCGATAGTTCCGTCGATCGCGGCCAGCCCTTCGAGTTCATCATCGGCCAGGGTCAGGTGATCCGCGGCTGGGACGAGGGCGTGGCCTCCATGAAGGTCGGCGGCAAGCGCACGCTGATCATCCCGCCCGACCTCGGCTACGGCGCGCGCGGCGCCGGCGGCGTCATCCCGGCCAACGCCACGTTGCTGTTCGAGGTCGAGCTGCTGGGCGTGAAGTAGAACAGACGCTGTCCCCCTCCCCCTTGCGGGGAGGGGCATTGCCCACGATACCGAGCCATGCCGACCAGATCCGCAAAACCCGCCCTCCCCGTCAAGCAGCTCGGCGCTCACGTCGCCTTGCCGGCGTCGCCCGACGCAGCCGAGCTGGAGCGCGTGCCGAACCCGCATGCGGACACCCACTACGTCGCCCGCTTCACCGCGCCGGAGTTCACCTCGCTGTGCCCGGTGACGGGCCAGCCCGACTTCGCCCATCTCGTCATCGACTACGTGCCTGGCCCGTGGCTCGTCGAATCGAAATCGCTGAAGCTCTACCTCGGCTCGTTCCGCAATCACGGCGCCTTCCACGAAGACTGCACCGTCGCCATCGGCAAGCGCCTCGCCGCCCTGCTCGAGCCGCATTTCCTGCGCATCGGCGGCTACTGGTATCCGCGCGGCGGCATCCCCATCGACGTATTCTGGCAGACGGGTGAGCTGCCCAAGGGCGTCTGGCTGCCCGACCAGGGCGTGGCGCCCTATCGCGGAAGGGGATGACGGCGATGGCGGAGCGCGCTTTCGGAGCCGAATTCAGGACCAGCTCCTTTTGGCACTGCCTCGCGTATATCACCAGTGAGTCTTGTTACCGCATCTATTGAGGATGGAGCTGATATGCCGGATATTTTCCTAAGCTACGCCAAAGAAGATGCGGAACAGGCCCGCGTGATTACCACTTTCCTGTCTGTCAAAGGCTACTCCGTGTGGTCGGACCGAAACCTCACCTCCGGAGATCATTTTCACGACGTAATTGCGAAGAACCTGGATGATGCTAAGTGCGCGGTCGTCTTGTGGAGTGAAAACTCCGTCAAATCGAACTGGGTACTCGACGAAGCACGCCGCGCGCTTCAAGCTAATCGCCTATTGCCCGTCTTCATCGACGACCTCGACATTCACAAGTTACCCCTCGGGTTCGGCGGAGTGCATTGCATAAAATTGAGCGCCATCCGTGACGAACTGGAGGCATCCATTGCCCGCCTCGGAGTGAAACCGATCGGTGTCGACAATCTGCACGCTGTGGAGGCGACCGGTCCGAACCAACTAGCTTCGATCAAGGAAGTCATTGTCGCAAATCAGGCCAGAGAGGCCAAGCAAGCTACCGCCAGAAGCAGCGACCGGCCCTTCCTGGTCCTGGGTGGCCTGATCGTCTTGATTGCGGCGATCTCGGTAATCCTGTTCAAAACCCCGATTGCGCAACGCGGCAGCATGCTCGCCGTGGCGCTATCGTGGCTACTTTTCGTGTACGTCCTCCTCAAAAGGAGGGCACGACAGGATAGCAACGGCGTATTCGAAGCTGGATCCTATCTGGTGATAGGCGGCGCTATCGTGCCGATATCCGTCGCCTTGTGGCTGATCGTGCCCTCAATAGCCATCGGCATTGCCGTAACCCTGGGAGCCGTTCTGGGCATCTTCATCGCAATGACCATCGGCAAAGTGATATAAGCCGGCAGGACTACCCCTGAGGCAGCAACACGATCCGCTTCGACGTCTGGCGCCCCTCGATCATGTGCATAGCCTTGGCGTAATCGGCGAGCGGCATCGTCATCGACGGCGGCGCCTTCACCTTGCCTTCGACGTAGAACCGGAAGATCTCATCGAAGCACTGCAGCATCAACTCGGGCGTGCGACGGCGGTAATCCGAGATCTGCATTCCAGAGATCTCGCAGTTCTTGAGCATCAGATAATTGACCTTGATGCTCGGAATGCCGCCGGCCGCAAAGCCGAGAATAACCACCCGCCCGCGCCACGCGATCGAGCGCATCGCCGCCTCGAATACATCACCGCCGATCGGATCTATGATGACGTCCGCGCCATGCCCACCCGTCGCCGCGAACACCTGGGCGCGCAGGCTCTCCTTCAGGTCGGGCTGCGACAGGTCGACCATCGCATCGGCGCCCGCCGCCTGCACCGCCGCGAATTTCTCCGGCGACGACACCGCACCCAGCGCCACCTTCGCACCCATTGCCTTGGCGAGCTGCACCGCCGCGTTGCCCACCGCCCCCGTCGCGCCGAGCACGAGAACGTTGTCGCCGGGCTTGATCCGTGCCCGCTCGCGCAGCGCCATCCATGACGTATCGAAGCCGAGCGACATCGCGGCCGCATCGACGAAGGAAAGCTGATCGGGCAGCCTGTAGACGTCATTTTCCGCAACGACGATCATCTGGGCATAACCCGAGTGCTCGTTCATGCCGATCACGCGGTCTCCGACCGCGATGCGCCCGACACCTGGCCCGACACCGCGTACGACGCCGGCCGGCCCCTTGCCCGGCGTATAGGGCAGCTTCGGCTTGAACTGGTACTTGCCGGTGATCTGGACGATATCGACGTAGTTGACCGGCGCCGCATGCACCCCGATCAGCACCTGCCCCGGCCCCGGCACGGGATCGGGCAACTCGACGAGGCTGCCGTTGTCGATCGAGCCCAGCTCGCGGACCTGGATAGCCTTCATCATGTCTCCCACCTTGTCGCCCTGGCGTGGCGAGCACCGTCAGTTCGTGTGGTAGATGTCCGGATCGGCGACCTTGGCTCCGGGAAACGAGCGGAACAGATAACGCACGTCACAATGTGTCGCCGTAAACTGGTTCACGTAATACGGCATCAGCGCCTCCGCCACGTCCCGCCGCTCGGTCGAGCCTACGTAAGCCGTCAACGCGGCCTTCGTCTCCCACAGGCTGACGTCGTAACCGGCATCCGGGTCGGCCTCGTCGCGGCAGAGCCACTGGACCGTGAGCCCTGCCACCGACCCGCGCGCGGCGATCGCCTTCTTGTAAGCGGCCTCGTACTCACCCCACTTGCCAGGGGCAATGCGCCCCCACACGATGCGCGCGAGCATGACCGCCTCCTTGGGCCTGAGCTGGACCAGTGCTGCCCGATCGCGCGGCGCGCACCGCACGATCGAGGTGCGGCCGGCACACGCGGCGCAGCGCTGTCCTCAAACCCCGTGGCTTGCCGTCACCAGGGGGTCCATCTCCATGTCGTCGTCCTTCACAGCGCCGATCAGGTCGGTGACCTTTTTGATGCCCCGCTCGTTGCACCACGCCTCGAGGTCGTCGATGATCTGAACCAGCGCCGTCGGGTTGCGGAAGCCCGCGTAGCCGATGCCGACAGCGCTCGCGCCCGCCAGCATGTACTCCACGACGTCCTCGGCCTTGGTCACGCCGCCGATGCCGATGATCGGAATCTTTACCTGCTTGGCGACCTGATAGACCATGCGCAGAACGATCGGCTTCAGGGCCGGCGACACGAGACCGCCGAACTTGTTGCCGAGCGCAGGCCGGAAGTTGTCCGTGCGGATCTTGAGCGACAGGAACGTGTTGGCGATGACGAGACAGTCAGCCCCCGCATCTTCCGCCGCCTTGGCAATCGAGACGATGTCACCGGCATTGGGCGAGAGCTTCACCCACAGAGGCTTGCCCGCGCACTTGTCCTTGATCGCCTTGACCGCATCGCGCGTGTAGTCCTCGTGCATCGCGAAGTTCTGGCCCGTGAGGTTGCGCGTCGGGCAGGAGATGTTGGCCTCGATGACGTCGACGTCGGGGCAGGCCGCCAGCTCCTCCGTGAGCAGGGCGAACTCCTCGATGTTGTCCGACGAGCAAGACACGATGAGCGGCGGCGTGAACCGCGCGTACTCCGGCACGATGTGATCGATGAAATACTCGATGCCTTTGCCGGGCAATCCGATCGACTGGATGATGCCGGCTTCCGTCTCCGCCATGCGCGGCGTCGGATTGCCGAGCCGAGGCTCCCGGCAGATCGTCTTGGCGACGAGGCCGCCGAGGCGGTTCAGGTCGATGACGTCGTTGTATTCCCACGAGAACGCGCCGGATGCCGGCGTTACGGGATTGGCAAGCGTGATGTCGCCGATCTTGACTGACAGATCCACCATGCCACTCACCATCCCACTGCCTGTTGCATATCGAAAACCGGGCCGTCGCGGCACACCCGCTTGAGCGTCTTCACCCCGTCGATCTCGAACGTGCGCATGCACACGTAGCAAGCGCCGACGCCGCACACCATGATCTGCTCCATCGCGACCTGACCGGGGATGCCATGCTTCTTGCCGAGCTGCTGCATCAGCTTAAGAAGCCGGCTCGAGCCGCACGTGAAGAACGCATCGGCCTTCCTGTCCGAGATCAATCCTTCGATGACCTTCTCGACGTTGGCTACCTCACTAGACTTATCGGTATCGAGCACGGTGATCGTCTTGGCGCCGAGCCCGTCGAACAGATCCTTCGACATGACCACGTCGGGATTGCGCGCACTCAGGATGGCGGTGACGCCGACCTTGTTCTCCGCGGCGAGCTGCGACAGCGGCGCCAGCGTCGCAAGCCCGACGCCACGCCCCAGCACCACGATGTTCTTCCATGCCGGATCGAGGTGAAAGCCCTTACCGAGCGGGCCGGCGATATTGAACTCGTCGCCTGCCGCCAGCATCCCCATGCCGCGCGTGCCGCGGCCCTCGCACTTGTAGAGGAACTCGATTTGCCCCTTCGGCTTGTCCACGCGATAGACGCTCATCGGCCGCCGCATCCACACCTCCGCGCCGTCAGGCGTCGGGCAGAGCAGATGGAAGAACTGGCCGGCATAGGCCTTCAGCGCACGATCGTGCACCTTGAGCACGAGGTGCTTGTATTCCTTGTTAACCCAATCGTTGCTGACGACGAGCCCGAGGAACTCGCCCGCCAGCCGATCAGGATAGCGGTCGGCATCGCCGGGCCGCAATGCGGTGTCCGTATATTTCTCGCAGCTTTCAAGCGCCATGGTGGATGACGTTTCATTTTTGTTGATGGATATGTCTCCGATAGCATCATATGCCTGAGAGTCAAACCCGCACGCGACCACCCCAACCGCCCTTCGCGCAATGCTGGAATGCCGTGCTACGCGTCTGGCGCAACCCTCGCGCGGGGTGCGTTATCCGTGCCGGCCATAAAGCAGCGTCACGTTGATCCGGTGGTTCTCGTAACCCGGCGCGAATTGCGGTGTGTCCGAGCCGTGGAACAGGCGTGACTGGAACAGCGCGGCGCGGTTCTCGCCGTAAGGCACGGCCAACCCTTGCGCCTCGTGCGCGGCCATGAACGCCGCGATCTCTGAGGTATCGGCTTCGTAGCCCCGGATCTCCCAATCAGCCGGCGGCGGCACGCGGCAGATGGTAAGCCCGCCCCGCGCCGCATCGAGATTGGCTGCGTTCGGCGTGACCCAGAAATTGACGCTCACCGCCGCGTCATCGGCATGGGCCGCCACCGAAGAGCAGCCATCGAGCCCCTTGAACGCCCACGCCTGGCTGAGCGGGTGGGGGCCAAGAACCCCCGGCAACGCCGCCCTCAGCTCATCGGCGATCTGCAGCATGAGCGGGCAGGCGAGCCCATCCTCCAGGTACGTGGCGACGAATCCGCCGATGTGGCTGAAGTCGTGCCAGATCGTGCTCTCCAGCAGATACCGCCGCAGCAACGCCAGCGCCGGCGCCGTCAGGAGACCATCGAACCACGTCGCCGCACACGGGTGCGAAAGATAGTCGCGCTCGATCCCCGCACGATCCAGCGCCGGATTGATAGTCCCTTCACCGATCTCCGGTGCGCTGGCGATGTGGATCGCCGTGTTGTAGTCATCGCCCAGCATGTCGAGTTGCTCGAGCGTGAGCGCCGTGATGCCCTCGGGAAAATCGCGCGCCACCTCGTGATAGGCCCGCCCCAACAGCTCGAAGCGTTTCCCATCGCGTTTGGCGCGCGCGATATAGCGCAGTTGCGCCGCGTCGTGTTCGAGCTTGGCCCGGCTGGCATACGTCAGCGACGCCAGCGCCGCCCCCTCGCGATCCTCGCCGCGCCGGAGTTCGCATGTGCGCGCGAAATGATCGAGCGCACGACCGCGTTCTCCTGCCGCCAGCCATCCAAAACCCAGCGCGCGATGCGCGTCGTAATTGCCCGGATCGAGCGCGACGGCCCGCCCGAACGCCCCAAGCACCTCCCGCGCCCGGCCGAGGGATTGCAGCGCGACCGCACGGTTGAAATGCGCCGAAGCATAGTGCGGCTCGGCCGCGAGCGCCGCCTCGAAGTGTGCGAGCGCCTCGCCATGTCGCCCCTGAGCTGCAACGACCACGCCGAGATTGTGCAGGATCGACGCTCGTCCCGGCGACAACTCGAGCGCGGCACGGTAGGTCGCCTCTGATTGCCCGAGCCGTCCAGCCTCGTGATGGGCGACAGCCTCGGCAACCAATCGACCAGCGCCACTCACGCAAGCCTCATAAGCCAACTGCCCGCCGCCAGCAGTCGCCGGTCCGCCCAGCGCGCCGCGACGAGCTGAACGCCGACCGGCATCCCATTCGGCCCCGTCGAAAGCGGCAACGATATCGTCGGCACGTGCAGCATAGTCCACAGCGCCTGGAATGCAGGGTTGCCCGCGTAGTGCAAGCCGACCGGCGCCTCGCCATCCGCCGCCGGTGTCAACAGCACGTCGAGATCGCCCATCATCGCCTCGAGATCGCGTCGGCAGCTCTCCATCAGCCGCAGCGTATACTGGTACTTGTCGTGTGACACCGCGAGCCCCTGCTCGACGGTCTTCACCATCTGCGGCGAAAGCTTCTCGCGCTGGTGTGCCCACTCCCATGCGAGCCCGCACGCCCGCTCGTAGTCGTTGACGACGCCGCGCAGCGAAAACAGCTCCTTGAACGCCGGCCCAAGTTCGAATTCGCGAACCTCGGCACCCGCCGCCTTGGCGCGCGAAGCCGCATCCCCCAGCGCAGCCTTCGTCTCCGCGGTCGCGAATTCGTCCCACATCACGTTGCGGCAAACCCCGATCCGCGGCGGCGCGTCTAGCGGCGTGAGAGGAACGGGTGGCCGGTCGATGCAGACGTCGGCGACGAGCGCGATGTCCTCCACAGTCCGCCCGATGAGCCCGATCGTATCGAGCGATTCGGCGGCGAACTTCACGCCCGCGCGATTGATCATGTTGTAGGTCGGCTTGTATCCGACCACGCCGCAGAACGATGCCGGCCGCAGCACCGAGCCGCCGGTCTGCGTGCCGAACGCCACCGGCACCTGGAAATCCGCCACCGCCGCGCCCGAGCCCGACGACGAGCCGCCCGGCGTTCGCGTCGGATCGAGCGGATGCATCGTCTCGCGCGGCGCTATCCCGGCGAGCTCGCACGTCACCGTCTTGCCGAGAATGACGGCGCCCGCCTTTCGCACCAGCGCCACGCACGCCGCATCCGTCCGCGGCCGCCAGTCGTCGTAGATGGCCGAACCCATCTGCGTCGGCATGTCGGCTGTGTCGAGCACGTCTTTCACGCCGATCGGCACGCCATGCAGCCCCCCGCGCGGACCGCTCTTCTTCAGCTCGCGGTCCAAGGCGCGCGCTTGCCCCAGCGCCTGAGCCGGATCGAGCCACGACCACGCGCGCACTTTGGCATCGCGCTGCTCGATGTGATCGAGGCACGCGGCAACGAGTGCCTCAGAGGTGATCTCGCCGGCCGCGATCGCGCGAGCGGCCTCGGCAGCCGAGAGCCCGTTGAGCTTTCCCGCAGCCCCTTTACCCTTGGACCTTGCCGCCGCCTTCGCCATCACGTCACTCGCCGATCTCGGAAAAAACAGTCGGACCGGAAGGCGACCCGAGGTTTGCCCCGGATACCGATCCGGGAGCCGGGGGCGGGGCCGAGGGCATGCAGCCCGTGGCGCGCACGCCCCTCCTCAGCACTCCACCACCTGCCACGCGATGGTTTCGCCACCCTTGTAGATCATGGCAAGCTCGTCGAGCCCCTCGACCTTCATGGCGACTGGAACCGTCCAGGACCGCTTCTCCAGCGTGATGGTGTCCGCGTTCGGATGCAGGCCGTAATGCTTCGGGCCGTTGAGCGAGGCGAACGCTTCGAGCTTATCGAGCTTGCCCTCCTCCTCGAACACCTTCGCGTAGGTCTCCATCGCGCACGGCGCATTGAAGATGCCGGGGATGCCGACCTGGGCGAGCTTCCTCGCGATCGGATGGGGTGCCGAATCCGTGCCGAGGAAGAAGCACGCCTCTCCCGACGTCGCCGCATCGCGCAGCGCCAGCCGGTCGGCCTCACGCTTGATGACCGGCGCGACGTACATGTACGGCCGATTACCGTGGCCGAGCCAGTCCGTGCGGTTGAGCTCGAGATGATAGGGGGTGATCGACGCCCCCACCTGCGGTGCTGCCGAGCGCACGTAATCGACGCCGAACTTCGACGAGAGATGCTCGTGGACAATCCTGAGACCGGGAAACTTCCTGGTCATCGGGATCAGCCGGTCCTCGATGAAGCGCGCCTCGCGATCGAACACGTCGACGTCGGGCCGCACCTCCTCGCAGTGAATGAGGAAGCGCATCCCGATCTTCTCCATGCGCGCGAGCACGCGCTCGATCTTGGCATAGTCCGTCACGCCGGCGGCCGAGTTCGTCGTCGCGTTCGCGGGATACATCTTCACCGCCGTGAACACGCCCTCGCGATGGCCGCGTTCGACATCGTCGGGGTCGGTGTCGTCGGTCAGGTAGCAGGTGATCAGCGGCTTGAATTTCGAGCCCTTCGGCAACGCCGCCAGAATGCGCTCGCGGTAAGCGACGCCGTCGGCCATGGTCCGCACCGGCGGGATCAGGTTCGGCATGCAGATCGCACGCCCGAACACGCGCGCCGTATAGGGCAGACATGCGCGCATCATGTCATGATCGCGAATATGCAGATGCCAGTCGTCCGGCCGCTTGATGGTGATGCGTGTGGTCATAGTTCCTCCAGAAAATGCCGGCACCGAAAGTCCTGGCACCAAGCTCGGCCCGCACGCTCGGCAGCTGCAGGCCTCAGCGAATTATCCAGATGTCAGCCCAGACCGGCCCGACACCACTTCAACACATCCTGCGGCGACACCGGCATCGCCTCGATGCGCGCCCCGAATGGCGACAGCGCATCCTCGATCGCGGACGCCACCGCCGCCGCCATCGGCAGCACACCTGTCTCACCCACACCCTTGACGCCGAGCTCGTTGAGCGGCGTCTTGGTCGGCAGATCGATCAGATCGACTTGCACCGGCATCTCCGTCGAGCCGACCAGCAGGTATTCGGCAAGCGTCGTGGAGACCGGATTGGCCGCCTCGTCGAACGTCATCCGCTCGTAGAGTGCATTGCCGAGGCCGTGGGCGAGGCCGCCCATGATCTGGCCGGCCACCAACCGCGGATTGATCGCCGTGCCGCAGTCGTGAACCATCACGACGCGCTCGACCGTGACCAGCCCCGTCTCGATGTCGACCGAGACCTCAACCGTCGCCGAGCCGTTCGAATAAGTCATGTCGTTGATGATGACGGTCTCCGTGGCGGACAGGCCCGGGCTCACGCCGCCGGGCAGGAAGTACCCCGGCAACCCCGCCACCGCGACCGCGATCTCACCGAGCGACAGCTTGCGGCCGTCGGCCTCCCCGCGCACCTTGACGTACCCGCCTTCGATCTCGAGCGCCTGCTCCCCGACGTTGAGCATAGCCGCCGCCGCCGTCAGCGCCTTTTTCCTGACGGCGAGTGCTGCAGCGTGCGCCGAGGGTCCCGAGATCGCCGCGTGCCGGCTGTTGAACGTACCGAGCCCCAGCTCGGTCGCCTGCGTGTCGCCCGTAACGACGGTGATGTTGCCCATGTCCCGACCGAGCTGCTCGGCGACGATCTGCGCCAGCATCGTCTTCGTGCCCTGCCCGATCGCCGCCGCCCCGCACGCGACGTGGATCCGCCCGTTCTCGCCGATCTTGACACTGACCGGCTCGTAAGGCCCGCGCCCCGTACCCTCGACGTAGTTGGCAATGCCGATGCCGATGTAGCGGCCTTGCGCCCGCGCCGCCTTTTGCCGCTCGCCGAAACCGAGCCACCCCGAGCGCTCTAGCGCTGCCCGCAGGCACGCGGGATAATCTCCTGCATCGAGCACGACCTGCATGCCGCCACGCGTCTTCATCGGCGTAGCGTAAGGGATAGCCTCGCGCGGCACGAGATTGCGCCGCCGCACCTCGGCGCGGTCGACACCCATCTCGCGCGCGACGAGATCGATCATGCGCTCCATCACGAACACGCCCTGCGGCTTGCCCGCGCCGCGGATCGGCGTCACCGGCGTCTTGTTCGTCGCGATCGCCAGGATCTCGAGATCGAGCGCGGGCACCATATAGGCGAGTGTCAGCGTCGAGCCGGCGCCGTAGGGCACGTTGACGCCGCGCACCATGTAGGCGCCGTTGTCGTGCAGCAATCGCCCCTTCACACCGATGATATGCGCATCGGCATCGACCGCGACCTGCATCTGCCAGATCTCGTCGCGCTCCTGGGTCGTCGAGATGAAATGCTCCCGTCGATCCTCGATCCACTTCGCAGGCCGGCTCAGGATGAGGGCTGCGAGCGACACCACCACCTCCTCGCCGTAGAACACGAGCTTAGGCCCGAACCCGCCACCTATCTCGGGCGTAACGACGCGCACCTTGTCGTCGTCGCGACCGAGCAGCGCACACAACAGCTTCTTGCCCGCATGCGGCGTCTGCGTCGACGACCAAAGCGTCAGCCGGTCCTCGATCTCGTCCCACGTCGCGACCGCCCCGCGCCCCTCCATCGAGTGGGCCACGCCGCGATGCATCGAGAACGTGCCCTCGAGAATTTTGTGCGCTCCCGCGAACGCGCTTGCAGCGTCGCCGAAATCCATCTTGAACTCGGCGGCCAGATTGCTCTTCGCATCCGAGTGATAGACGGGCGCTCCCGCATCGAGCGCCGTCAGGCAGTCCCCCACCGCCGGAAGGACCTCGTAGTCGATCATCACCAGTGCTGCGGCATCCTCCGCCACGTATCGGTCGTCGGCCACCACCACCGCGACCGGCTCGCCGACGTAAAGCGTCTCCCCGTCGGCCATCACCGGGCGATGGCGCGACTCGCGAAAACTCGGCGAGGGCAGCGCTGTCCGGATCAGCGTGTCCTGGAGATGCGGCCTCAGATCATCGAGCGTCCACACCGCGTGAACCCCTGGTAGCGCGAGCGCGCCTGACGCATCCACCGCCCCGATGCGCGCATGCGCGTGCTGACTGCGGACGAACGCCAGATGCAACATTCCCGCAAAACCGATGTCGTCGATGAAGCGCGCCTGCCCCACGAGCAGCGGCCGATCCTCGATCCGCACCACGCTCTCGCCGAATACCTTCCCCGAAGAGCCTTCCAAGTTCCACCTCCGCTCACCTCGCCTCACACGAGACAACCCCACTTTAGGAGCATCGGGGAGCCGAGGCCAAGCCTCCAGCAGGGTCCGCGACATCTCGCACCCCGACATCACGGATAAGTCGGCCATCGCGGGTGAGGCGGCCATAGCCGGCAAAATCGATTGCCGGCGATATGAGAGCGCGGTGGGGGCTGCTTCGCCTCAGTTGCGCCGGGCGCCTTTGCGGGCCGGCGCCTTGGCCGGCGCAGGCGCAGGCTCCTCGCCTTCCGCTGCCAGCACCTGGGCTGGAACCGCCCCCTCCGCAGCCGCCTGCTGGCGCTGCTCGGCTTGCCGGGCCCGCATCTCCTTTTCCGTCTTGCGCCAGTTCTGGACGGCTGCGTTGTGCTCCTTGAGCGTCTCGGAGAAGATGTGGCCGCCCTGGCCGTCGGCCACGAAGAAGATCTCGTTCGTCGTCGCCGGCTTCAGCGTGGCCTGGATCGTGGCCCGTCCGGGATTGCAGATCGGCGTCGGTGGCAGCGCCGCGATCACATAGGTGTTGTGCGGCGTGCGGCTGTTGATGTCGCTGCGGGTGATCGGCTTGCCCCACTGCACCTGTCCACCGGCGAGCCCATAAAGAATGGTCGGGTCCGATTGCAGCCGCATGTTCTTGCGCAACCGGTTGACGAACACCGCCGCCACCCGTTCCCGCTCGTCGCGCCGACCGGTCTCCTTCTCGACGATCGACGCCAGGATGAGCGCCTCCTCGGGCGTGCGCACCGGCAAGCCTTCCGCGCGCTGGCTCCAAAGCCGCTCCATGAACCGGCGCTGCTCCGCCTGCATGATTTCAAGCACGGCGGTGCGCGACATGCCCTTGGGCACGCGATAGGTATCCGGCATCAGGCTGCCTTCGGCAGGCACCCGCGTCACCTCTCCGGTCAGATTCTGATCGGCCTTCAGCCGCTCCACGATCTGCCAGCTCGTCAGGCCCTCGGGAATGGTGATGTTGAACGTGATCGAGCGCCCCTTGCCGATCGCTTCGGCCACCTCACGGACGCTGGCGCCCTTCTCGAACTGATATTCACCCGACTTCAGAACGAAGCGCTGCTTCTCGCCCTGCGACATCGCCGAGCGCAGCAGGTAGTGGGCTACGAACACGTGCGCGCTGCGCACGATGCCCTCGCCCTCCAGCCGATTGGCGATCTCCTGGGCGCCCTCGCGATCACGAATGGTGACCGACTTGGCCTCCGCCAGCGGCCCCGCCTTGTTAAGCTCGTGCTCGAAAGCCAGAACCAGGACGGCGACCGCGGCAAGCGATACGGCGAGAAAAGTCAGGAATGCGTTGAACGCCCTGCGGCGCGGCCCAAGTTTTCGCGGTGGCTGCCGCTCGCGCAGACTGCGCGGACGCACCGGGGCACGTCGCGGCTCCAGAGCCTCGGCCGGACTGCGCGGCGTGAGCCTGCTCGGCAACTGCGGCCGACCGCTGGTCCTCGAAGTGACCAAGCCCGGCTCCGATCGTGACCTTTCGTTGCTCATCACCCTCTCCGGCCACGCCGGACGCAGCCTAATTCGACGGCATCGTTACGACACCCGCAGGTCGTGCGGTGTCAAATTCAGCCCGCAGCAGCCGGCGGGATAACGCTGGCCTTGAAATATGGCAGAATGCCGAGTCGCGTCCACAAGCCGAAGCTACGCAGATTCGCGGTGTCGTCCCAGCTCGATCGACTGGCCTCAAATGGGCGAACGAAATTCCCGCGGGGTGTCGCATCGCACCCAGCCGCTGAAGCCCAACGCCAGCCTCGGCCCAACAAGCCGCACGAACCGAAGAGCGCAAATCTTGCGACCCATGCCAGATGGCTGCACCAGCCTCGATCAAACCCGGCGCAGCACCAGAGAAGCGTTCGTGCCGCCGAAACCGAAAGAGTTCGACAGCACTGTGTTGATCTCGCGCTTCTTCGGCGAATGAGCAACCAGGTCGATCGGCGTCTCGACGGAAGGATTGTGCAGGTTGAGCGTCGGCGGCGCCACGTTGTCGCGCATCGCAAGGATCGAGAATATCGCCTCCACCGAACCGGCCGCGCCGAGCAGATGCCCGATCGACGACTTGGTGGATGACATCATCAGCTTGCCAGCCGAATTTCCAAACAGCCGCTCGACCGCGCCCAGCTCGATCTCGTCACCCATCGGCGTCGACGTGCCGTGCGCATTCACGTAGTCGATCTCGCTCGCGTCGATGCCCGCGCGCTTCAACGCCATCCGCATGCAGCGGTAGGCCCCGTCGCCATCCTCCGCCGGCGCCGTGATGTGATAGGCATCCCCCGACATGCCGTAGCCGATAACCTCGGCATAGATCCTCGCGCCGCGCGCTTTGGCGTGCTCGAACGATTCGAGCACGACGATGCCCGCGCCTTCGCCCATGACGAAGCCGTCACGATCCTTGTCGTACGGCCGCGATGCCGCCGTCGGGTTGTCATTGAAGCCGGTCGACAGCGCCCGGCACGCCGCAAAGCCGGCGAGCGCGATGCGCCCGATCGGGCTCTCCGCGCCGCCCGCTACCATAACCTCCGCGTCCCCCAGCGCGACGAGCCGCGCGGCATCGCCGATCGCATGCGCGCCCGTCGAGCAGGCCGTGACGACCGCGTGATTGGGCCCTTTGAGCTGATGCTTGATCGAGACGTAGCCGGCAGCCAGATTGATGAGCCGGCCTGGAATGAAGAACGGGCTGACCCGCCGCGGCCCCTGCTCCTTGAGCAATATCGACGTATTCGCGATGCCGTTCAGCCCACCGATGCCCGAGCCGATGAGCACGCCCGTGCTCTCCTTCTCCTCGGCCGTCTTCGCCACGAACCCGCTGTCGGCAATCGCCTGATCGGCTGCCGCCACCGCATAGACGATGAATTCGTCGACCTTGCGGACCTCCTTGGCCTCCATCCACTCGGTGGCCTCGAAGCACCCGTCGGCCTTCTTGCCGCGCGGAATGAAGCTGGCGATCTGGCACGACAGATCCCCCACCTCGAACTCGGTGACGCGGCGCGCGCCGCTCTTGCCCTCCAGCAGCCGGCTCCACGTCGCCTCCACCCCGCAACCCAGCGGAGTGACAAGCCCGATGCCCGTAACGACGACACGTCTCATGGATGCCAACCTGAGTGCAGCCTGCCTTGGGAGCTACTCTGCAATGCCTCTATGTATCGTATGTGCTGCCTCGGCCCACCGCGCCCCGCACCCCTTAGGTACGATACGACGACAGAGCGACGTGGTTGGGAGGAGTGCACGGCCACGCTCGGCACAAGCTGCCGCTCCGGCCTCTCCTCCCCGATTGAACCCGTCCCAGCTCCCCCCCCGGCCCCGGCGGCTCTCGCCGCAGAAACTCTCGAGTAACGCCGGAGCCAGCAAGCCTCAGGCCGTCTGCGCTGCCGAGCTGCCGGCATTCTTCTCGAGAAAGTCGATCGCGTTGCCGACCGTCAGGATGTGCTCGGCCGCGTCATCGGGAATTTCGCACTTGAACTCCTCCTCGAACGCCATGACGAGCTCGACCGTGTCGAGGCTGTCCGCGCCGAGGTCGTCGATGAACGAAGCGTTCTCGGTGACCTTTTCCGCCTCGACGCCCAGATGCGTCACGACGATCTTCTTCACGCGCTCAGCGATATCGCTCATCGAATTGCCTCGTTCCTCATGATAAGTTCGGGTGGACTACTTCCTCTGCCCCTGCCCGGCAGAAAAATCGACATTCGTTGCGCCAGCAGCACCAGCTGCCCCACCGGATGGCTGCCTGGGCCGTTAGACTGAGTCCTGGCCGCCCCATATTCCAATGCGGCGACACCCCTGACTTATCCCCAGACCCTTGCTGAAACCCGGCGCACGTAACACACTTCCCAGACCTTGGCCAGCGGCGGTGGACGCCGTCTCAGCCAGCTAAACTCCGGCCGTTTGGTCGCACGCTTGGCGCTACACCATGGCCATCCCGCCGTTGATATGCAGCGTCTGGCCGGTGATGTAACCTGCCTCGCTGCTGGCGAGATAGAGCGCTCCCGCCCCGATCTCCCCCGGCGTACCGAAACGCTGGGCGGGGATCATCTTGGCGATCTCCTCGGTCTGCTTGTCGTTGAGCACTTCCGTCATAGGCGTCGTCACGAAGCCAGGCGCAATGCAGTTGGCTGTGATACCGCGGTTCGCGACTTCGCGAGCGAGGCTCTTCGTCATGCCGATCATGCCGGCCTTGGAGGCGGCATAGTTGCCCTGGCCGGGGTTGCCGAACACGCCCGACACCGAGGCGATGTTGATGATCCGCCCGTAGCCCGACTTGTTGCGCAGCATCGAGCGTGCCGCCGCCCTGCAGAGCATGAACGTGGAGGTTAGGTTGACCGCGATCACCTCGTCCCACTGCTCGTCCTTCATCACCATGAAAAGGTTGTCGCGCGTCAACCCGGCGTTGTTGACGAGGATGTCGAGGCGACCGCCCAGCGCCTTCACCGCTTCCTCGACGAGCTTGGACACCTGTGCCCGGTCGGCGAGATCGCAGGGCACCACGACGGCGCGCGAGCCGAGCTCGGCCGCCAGCGCCTCGAGCTTGTCGACCTGCCGGCCCGACAGCGCCACTGTGGCCCCCGCCCCGTGCAGCGCCTTGACGATGGCAGCCCCGATACCGCCCGCCGCACCGGTCACGAGCGCTGTCTTGCCTGTCAGATCGAACATGCGCTGCTTCCCCATTCAGATGGTATAGCCGACCTACTCGGGCGCCTTGTCAACGACGCGGATCGAGGCGTCAAGTCATAGTGTCAGACCGGCTCGAGCAAGCAATATCCGGAGGCTGTTGCGATCGAGCCATTCTGTACAGCGAGTAATGCAAGTATTGTGTAGTATCTGCATCGACACGATCAAAGGGGGGGGAGCTGTGGCCAAAGCAAAATTGGTTGACCGTTTATTCGCTCGAGCGGAGCGCCACTGGAAGATTCTGCTGCCTGCGGCGGTGCTCGCCATACTGGTGGCATGGTGGAATCAGGATGCCCTGAAAGCCTGGGCCGATCCCAACGAAGCGTTCTTCAAGGTCATGGCGCTCGTGTTCGGCCCTCCTGTTACTGCGATTGGCTTCTATCTTGGGTACCGATCGAAGCAAGATATGGTTGAACTCCACGGTCAAACCGTAACCCATTCAAAAGGGGCCCAGGATCGACTAGTCGAACTCGCAAAGGAACTCAGCGATAAATCGATAATGGTGGGCCGACTAGAATCATCTCTTTCGTCGCAGAAGATAGAATTGGAACAGAGCAAGATTGAACTGGACAGGAAAGATGAAGTTCTGAAAGCAGAACGAACTCGGGTCGACAAGCTAACCTGCTTCCGTAACTCCGATCCGGTGGTGATGGCGTAAGGGTCTGGGTTGGTTTGCGAATCAGCTATTTCTCTTGTCGAGGGCGGCTCACTCGGCAGGTGATGGGATGCGAAGCTTCGAGATCGTGCAGTCGGACACCGACACGA
>CAMAYR010000004.1 GCA_945862355.1 Devosia equisanguinis | reverse complement strand
GTGAACAACCGTTCGAACAACGCCTTGCGCGTTGCCCGTTCCTGACCGGATAGCGTGTAGATCGTCATTTCTGGCTCCTCGGAACACGACGTTGCTCGCCGGTTCAAAGTGCCGAGAAACGCGACGGTCGCCTATTCTCAGAACCGAGTAGTTGTGCACTCTATCGAGCGGTCGACCGGCCTAAACTTTAATTTCCTTAAGACGGATCGCCTCGATCACGGCCATCGTGCGTTTACCCACGTTGAGTTTGCGCATGGCGTTCGCCACATGCTTTGTCACCGTCGTCGACGACAGACGAAGGCGGTCGCCGATCTCCGTATCGGTCTCGCCCGCAGCCACCCAGGATAATACTTCCCGCTCCCGTCCCGTTAAGACGGCTTCCGGAGGAGCGCGCCGCTCGAGATCCAACGCGAGTCGACGCATCGCCTGGTTCGCCGCCATCGCGATCAACTCGGCTGCCGAACGAACCCTGGGATGCAAATCCGGCCGGTCACCGCATGGACAGAACACCGAGATCGCCCCATCATGCGACACGAGCGGAATCGTCAGGCCGTCGGTCATGCCGAACTCTCGGCCTTCATCCATTATCCGGCTCAGCGTTTTCGTCGGCTTCCGATGTTCCCCCACGTCCCCCCAGGAGAACGGTCGCATCGAATGCTTCAGCTCGGTGATGACGGGATCGATTTTCGCATAATCCCGTTCGACGTAGCGACGAACGTACTCGTCCGGTCTGGTGTTGATCAGGACGCCTTTCAGTGGGTTCTGTGCTGGCCCCGGCAAGGCCGCCCAGGTGATGTAGTCGAAACCCAGTCCTTTCAGTTCGGCAACGACGGCTGCCACGATCTTTTCCATGCTGTCCAGCTCGCGCACTGTGTGGAAGAACTCGAGAGCCTTCAGTCCCAGATCGTCGTCGAAAGTGCTCATCGTAGCCCCCCCTTCAATGCCGCTGGCACGGTAATATCGATGCCCAGTCGTCGACCCACTCTTCCGGCCGAAGTCTCTAGCGTTCACAGTAGGTTTCGATGAGTTCGGACGTCATCCCCCGAGCGACGTCGTCGTTGAGGTGGACGGCGATATCCCGAATAATCACGAGCAAGCGCAGCGCGCCGGTCACGTCTTGCGAGAGATCGCCGTAGAGTTCGTTCTGCCTCATGTCTTCGTTCCTTCCCGCGGATTGCGACTGGCGAGAAACATGCGCCCGCGAAGACCGAGCGGGGATAAAGTGCAAACGAGTATAATTTGATAGCATGGTAAATTAGCAGTACATAGCATGCGTTGGAATAGAACATCGCGCGCGCACGACCCGCCCGCTTACGAACATCCACTGCTACGGCCACTAACGAGTCTCTCGGCGCTCGTCGTCGAGCTTCGGCTTTGCTCGAACGCAATCAACATGCTCTTCTACTTCGTTGATGCGAACAGCCGTGAGGCTACTTCCACTTGGGGCCATCGCACGAAGTCGCTGCGCTCCAGCCCGCGGAGCCATTAGGTCGTTCATGGCCCAAGGCAGAAGCGGCGCCGACGGTCGGTCTTGGGGGGGCTCTGTCATCGGACCGAACGCAGGCCAGAGCAGCCGCGTGTCACCGGTCATCGCCAGTCCCCTCCGCACTGCATCCGCACCCACCTACCATCCTCGTCCAAGTCGTAAAAAGGCGGGTGGTCCGGAGGGTGTCCCTCCGGTGGAGCGCGAGGCCAGCCTCGCCGGGCGCCTCGCGCCCGATCCTCCGCCGACAGCCAGAGCCCTCGCCCAAGTCTCGCGCACCGCCGCGCCTCACGCCCTTGCACCGTGCCGTGGATGGCCCGGCCTTGACGACGGCCGTTCATCGCGCCCTTTGCCCGGCATCAACGCGGCCTCCCCGACGCGCACTATCATCGTGGCCGTGATTGCACAGCCTGCTCAGCGAATCGGGAGAGACGCATGGCCAAGGCCGACCGAGCCGTTGCGCGACGGCGGGAGCAGGACCGCCGGCAGGAGCGGCAGCACTACGTCCATTGGGGCGTCAAGGCGCTGGTCAGCCTGCTTTTCGCCGCCATTGCGGGCGCGCTATGGCTGGCCTGGATGTACCTCACGCAGCGCCCCGGCGGCTGATGGCGACCGCGCCGCCGATCAATGCCGTGGCGGGTTCTTGGCCACCGTCACGCCGACCATGCTGTCGCGCGTAATGAGCTTCTCGAGCTCGGCGGCGCTCATGCCCTCGGTGCCGGTCGGCCGCATCGGCAGCACGAGATAGCGCATGTCCGCCGTCGAATCGTGCACGCGGATCTCCGCGTCGTTGGGCAGGATCGTTCCGAACTCGGCCAGAACGGCGCGTGGCTCGCGGACGGCGCGCGCGCGATACTCGCGGCTCTTGTACCAGGACGGCGGCAGGCCCAGCAGGTCGCGCGGATAGCACGAGCACAGGGTGCATACGATCACGTTGTGCAGGCCCGGCTTGTTCTCGACGGCCACGAGATGTGTCGTCGTCATCTCGAAGCCCATCTCTTTCAGTGCGGCGTTGCCATCCGCGAGCAGGCGATTTCTGAACTCCGGATCTGTCCATGCCCGCGCGACGACACGCGAGCCATTCGCCGGCGTGATGCTGTCGCGATACTCGATCGCTTCGCGCACCTCGTCGGCGCTGACGACGCCCTTGTCGATCAGCAGCTCTTTGATGGCGATGCCCAGCACCTGATAGTAGCTGTGCACCTTGTCATCGGGCTGCGGCGGAGCGTGCGCATGGCCATGCCCATGATGATGGTCGTGGTCGTGGTCATGATCGTGCGGGTCGTGTGCCATGCAAAGCAGTCCTTCGGTGCGGCCGGGCCGTGGGCCCTGGGCAGATCTCAGGTCTTCTCGAGCCAATGCTCGTAGATGTCCACGTGGAGGGTGTCGTAGGGCGATCCGACGTAGTCCGGCCACAGATCGGTTTGCTTGAAGCGTACCTCATAGAGAGGCTTCTTTGGTCCCTCGATGGCGTAGGCGAGCAACTCGGGATTGGCGAAGACGCCGAGCTTGCGCGTCACGACGCCGGTTTTTCCGCGCAGATACACGGGCGTACGGAAATGCCCGATGGGAAAGTCCTCGCGAACGCGGACGCGCTCGCCGTTGCCGAAATCCTGGGTCATCGGCACTTCTCCGCCTCGCCGGGCTCGAGCTCCAGCTCGCCCGTCTCCGCCAGGCGCTGGCGGACGATTTTCACTTGCGCATCGATCTCGTCCTGCGTCAGCACGCCCTTGTCGATCAGCGCGCGCATCAGCGCAGCCGTCCAGCGCTCGTAATACGTGAGCTTCTCGAAGGCGTCCTCGCCGAGCGATTCCACCCAGCGCCTGTTCTCGTCCGTGCGATATATGCCCTTGGCGCCGACCACGGCGCGGATGCCGTCGATCTGCTTCTCCCAGAAGGTGAGATCGTGAGGGTGGGGATCGACGGGACCGGCGGGCAGCCCGCCGATGTCGTGGGGACCACGCATGTCGCGTGCCTCTTCGTTGCGTTGATCGGAGGCCGCCATTGTGACACAGGCCGAGCCACGCGCAAGCCAACTCGGATAAACAAAAATATCGGCGCAGCATGGCGACGACAATTGTCGGGCGCGCCACGAAATGCGGCGGTGGCCTGCGCCGACCGCGACCGCGGCTGAGCTGAAGCGAACTGGTGTGCCTCGACTGGTTCGCGGGATGCGACTTGCCGTTGGTGAGGGGGCGCCTACTCCGCCGCGAAAATCTTCGCGGCGACTTGAGGAGGAGCCCATCCAAGGGGCGCGCGCTCAAGTGGAGCATGTGCGACTGCGACGAAGGCGAGCCGGTCGGCCTCGACACTGCGGGGATGTATCGAGGCCGACCATGCTTAGTCCGAACGCAGGCGGTGCATTCGTGGTCATAGAATGAACACAATCCAGAACGGCTGTCGAATCGAATCGCGACTCAATGTCGTGAGCTGATGTTTAAGTGGCAAATTAGCAACGCAAGCGGGAAGTTTTTTTGGCGCGACGAATAACAGTTTCGTCATCGGGCCTATGCGCCGCTCTCAGGTGGCAGTCGCCTCCCCTCACTACTCCCTACGGAGCACGGAGTTGACGAGGCGGTTCGCAACCCCATTCGCCTGGAACGAGCGCTTCAGCTCGTCGGGGTCGTAGACGGTCTCGACCCATTCGAAGAAGGTCATCGGCTTCCGCTTGGCATCGTCGATGTAGCGCTGGAAGAAAGCATCCAGCACGCCGGTGTCGGCCTGGCGGATATGGCCATATCGAAGCGACAGCTGCTTGATCGCCGTCTCCATCGGCTCGCCGCCACGCAGGTGTCGATAAAGAACGCTCATCAACCCCGCGCGGTCTGCGCCGGACTTGCAATGCATGAGGATGGGATACTCGACCGTCTCGAACAGCTCTCGCGCCCCGCGGAGCTCTTCCAGCGACGGCGCTGCCCGCGAGCGCACCTGGTAGTTGACGAGCTTGATGCCGTGGCGTTGGCAGGCCGCCTGTTCGAGCCAATAGCTGCCGCACAGCCGTTCGCCGCGCAGATTGACGATCGTGCGAATCCCCAGGCGCGCTGCTGCCTTGATTTGATGCGGCGCGGGCTGAGCAGAGCGAAAGACGTGTGCGTCCAGGCGATGCTTGTTGAGGTAGAGGACCCGGAAAATACCATGATCCAGTAGAAGCATATCGAGGTAGCTCGCAGGCTTGCCGGCAATCCGGCGCAGCCATCGTGGCGTGTCGTCGACGAGCCGCTGCCGCCACGCGAGCGTCACGCGCTTGACAGCCCGTCGCGCCTGTTTGCCGAGAGTACCGATCGCCATTGAGATCGCTGATCACCTGGTTGCAGCGGTAGCGAGGTGACATCCTCGCGAAGACTCGACGATTTTCTTGTTCGTCCGGATCAATCCGTCTTTGCAATCGCTGAATATCCGCTATAGGAACCGGCTGCAAGGGGGGGCTGTCGCGCAGGCGCGGGGCCGACCGCGCTGCTGGGCGATCGCGGAACAACGAATTTGTCGAGGGATTTCCCACAGGACGTATCGTCCCTCAGGGGAAGCCGGCGGCAATCTGTATCACGGCCTGGGCATCATGCCGAAGTCCGGCATCGTCAATTTCGGCATCGTCAATATGGAGAATGCCGTCGCTACATGTTCATACCGGTGGTGGCCGTTGCGCGGCGATGGGGCGGCGTTGGGGGCTCTCTGGTTCTGGGGCGGACATTTGTGGTCCGGATCGAGGTTGGCAAGCGGTGCCGATTTCGTAGCACGAGTAACATAATGGCGTTCAATCGGGTGCCAATGTCCTTCAATCTCCGACTTGCCGAAATGGGGCCCCGGGGTTGTGGTCGGCAGTTCGGAGACAGGACACCAGATTAGCATGGCGCGATCGTCGTTGAATAAAGCGCGCATCAAGCGTCTCGCGGGGCGTGCCGTCGCCCGCTATATCGATTTCGTCTACCGCACGAGCGAGGTTGTTCGCGACCCTCCCGAGGATGAGCTCGAGGATTTTCTGCGTGCCCATGCACCAGCCATCGTCGCCGTCTGGCACGGCCAGTTCATCCTCGCGCCACAAGCCAAGCCCCACGACATGCCGCTGGCCATCATTCTGGCACGCCATGGCGATGCCGAGCTGTTTGCCGATTCGCTAGCCCGATTCAATACGACGCTCATCCGCGGTGCCGGCGCGAACGGCCGCCGCAAGGATCGCGGCGGCGCCGCGGCTCTCCGGGCGGCAATGCGAACGCTCGATCAGGGCATCTCGGTCGGCATGTCGGGCGATATGCCGCCGGGGCCCGCACGCCAGTCCGGCCTCGGCATCGTCACGCTGGCCGCGCTGTCGGGCCGCCCGATCCTGCCGCTCGCGGCGGCGACCAGTCGGTTCCGGGTCCTGGACACGTGGAGCCGGATGACCGTCAATCTGCCGTTCGGCAAGCTAGCCTGTGTTTTTGGCGATCCGATCTACGTCTCGCGAGATTCCACTCCCGTGCAGATGGAAGCGGCACGCCTGGAAGTCGAGCGTGGCCTCAACGCCGCCACGGAGCGCGCCTATCGGCTTGCCGGCTCCGATATTACCCGCACTCTCCCACCGTCCGTGATGATCCGTCGCGGTAGTCTCACCCGCCCGGCGCCCCCCCAGCCGGGGCTCGCCCTGCGGACCTACCGAGCGGCGACGCGGCTGCTGCGGCCCGCAGTACCGCTGCTGCTCGGCGCTCGCGAACGTCGCGGCAAGGAAGAGACCAGCCGCCGCAACCAGCGTCTGGGCATTGCCGTGATACCCCGGCCTGAAGGAACCATCGCCTGGATCCATGCAGCCAGCGTCGGCGAGCTCAACGCGGTTCTGCCGCTGGCCGAACCCATGCGCGCAGCGCGCCGCGGGCTGCGCTGCCTGTTCACGACCGGCACCGTCACGTCTGCCCGGATTGCCGAGCGTCGACTGCATCCTGACGACATCCACCAGTACGTCCCCCTCGACGCGCCGCGGTTCGTGGCCCGCTTTCTCGATCATTGGCGCCCCGATGTCGCCCTTCTGACGGAGAGCGAGATCTGGCCCAACGTGATCCTCGAGTGCGCCGCCCGCTCCGTCCCATTGGCGCTGCTGAACGCGCGCATGTCGCCGCGCTCTTTCGAACGCTGGCGCAAGCGCCCGGCCATCGCGCGCCCGCTGTTCGGTCGCTTCGACCTCGTGCTTGCCCAGAACGAGGAGATGGCCGCTCGCTTCCGCGAAGTTGGCGCTCAGCGCGTTCTGGTTTCAGGCAACCTGAAGATCGATTCGCCGCCGCCCCCCGTGGACGAGGCTCAGCGCGCCCGGCTCCAGCAGGCACTTACAGGGCGGCAATTCTACGTCGCAGCCAGCACGCACGAGGGCGAGGAGGCGATGCTCGCCGCCGCCCATCGAATTCTGGCCCGCCATCATGCCGGGCTGTGCACCATCGTCGCGCCTCGCCATCCCGAGCGCGGGATCGGCATCGCCGAGATGATGAAGGCGCAAGGCCTCGTCACGGCGCTGCGCTCGGCGGGCGAGCTTCCAACCGCCGAGACCGACATCTATATCGCCGACACCATCGGCGAGCTCGGCACGCTCTACGCGTTGAGCCCCGTGGCGTTCATCGGCGGCTCTTTGATCCCGCGCGGCGGTCAGAACCCGATCGAGGCGGTTCGCCATGGCGCTGTGGTGCTGACCGGGCCGCACTGGTCGAATTTTGCAGACTCCTACGCGACCTTGAGTGCCTGCGACGCCGTCGTCCGGGTCGAGACGGCTGAAGGCCTGGCGGCTGCCGTCGGCAAGTTGCTCGATGATCCAGCCGAGCTGGCGCGCGTTCGCGCTGCGGCCCGTGCAGCACTCGAGGAGCTGACTGGGGCCTTGGATCGCACCGTGACCGAACTCGTCGAGCTGCTGCCACAGTCGAAGGAGTTGGAGCGTGCCGGTTCGTGAGCCGGGCTGGTGGTATGGCCCCCAGAATGTGCCCGAGAACGACCACCAGAAGCGTTGGCCGGCCGCAGCACTCGGTCCGGCTGCTGGCGTCTGGGCTTGGGCCGCCCGTCGGCGTCAGGCGCGCGCACAGCCAGTAAGGTCCGCGCTGCCCGTAATCTGCGTGGGCAACTTCACTGCCGGCGGAACAGGCAAGACGCCGCTGTCGATCCTCATCGCGCAATTGCTCGTCCGCGCCGGCGAGCGGCCGGTGTTCCTCACCCGCGGGTACGGCGGACGCGTGCGGGGGCCGTATCGCGTGATGCCGTCGCTCGACACCGCCGCCGATGTCGGCGATGAGCCGTTGCTGTTGTCGCGCTACGCGCCGGTGATCGTCGCGCGAGACCGCGTCGCCGGCGCCCGCGTCGCCGCCGCCGATGCCGGGATCTCGCCGCCGACCGTGATCGTGATGGACGACGGCCTGCAGAACCCCGGCCTTGCCAAGGATCTCACGCTTGCCGTCGTCGATGGTCGCCGCGGGCTGGGCAACGAGCGCGTCATGCCGGCAGGTCCGTTGCGCGCGCCGCTCGACATGCAACTCGGCCTCGCCGACGCGATCGTCGTCAACACACCGCCAGGCGCCGGCAACACACCTGGACATTACGTGGCAGCCGATCTCCGCCAGCGCTTCCAAGGGCCAGTCCTGGAGGTGACGGTCGAGGCCGTTGCCGAGGGGCTGCAACTGGAAGGCGCCCGCGTGCTGGCTTTGGCGGGGATAGCCAACCCGGCGCGCTTCTATGCATTGCTCGACGCGCTCGGCGCCGACGTCGTGGGACGTGCGGAATTCGCCGACCATCACGCCTTCAACGAGAGCGATGCATCGAGGGTGCTGGAGGAGGCCCGCCGTCTCGACGCGCGGATCGTCACCACGGAAAAGGATTGGGTGCGTCTCGTCGGTCGCGGTGGCAGATTGGCGGAGTTGCGCGAGCGGGCCGAGACGCTGCCGGTGCGTATCGCGTTGTCCCCGCGCGATGCGGAGCGATTGTCCTCCCTCGTCGAAGCTGCCCTCATCCGGCACCGCAAGGGCAGCGTTGCCTGAAGTGCGATCGTCCGAGGTGTCCCCGCCGAGAGCGTGTAGAAATCCCCCGATCGCAGACGAGAACCGTTCGGGCAATTTCGCTTTCGCGCGCTGGGACAGCCAGCGTTCGACACGCTCGTGGCCTCAGGTTCCCGCACGATGACGACGGCTGCTGATCAGGCGAGGGCTGCCGCTACGGCGCGCTCGGCCATCACGGGAATGAGGGCGGCGCGATAGTCGGCCGGGCCGTGGAGGTCGGACATCAGACCGGCGGCGGGAACTTTGTGGCCGGCCAGCGCGGTGACCGAGAAGTCGGCCGACAGTGCCGCCTCCATCGCCGGGACTCGAAAAACGCCCGTCTCGCCAGCGCCGGTCACCGCGACGCGAACGGTACTTCCGAATCTCGCCACGAACACGCCGACCAGCGCGAAGCGCGAGGCGCGCTGGGCCATCTTGGCGTAGCCGGCCTGATCGGGCTGCTGGAAGCCGATGCCGGTGATCAGTTCGCCGGGCTGCAGCGCCGTCGTGAACAGGCCCTTGAAATAGTCGTCGGCGACGATCTTTCGCTTGTTCGTCACGATGGTTGCGCCGAGCGCCAGCATGGCGGCTGGATAGTCGGCTGCGGGATCGTTGTTGGCGAGCGAGCCGCCGATGGTCCCGCGGCTGCGGATGGCCGCATCTGCGATCTCGCCGGCGAGATAGCACAGCGCCGGACACGCCGACGCGATATCCGCGCTCGCGGCGATCTCCTGGTGCGTCGTCATCGCGCCGAGGCCGATGGCCGTGCCGCTGCGGTGGATGCCCTTGATGTCCGATACGGTCCTGAGGTCGATCAGCATGGTCGGCTTGGCGAGCCGCTGCTTCAGGGCAGGCACGAGCGTCTGGCCACCAGCCAGGTAGCGCGCCTCCGGATTGAGCTCGAGGATGTTGGCGGCGTCGTCGATCGAGCCGGCGCGAACGTATTCGAAGGTGTACATGATGCGCCCTTTCTCCTACTCAGCCGCGACACGCGAGGCATTGTCGATCGCCGCCCAGACGCGGGCCGGTGTCGCGGGCATGTCGATGTGGTCGATCCCGTACTCGGCCAGCGCATCGCAGACCGCGTTCATGACGGCGGGGGGCGCGCCGATGGCGCCGGCCTCGCCGCAGCCCTTCACGCCGAGCGGATTGTGCGTGCAGGCCGTCACCGTGGTGGCGACCTTGAAGGAAGGCACGTCGTCGGCGCGCGGCATGGTGTAGTCCATGAACGATCCCGACTTGAGCTGGCCCGCCTCGTCGTAGACGGCGTGCTCGAGCAGCGCCTGCCCGATGCCCTGGGCGAGACCGCCGTGCACCTGGCCCTCGACGATCATCGGATTGACGATGTTGCCGAAGTCGTCGGCGGCGACGAACGAGGCGATTTCCACCTCCCCGGTGCGCGGATCGATCTCCACCTCGCAGATGTAGGTGCCCGCGGGAAACGTGAAGTTCTTAGGATCGTAGAACGCAGTCTCCTCGAGCCCCGGCTCCAGCGTGTCGATGGGATACTTGTGCGGCACGTAGGCGGCCAGCGAGATCTCGCCGAACGCTTTCATCCGGTCGGTGCCCTTGACCTTGTAGGCGCCGTCCTTGAACTCGATGTCCGCCTCGGCGGCCTCCAACAGGAAGGCTGCGATCTTGCGGCCTTTCTCGATCACCTTGTCGAGCGCATTCACGATCGCAGTGCCGCCGACGGCCAGCGAGCGCGAGCCGTAGGTGCCGAGTCCGAACGGCACGCGGCTGGTGTCGCCATGCACGATATCGACGTTGTCCATCGGGATGCCGAGCTTGTCGGATACGACTTGCGCGAAAGTCGTCTCGTGGCCCTGGCCGTGGCTGTGCGAGCCGGTCATCACCGTGACGCTGCCGGTGGGATTGACGCGCACGGTAGCGGCCTCGAACAGCCCCGCGCGCGCGCCGAGCGAGCCGACGAGGCTCGAAGGCGCGATGCCGCAAGCCTCGATGTAGCTCGCAACACCGAGGCCGCGCAGCCGGCCCTTCGCCTGCGACGCTGCCTTGCGGGCGGGGAAGCCCGCGACGTCGGCCAGCTCCACCGCCTTGTCCATGCTCGCGGCGTAGTCGCCGGTGTCGTACACGACGGCAACCGGCGTCTGGTAGGGGAACTGGTCGTTGCCGATGAAATTGCGGCGGCGGATCTCGGTCTGGTCGAGACCCAGCTCCCGGGCGGCTTTCGATAACGTGCGCTCGAGGATGTAGGTCGCCTCGGGTCGCCCCGCGCCGCGGTAGGCGTCGACCGGCACGGTATTCGTGAACACCGCCCTGACGTTGGTGTAGATCGCCGGCGTGCGGTACTGGCCGGCGAGCAACGTGCCGTGCAGCCACGTAGGGATGCAGGGCGCGAACGTGGAGAGGTAGGCGCCCATATTGGCCAGCGTATCGCACTTCAGCGCGGTGATGTTGGCGTCCTTGTCGAAGGCCATCTCGACGTGGGTGATGTGATCGCGGCCGTGGGCGTCTGACACGAACGCCTCGGAGCGGTCCGCCACCCATTTGACCGGGCGCAGGATCTGCTTGGACGCCCAGGTGACGAGCGCCTCCTCGGCATAGTGGTAGATCTTGGAGCCGAAGCCGCCGCCGACATCGGGGGCGTAGACGCGCAGCTTGTGCTCGGGGATCTGCAGCACGAACGCGCCCATCAGCAGGCGGATCACATGCGGGTTCTGGCTGGTGGTGTAGAGAGTGTAGTCGCTGGTCGCCAGATCGTAGTGGCCGATGGCCGCGCGCGGCTCCAGCGCGTTGGGCACCAAGCGGTTGTTTACAAGGTCGAGCTTCGTGATGTGCGCGGCCCCGGCGAAGGCGGCATCCACGGCCGCCTTGTCGCCCAGCTCCCAGTCATAGCACAGGTTGTCGGGGGCCTCGTCGTGCACGGTCTGGCCGCGGCCGGCTATCGCCGCGCGCATGTCGATGACCGGGGCGAGCTCGCCGAAGTCGATCTCGATCAGCTCGGCCGCGCTGCGCGCTTCGGCAAGGCTTTCCGCGATCACGGCGACGATGGGATCGCCGACGTGACGCACCTTTCCGCTGGCCAGTATCGGGTGTTTCGGCTCTTTCATCGGCTGGCCGTCCCGGCTCGTCACCTGCCAGCCGCACGGGATGCCGCCGACCGGGCCGGAGGCGTCGATGTCGGCTTGTGTGAAGACCGCGACTACGCCCGGCGCCGAAATCGCGCCCGAGACATCGATGTGACCGATGCTTGCGTGCGCCACGGATGAGCGCAGCAGGTAGCAGTACGTCTGTCGTGGCAGGTTGATGTCGTCGGTGTAGCGGCCGAGACCCTTGAGGAAGCGGAAGTCCTCGCGGCGCTTGACTGCGGCGCCGATGCCGGTGGTGGTGCTCATGGACGACACTCCAGGCTCAAACGGTTTGGCCGCTGGCGATCTGCACGGCCTTGACGATGTTGTGATAGCCCGTACAGCGGCAGATGTTGCCCTTCAGTCCCGAGCGGATTTCGCTCTCCGTGGGTTTCGGGGTCCGGGCTAGCAGGTCTACTGTAGCCATCACCATGCCCGGTGTGCAGAAGCCGCACTGCAACGCATGGGCCTCGCGAAAGGCAACCTGGACGGGATGCAGGTCGGCGCCGCGTGACAGGCCCTCGATGGTCATGACGTTGGAGCCGTCCACCTGCACGGCGAGCACGTTGCAGGCCTTTGCGGCGTGTCCGTCGATATGGACCGTGCAGGCGCCGCACTGGGCCGTGTCGCAGCCGACGTGGGTGCCCGTCAGCGCCAGATCCTGGCGGAGGAAATCGACCAGCAAGAGGTTTGGCTCGATCTCGCGCCGGATGGTGCGGCCGTTGACCTCTACCGAGATCTCCGTCATGGCGTTCTCCCCAATGGAACCGCGCGGGCAGCGGCAAGACTTACACAGTGGCACACTGCCCGATCATCGAGACGCGGGCAATGCACCACCTGAACAGTGGTGACGCCGCAGTTGGCGCCGTCATACACGTGCTTCCACGTGCTTCGCCCGACGAATTTGGCGGGAGACGGCCGGGGCGCGGCGAATTCGTGCTGGAGGTTTACTCTGATGACGGATAAATGACGGGGCTATGCCTTTGTGACTTAAGTTTAATGTCCGGCTACATCGGCGTTTTCCCCGTTGTAGACCGCTAGGCGGTGGACACTGCAGATGGCACGTCAACCTCGACATACGCTGGCCGCTCGGATCATGGCGCGGCTCGATCAGTTGGCAACTCTGACGAGTGTGCCCGGCGAGATCACGCGTCTTTATCTATCTTCCGAGCACAAGGCTGCAGCTGCAATGGTCTCCGCGTGGATGCGCGATGCCGGCATGGCGGTCTCGATAGACGCGGCAGGAACCGTCGTGGGCCGCACGGAGAGCGCAGCTCGCGCGGCCAAGACGCTGCTGCTCGGCTCGCATATCGATTCGGTGCGCAACGCCGGCCGTTTCGATGGCTGCCTGGGCGTCGTTACCGCGATCGAGGCGATGGCGGAACTGCGTCGCCTCGGTCGCAAGCTGCCGTTCGCGGTCGAGGTGTTGGCCTTCGGAGACGAGGAGGGAGTCCGCTTTCCCGTCACGCTGACCGGCTCGAGGGCGATTGCCGGCGAAGTCGACCCCGAAAGTCTGAAAGCCGCGGACGCCGATGGGGTGTCGCTGGCCGAAGCGCTCGCCGCATTCGGATGCGAGCCGGGCGATGTGCTCGACGGAGCCAGACGGCGTGCATCCGACATCCTGGGCTATGTGGAGGTTCATATCGAGCAGGGCCCGGTGCTCGAGGCGGAAAGTCTCGGGATCGGCGTCGTTACGGCGATAAGCGGCGCCAGCCGTTTTCAGGTCGAGGTGCGGGGCAAGGCCGGACACGCGGGTACGCTGCCGATGAAGCTGCGGCGGGACGCACTGGCGGGCGCGGCAGAGATGGTGCTGGCGGTGGAGGCGATCGCCCGTGATATGCCGGGGCTCGTCGCGACAGTCGGCAGCATCGCGGCCATTCCAGGTGCCGTCAACGTGGTGCCGGGTGAAGCCCGGTTCAGCATCGACATCAGGAGCCCAATGGATCGCAATCGGCGCAATGGTTGCCGGGAGATCGACAAGCAGTTTCGCGCCATCGCGCGGCGCCGACAGCTCACAGTCAAGCTCGACGAACGCTACAACGAAAAGGCCGTGGAGTGCGATCCCCGGCTCATCCGGCACCTCACCGCAGCGGCGGAGAAAGTTGCAGGCCCGGTCATCGGATTGCCCAGCGGTGCCGGTCACGATGGGCTTGCGGTCGGCAAGTTGTGCCCGATCGGCATGCTGTTCGTGCGTTGCAAAGGCGGCATCAGCCACCACCCCGATGAATCCGTTAAAGCCGAGGATGTCGAGCTGTCGGTGCGTGCAGTTCTGGAGTTCCTGGGCGCCCTCGCACCCGATGGCCGTACCCTGTCATGACAGGGTCCATCGCTGGGCGGCCGCGGACGCAACCTTGAGAAGCAGGTCTTTCCGCTCTACCAAGCACCAGCGAGAGCTGTGGTCGGCGATGCCCGCTGGCCGGGTCGCGAGAAAGCCGGCGCTATTCCATGAACTGGTTGCAACGGATAGCAGAGATCGCGGCGCGCGAAGGCCCGGTCGCGCGCGTCGTCATCCTCGAGACGACTGGACCGACGCCGCGGTCGGTGGGGGCAGCGATGCTCGTTTGGGCGACGGGGCTCGAAGGAAAGATCGGTCGTGGCGAGGTTGAGGCACGCGCCATCGCAGCCGCGCGCGGGCTCATTGCCGAAGTGCCACGATACGAGCGTAGCGGACAGCCGCGATGGACGCGCACAAGGCTCGGCTTTCCGACGGGCGACGTGCTGGGCGCCAGCACGGGTGGTCGTATCGAGTTTTTTCTCGAGGTCTTCGGACCCGAGGAGCTGGCAGCGCTCGACCTCGCCGCTGTTGCCGCGGGCCACGCTGCCGTCTTCAGCCGCAAGCTGCTCTCCGGCAGCGCGCCGCAGCTGCTTCCCGCCGATGCGGTACGCGCACCGGAGATTTTGCGGGACGCGGCTCGGCGGCCCGTCGAGGTGCCCGAGCTTTCGCTCGTCAGGGCCGGGGTGGGCGAGGGCGAGACGGTGATCGAGCGGCTCGCGCCGGCACGACCGCGGTTTCATGTCTATGGCACCGGTCTTGTCGCGCGCGCGCTCGTCAAATTGCTCGCGGATCTACCCTTCGAGGTCGTCTGGATCGACACGGCGCCAGGTCATTTTCCGCCGGGGACCGACGAGCGCGTGCGCACGATGATGAGCGATGATCCCGCACGCCTCGCGAGCGAGACAGCGCCCGGCGGTCTTCATGCGGTGATGACAGCCGGTCACGACTGCGACCTCGCCGTGATCCGCGCGCTCGTGCAATCGGGTGGGGCGCTCTATCTGGGGGTGATCGGTTCGCCGTTGAAGCGGGAGCGACTGGTCGCGCGTCTAATGGAAGACGGCTGCAATGGAAGCGGCCTCGATGCTATCGCTTGTCCCATCGGGCTGCCCGGCATCCGCAGCAAGAACCCCGCCGTGGTGGCTGTCGCCATTGCCGCACAAGCGCTCACTGCTCTCCAGGCGCACATCGAGACCGATCATGACCGCACGACGGACCCGGCCGGGATGAAGCGGTAGCCCGCCCCGTCGCGCGCGATGCGGCCGAGACCGGAGGCGGGAAGGTGCGCGCCGGCGACGAGGAGGTCACGGTCGGCGATCTCGTCGAGCAGGGCGATGCGCGTTCGGGCGGCGAGATCGGGATCGACATCGTAGATCATCGGTGTGAGCGGGAGGGGGAGCTGGATGGCGCTCATGTGGACGACGTCGCCGAGTACAACGGCCGTCTCCCCGCGGGACTTGATGCGCCAGGCTGTGTGGCCGGGCGTATGGCCGGGAGCCAGGTATGCGGCGATGCCGGCCAGCCCCTCGCCGTCGGCCACGCGTCGGACGCGAGGGCCGTAGGCGGCGATGGCTGCGCGCTGGAAATCCACGTTGCGTGCCGAGCGCGCATCGAGTTGCGCCAATGGTGTGTCCAGGAAATATGCCGCCTCCGCGTGGTGGACGAGCAGCTCGGCATTCGGGAATGCCGGGCCGCCGGCTTCGTCGAGAAGGCCGCCGACGTGGTCCATGTGAAGGTGTGTGAGCACCACGGCATCGATGTCGGCGGGGGCGATATGCGCGGCGGCGAGGCTTGCCGGCAGATGGCCCATCGTCGGCCCTTTGGTGGTGCCCGACCCCGTATCGATCAGCGCGATGCGCCCTGCGCTGCGCACGATGAAGGCGCGCACCGGCAGCACCAGTGGATTATCCCCGGTCTCGCGCCACGCCGCCTCGACGTGGCGGCTCGCCTCTTGCGGATCGAGGCCTAGGATCGTGGCGAGGCCCGCTTCGAGCGTGCCGTCCCACACGCTGGTGATGGTCGCGTCGCCAACCGTGATCGTGAGTGCGTCTTGCATGTTCGGGCCGTTGGAATTGCGGAGCCGGATCGAGGATGCGACCCTGCACGAGCACGGGCCGGGGAACAAGAGCGGCCGGATGCCCGCCAGGCTGCATGCTTGCGTTGCAGGCGGCCTCCCCTCATCCTGCCGGAAATGAGAACCCGAGGAGGACGACGATGATGAAGGCTGTCTACATGGAGCGCCACGGCGGTCCCGAAGTGCTGCGCTTGGGCGAGTTACCCGATCCGGTGGCAAGCGCCGGCCAGATCGTGGTCGACATCCATGCCGCCAGCATCAACGGCGCGGACTGGAAGGTGCGCGACGGCAGTGCCTACGCCACGATCTCGACGTTTCCCTACATTCTCGGTCGCGATTTCTCCGGCGTGGTAAGCGCGATTGGGCCGGGCGTTACGGACTACCGGGTGGGCGATGCCGTGCTCGGCGTGTGCGATGTCGGCCAGGAAGGCACCTATTGCGAAAAAATCGCCATGAAGGCGGCGATCTGCGCGAGGAAGCCGGAGGGGGTAAGCCATGTCGATGCCGCGGCACTCGCGCTGATCGGGCTAACCGCGCTCGTGTCGGTGGAGGACACGCTGAAGCTGCAGAAGGGCGAGACGATCCTGATCCACGGCGGCGCGGGTGGCGTCGCAGGCTTCGCGATCGAGCTTGCAAAGCACATCGGCGCGCGCGTCATCACGACGGCGAGTGCTGCAAATCACGACTACACCCGCAAGCTCGGCGCCGACGAGGTGATCGACTATCGCACGCAGGACTTCACCAAGGTCGTCTCCGACGTCGATTGCGTATTCGACACGGTCGGGGGCGAGGTGACGCAGAAGTCGTTCCAGGTGTTGAAGCCCGGCGGGCGTGCGGCGTTCATCGCGTCGGGGGCCAAGGCACCGGTGCCGGCCGCGCGCAGCGATGTCGTCTCGCTTCGGCCGGCCGTTGGGCGTGACAGGCACCACCTCGAGCGCATCATGCAGTTGCATTCGGTCGGCGCCGTTCACGTGCCGGAGGTGACGCTCTACGACCTGAAGGACGCGCAGGAGGCGCACAAGGTGAGCCAGAGCCGGCACCTGAGAGGCAAGCTGGTGTTCAAGGTGCGGTAAAATAAAGTGGGGCGGACCCGTCGGATCCGCCCTCGACTTTCCAGATTGGACCTGCGCTTACGACGTCGAAGTGGCGTCTACGGCGTCTTGCCGAGCTTCTTGTAGCGGCCGGCGGCGTCGAGAGCGGCGTCCACGATGCCCTGATAGCCTGTGCAGCGGCAAAGATGGCCCGACAGCGCCTCGCGAACCTTAGGTTCGTCGGTGTCGGGCGTATCGCGCAGATGCTCGGTCAATGTCATGAGCACCCCCGGCGTGCAGTAGCCGCACTGCAGGCCGTGGTTGTCGCGCATGGCTTCCTGCAGCGGATTGAGGCTGCCGTCGGCATTGGCGAGGCTCTCGACGGTATACAGGTCGTGGCCATTGGCCTGCACGGCCAGCATCAGGCAAGAGCGCGCGGTGCGGCCGTCGAAGTGTATCGTGCAGGCGCCGCATACACCGTGCTCGCACCCGACGTGGGTGCCGGTGAGGCGAAGCTCGTGGCGGATGAAGTCGGACAGCAGGAGCCGCGTCTCGACCTCCCGCTCGTAGTCCTTGCCGTTGACGCGTACTTTGATCTTGCGCTTGTCTGCCATCTTCTCACGCTCCTCCCGTGGCCTTCGCGAAGGCCCGCTTGAGGGCGCGCTTCACCATCACTTGTCCCAGATGCTTACGGTAGTCCGCCGTCACGTAGGCGTCCTCCATAGCGTCGATCTTGCCGGCCTCGGCGGCGACCTCCTCGGCGATCTTGTCGCCCGGCTTCTGGCCGACGAGCGCCTTCTCGGCTGCCGTCAGCCGAACGGGGTTGGGCCGGACGCCGGAGACGACGATCGAGGCGCGCTTGATCGAACCGTTCACTACCTCGACGAGGCAGCCCGACGCTGCGATCGCGAAGTCGCCGTGGCGCCGCGCGAACTCCTCGTAGGCGTAGCCATGTCCCTTGGGCCACAGCGGCACCGTGATGTCGGTCAGCATCTCGCCATCGGTCAAGGCCGTGGACATGAAGCCCTGGGCGAAATCGGCCATCGAGATCTTGCGGTCGCCGTCCTTGGATTTCGCCGTCAGAGTGCCGTCGAGCAGGGCCGTTACGGCAACAAGCTCGGCGGAGGGGTCCATGTGGCATACCGATCCGCCGATGGTGCCGCGATTGCGCGTCTGGCGATGGCCGACCCAGCTCAGCGCCTCGGTGATGATCGGACAGGCCGCCTTCACCTCCTCGGAGAACTCGATCTCGCGCTGGCGCGTCAGGGCGCCGAACGACAGGTTGCCGCCGATGTTTCGGATGTAGCTGAGCTCACCGATGCCGTTGATGTCGACGATGTGGTCGGGCATCACGTATCGGAAGTTCATCATCGGCATGAGCGACTGGCCGCCGGCCAGAACGCGCGCGTTCTCGAGCTGCCCGAGCAGCGCGGCAGCCTCCGCGGCCGTCTTGGGATCATGGTACGTGAATGGCGCCGGCTTCATGTGCCTTGCGGTTCCCTCTGTGTGTACCCTCTCCCCGTCGCGCGACCGCTACCGGGAGCAGGAATAGTGCCGATCCTTGACAAGCCGGACCAGCCGCGGCGAGGGTCGACCATAGACACAACGAAATCCCGTTTCAACTGAGAGCGACATCGATGCCACTCCCCTCCCAGATGCGTGCGGTCATCCAGAAGCGTCCGGGTGGGCCGGAGGTGCTCGAGGTTGTGGACATGCCCGTCCCTGAGCCAGGGCCCGGGCAGGTGCTGATCGGCGTCGCCTGGGCCGGCGTCAATCCGCACGACATCAGCCAGAGGAAGCGCGGCAGCCCCCCGCCCGGCCACACGCCGATCTTCGGGCTCGAATGCTCGGGCGAAATCGTCGCGGTGGGGGACGCCGCCGACCGGCAGCGGATCGGCGAGAAGGTCTGCGCGCTCGTCCAGGGCGGGGCCTATGCGGACTACTGCTTGTCCGATGCCTGCCTCGCATTGCCGCAGTCGCCAGCGCTCACCGAGCGCGAGAATGGCGCAATCATGGAGAACCTGTTCACGGTCTGGTTCAACATGATCCAGATCGCAGGGCTGAAGCCCGGAGAGCGCGTGCTGGTCCACGGCGGCACCGGCAACATCGGCTCGACGGCGATTCAGATCGCCCGCCTGATCGGGGCAGTGCCCTATGCAACCGTCGGCACGGAGGAGAAGCGTGCCATTGCCCTGGGGCTCGGTGCGGAGCGCGTCGTCAACTACCGCACGGAGGATTTCGTCGCGGTGCTGAAGGAAGCCACAAGCGGGGCAGGCGTTCACGTTGTGCTCGATCCGGTCGCAGCAGACGGCTATGCGGCCAAGAACATCGACCTTCTCGTCCGCGACGGCCGCCTGTCCTACGTGTCGGGCGGCAACGGGGCCACCGTGCCGGTGTCCGCGATCATGCAGAAGCGCGCGCAGGTCTACGGCTCGATGCTGCGGACGTCGGAGCTTTCGCGCAAGATGAAGGTCGCCGACGAGATGGTCCCGCGCATGTGGCCGGTGCTGGGCTCGAAGATCAAGCCGCTGATCGACTGCGAGCTGCCGCTGGAGAAGGCGGTGGAGGCGCACCGGCGCAGCGAATCCGGCGAGAGCACAGGCAAGATCCTTTTCAAGGTCAGGTGACATCCTTTTCAAGGTCAGGTGACATGGCGGTCAAGGCAAAGGTGGCGGAGCTTCCCGCGGAGCAGTGGACCGTGCCGGGCGCGGTGATGACGCTGGCGTCGGGCGAGATCCGACTGCGCGGGGGCAAGTGCCGGGGCTGCGGGGCGGAGGTGTTCCCCAAGCCCAAGGTGTGCCTTGCGTGCTGGTCGGAGGAGATCGAGGACGATCCGCTGCCGGCGACGGGCAAGCTCTATGCGTTCACGGTGGTACACGTCGCGCGCAAGGGCTGGCGGACGCCCTATGTGATCGCCTATGTCGATCTCGACAACGGCGTGCGCGTGTCGGCGCCCCTGGCGTGCGATCCGAATGCGCCGCCGCCCTATGACGCCCGCGTTCGCCTCAAGGTCGGCGAGATCGGTCGAACCGAAGATGGCCGGCCGATCATGAGTCACCAGTTCGAGAGCGCCTGATCGCGGGGGCGTTCCAGCCGCAGCATCATCGTTCGTCGAGGCGCCAGGGGCGCCGCGGCATCAAGGGCGAGGTCGGGCGTACGACGATATCGACCTCCTCCAGCCCGGCGAAGCTTGCCGCGCAACATTCCAGGAGCGTGTCGAGGTAGTGCGACTGCACCCAGTTGCGCAGGAACTTGACGGGGAACGAGACGCACAGCGCCTTGCCGTCGAAGGCCTCGAAATCGAGGGGCCGGAACCAGCTCGAGTACATGTCGTCGCCGAGCCTCGTGCGCAACGCCTCGCGTACGCGGGCGCCGCGCGGATCGTCGGTCGCGAGCTTGCCTCGTATGGCAGCGGTGGCAGGGCACACGGCGGCGATGAATGCCGCCGTCGCTTTTGCCGTCTCGACCGATGGTGCGGCGTTGTGCGGGCCCTTCAGCTGGGTCATCTCGTAGCGTGGTGTCGCGGCGCGGGCCCTGCGTGTTCGGACGAGCTCGAGGGTTGCCACGCGTTTGCCGTCGCGGCGCACGGAATAGATGCGCGAGGCGCCGCTTGCGACCTTGTCCGAATATAGCCGGACGCAGTGGTGCATCCGCGCGCCTTCCTCATACAGCGCCTCACGCGTGTTCAGGGCATGGAACGCAAAGCCGTCGAACTGGATCGCGAGCGGCAATGGCGCATAGTCGATCGGTGTCCGCCAATCGGGACAGCTCGCCTCATGGAGCGGCGGGCGGATCGCGAGTTCGTCGTGCCAGCGCCGCGAGGCGGCGAGGGCCTGCGCGAAGGTCCAGCCCTGATCGAAGGTGGTCTGAGTGCGTGCGGCGTAGCCGGCGAAGTCGGCCACGTCGCTGGCCGAGGTGCGGGCCTCGTCGCTGCGAATGTTAGCCGCGGCCCACGGGAGAAGGATGTTGGCGTTGCGGAAGTGGCGAAACATGTGGTGGCGCCAGGATTCCAAGCCGAGAAGCCACGAATTCTGCTCGTCCGGCGACTTCGGGATCGCCTGCGCCAGCGTCGAGGCCGGCACCACGGCGGAGAGCGCGGCGAGGAGATTGTGCTGGCCATCGCGCAGGGCTTGTCCGGACAGCGCACGCAGTTGCGGCGCCAGGCCGTAGCCTTTCAGAAGCTCGGCGAGCTTCATGCCCGCGCGGCACTCCGACACAAAGCGCTTGCCGACGTCTACGCGGTCGTTGCGCTTCGTAAACTTCTTGCCATGCGACGCGGCGACCACGATGACCGGGGCCTGACTGATGTAGTCGAGGGCGAAGCGGTCGAGCACGGCCAGGAATTGCGCGGGCAGGCGAAGCTGCTCGTCGGCGAAGAGCCCTCCCGCTTCCTCGGCGGCAGGGAGAACCCAATCGCCGTTCTTGATCAGTCCGTCGCGCGCCATGCTGGGCGCGAGCCACTGCAGAGCGGTCAGCTCTCCCGTCTTTTGCATCATATGATCACCAACGCTGAAGTTGCGATGCGGACCTGCTCGCCGTCGCGGGGGTTTCGGCGTGCATGAACGAGGAGCCATCAACGATCGAAAACCGGCAGCCTTGGGGCGTGCGTAACGCACACGTTCGATTGTGGCTGTATTGATGCAGAAATGCTGCGTATGCAGTCGTGTTATGCTTGTTTGCGAGATTTGCGGGGAGGTGGCATTGGCACTCCATGCAGGCTCGCATACACTATTGTGCGTCTCGAAATTCCGGGTGGATGTCACATGCGCAAAGTTGCGATTGCCGGCGCCGCGACGTGCCGGTTCGGCAAGTTTCCGGAGCTTTCGGTGCAGGATCTCGGCTGGCCCGTCGTCAAAGCCGCCGTGCGCGACGCGGGCGTGGAGCCGCGCGAGATCCAGTCGGCCTATGTCGGATCTGCCTATGGCGGCCGCCTCGTCGGCCAGCGCATCCTGCGGCCGCTCGGCCTGCTGGGGATGCCGGTCGTCAATTGTGAGAACGCCTGCTCTTCAGGAGGAACGGCGTTCCGGGAGGCATGGCATGCGATCAGCACGGGGCAGTGGGACTGCGCGCTCGTCGTCGGAATCGACAAGCTGACGTCGCTCGGCGGCGGCGTGCTACCCGGACAGCCGGACGACTGGGACGTCAACGTCGGTCTCACGATGCCGGCGCTCTACGCGATGCGGGCCGGCCGCTACATGCACGAGCACAAGCTTGGTCCGCAGGACCTCGCAAAGGTCGCGGTGAAAGCCCACAAGCACGGCGCGCTCAATCCGCTTGCACAATTCCAGAACGAGGTGACGCTCGAGGAGATCGCGAAGGCGCGGCCCGTGGCTGATCCCTTCACGCTGTTGCATTGCTGCCCGACGGGCGATGGTGCGGCGGCGCTGGTGCTGGTGTCGGAGGAGAAGGCGCGCGAGATCGGTCTGGCCAAGCCGGTGTGGGTGGTGGCATCCGAGCTGAACTCGGGCCGCTACATGACGGGATTTCGTGACATGACCGTGCCGGAGATCACCGCGCGGGGGGCGGCGGAAATATGGGAGATGTCGGGGATGGGTCCCGACGACATCGACGTCGCGGAGGTTCATGACGCCTTCACGATCGCCGAGCTGCTCTACTACGAGGCGTTCGGCTGGTGTGAGCGGGGGGAGGCGGTGGCGCTGCTCGAAAGTGGGGCGACCTCGCTCGGCGGCCGCATTCCGGTCAACCCTTCAGGCGGTCTGTTGTGCCGCGGTCATCCCGTGGGCGCGACAGGGGCGGCACAACTCGTCGAGTTGACGTTCCAGTTGCGCGGCGATGCCGGTCGGCGTCAGGTCGAGGGCGCGAAGGTGGCGCTCGCGCACTGCACCGGTGGTGGTATCGCCGGGCTGGATCACGGGGCGTGCTCGATCAATATCCTGAGCAGATGATTGGGATCAGGCCAGGCCCAGGTGAGTGTGACCTGGGTTCTGGTCAGGTCTTCGTTCAGGTTCGGGCCCGGATGGGGCATGGATGGGTCAGGCAGCCTTGGCTGCTTCCGACGTGACGGGCTTGCTCAGATAGATGCGCGCGAAGCCCGGGCCTTCGCATCGGTCGGTCTCGCCGAAGCCTCGGCTTTCGTAGAACGCCACGTTGTCGGCGGCGGGGCCGTCCGTGAACAAGCTCACGTGATCCAGACCGCGCCGGACGGCTTCCTGCTCGGCTTTGGCGAGCAGAAGGCTGCCGAGCCCCTGGCGCTGATACTGCGGCAGCACCGCGATGGTGCTGACGAACAGATGCTCGAAATTCGTCGTGAACGAGATGAACCCGGCCACGCCATTTCCGTTTTCGATCACGCGAATTTCGCCGTCCCGGATCTGAGCCAGCAGCCTGGCATGGGATTTCGTGCCGTCACCGTCGATCAGCCGCCGGGGCGATCCGAATGCGTTGGTTTCGCAGTCTGAAATGGCGGAGAGATCGGGCCGGACGGCCGTGCGTATTTCCATGGCGTCTGGATCCTTGGGTTGTCGATATACGGTTGTCGAATTGCCGAGACTCGATTGCCGAGACTGGCAGATCGAGCCACATGGGAGGCTGGACAGGCCCGCGTCCGCGCATCAGATAAGGCGCAAAGGACGGGTAGGCCGCAAAGGGCGAGGGTCAGCCGCTCGCTCGATTGGAGCTGCTATCTACCACGCCCAACGGGAAACGACCTGTGGCATTCCGCGCAACCATGCCGCGTGTGCCGATCGGCGATCGGATGCGGGCAGCGGGCTATTTTTTTTCTAGGCTCGGATAGAGCGCGACGTAGCCGACCTTGGCGCGATGCTCGGCGTTATGTTTCGCCCGCTCCGGCGTCATCGGAACAAAACCGTGGCCGAAGATGATGCGCGACATGAACGTCATGCGAGCGGTCAGTGCGACAGCGTCGTGGAATGCGTGCGCGTCCCAGCCGGCGGCGAAGATGGCGTCGGCATCGGCCTGGGTGATGGAATGCGGCGTCCCGGCGAGCTTTTTGACGTATCCCAGCAGCGGCTTGAGCTTGTCGGAAACCGGCGCGGTTGCCACATCGGCCACGAGCTTTTCCACCACGCCCGGCTCGATGCCCCGCGAGACGGCGGCTGCCGTGTGAGCGACGTAGGCATACTGGCAATCGATGGTGCCGGCGACGAGGGCCTGGATCATCTCGCGCTCGCCGGGCGTCAGCGGCGAGGGACCGTTTATGAAAAGCTGGCCCATCTCGGCCCAGTGGCGATAGATCTCGGGATAGGCGCCGAACACGTCGCCGGGGCCGGAAAGGTCGTTGTGGGATTTGAGATAGGGCATTGTGGTCTCCGCCATGGAGCGTGCGTTGTTCGGCACAATGTGAACCGGGACGGGCCGCAGGTCCAGGAGCGACAATCAGCAGCGACAATCAGGGTTGAGTGCGCGTCACGAGGATAGCGTCAGCTCGCCTTTTGCGATGCGCGAGACGGTCTCGACGAACAACGCTTCCTCAGTGCGCATCACGTTACGCTCGATGGTTTCCACCGTGTCGCCGGGCTCGACGGGAAAGCGGCGTTGCGCGAGAACGCGGCCGCGGTCGTACTCGGCATCGACGATGTGGATGGTCGCTCCGGTTTCCGTGTCGCCGGCCGCCAGCACCGCCTCGTGCACTTTGCGGCCGTACATGCCCTTACCGCCGTGTCTCGGCAGTAGGGCTGGATGCACGTTCAGCACGCGACCTGAATAGGCCGCGAGTGTGCGTGGCCCGAGCTTCCTGAGGTAGCCGGAGAGCACGACGAGGTCGGCGTCGGCGTCTGCCAGCGCCTGCAACAGCTCGGCGTCGGCTGCCTCCTCGACGCCCTCGGTCGGGATGCACCGGCTGGCGATGTTGTGCTCGGCTGCAAACGCCAGCGCGCGCGCGGAGCGCCGGTTGGTCACGATCAGGCAGGGCTCAGCCGCGATGCGGCCCTCGCCGATGGCGCGCACGATTGCGCGCATCGACGAGCCGTTGTTGGAGGCCATGAACGCGATGCGGAGCATGGCCTCCCTCTATCGATCAGCGTCTGGCGCTGGGATCGAGCGGCGAAAGACCGAGCTCGGCCCAACGTTCGTGCGCCGACTTGCGATCCTCGTCGGACGGCCAGATGAGCGGCGGGAAGCGTGCGCCGCCGAGCTCTGGATCCGGGTCGTAGTCGAGGTTCATGGTCGCGTCGATTAGAAGGCGTGCCCACTTGCCCGTGCCGAACAGCGCGGCGTTGCGGTCGCGCTTGCGGGTCGAGGGGTCGAGGCCGGCGCCGAAAGTCGACGGCGAGATCAGTACATCGTCCTCGCCGGCGTTGACGCGATAGGCGATGGCCCAGTCGACCGCGCCGTAGTCGTGGATGTCGATGTCGTCGTCCACTACCGTGACATGCTTGTAGCGCACGTGGCCGGCGGCCGAGCCCCAAAGCGCGTGGCCGACCTGCTTGGCCTGGTTGCGGTAGCTCTGCTTGATCGCCACCACCGTGTTGATGCCCATCTGGACGGGCGGGCACCACACGTCGGCGACCCCCGACAGGCCCGCTCGGTCGAGCACGTTCCAGGCGACGCCTGCGCGCATGATCGACGAGCAGATGCCGTTCTCCGAGTAGCTGCCTGGCAGCGCGCCCTCGATAGCGCCGGTCAGAATAGGGTCCTTGCGATGCGTGATGCAGGTGATCTTGATGGTCGGCTTGGGGCTCTTGTCGCCGGCTACATAGCCGGTGAACTCGGCGAACGGACCTTCCATCACGTACTCTTCGGGATCGAGCGTCAGCTCGCCTTCGATCACGATCTCGGCGGAGGCGGGAACCATCAGGTCGTTGGTCTCGCATTTGACGAGGTCGATCGGCGCACCACGAATGGCGCCCATCACGTCGTACTCGCTGACGCCGCGCGTGATCGGCGCGGAGGCGGTGAAGCCGAATGTCGGCTCGCACCCGATTGCCACCGCGATCGGCATCCGCTTGTGGCCGGCGGCCTGCCATGCGGCGACGTGATGGCCGATGTTCTGGGCCCGCCACATCAGCATCGGGATCTCGTTCTTGCTCGCGACCATGCCGCGATAGATCCCGACGTTGTGAACGTTGGTCGTGGGGTCCTTGGAGATGATGCCGGCGTAGGTGAGAATGTAGCGACCGCCATCGGGGCGGTTCCAGATCGGCGATGGGAAGTCGTCGAGGTTGACGTCCTTGCCCTTGACGATGACCTCCTTGCAGGGGGCATCCTTGACAGTGCGGGGGGCGATGCGACCTTCCAGGACCGAACGGCCGAGCTTCACGAGCTCGCGCGGGTGCGTGTCGCGCGGCAGCCCCATCATCATGGCGACGCGTCCGTACGAGGCGAGGCCCGACACGAACAACTTGCCGCAGCGGCTGTCTTTTTTATTGTAGTCTTTGATGTTGTTGAACAGCAGGGCCTTGCCGGTGCCGGGGCCGAGCGCCAGGCGCGTCAAAGTGCCCAACTCGTACTTCCAGTCGACCTCGCCTTTTACGGTGTCTAGCTCGCCGGCCTTCTCCAATGCTGAAATCCAGCTCCGCAAATCGGGATAGGCGACGGGCTCTCGCTTGACTTCCATGGATTATTTTCCTCGACTATATGCAAGTGAGACAACGTTTCACTCGCACCTGATCTGATTAGAAGGCAGCCTTTGCACGCGGGCGCGCCCGCTGTAAAGCACCCATGCCTCACCGGCGGGGCAAGGTACCCCCACTTCCAAGGAGCTGCCAACGATGGCCAAGTCGCCCAACCAGAAACCGACGCCCAAAACAGCAGAAAGTGGCGCCCCGGCAGCGGGATCCAACCAGCCCGCACCATTCGGCGACTTGCGCGGCTGGATCGAGGCCCTGCGACGCGAAGGCGAGATCCACGACATCGACGTCGAGGTCGATTGGGAGTGCGAGCTTGGAACGGTGACCCGCAAGGCGTTCGGCAACGGCGACGGCCCGGCGCTGATGTTCAACAATATCAAGGACTACAACGGCCCCGGCGCGCGTTGCACCAAGCTGTTCACCGGCGGGCTGTCGAGCTATAGCCGCGTCGCTATGATGTTCGGCCTGCCGAAGGACGCATCTATCACCGAGATGGTGAAGGCCGCCCGGAAGGCCTACGCCAGCCGCGTGCCCCCGGTGACCCTGAAGACAGGCCCGGTCAAGGAGAATATCGTCACCGGCGACGACATCAATCTGCTCGATTTCCCCGTGCCGAAGTGGCATCGCCTCGATGGCGGGCGCTACATCAACACGATGCAGGGTACGGTGACGAAGGACCCGGTGACGGGCCGCCTCAACGTCGGCATGTACCGCGGCATGGTTGGCCAGAAGCCTAACTCTCTGCCGGTGCTCTTGTGGCGGCCGCAGAACTGGGGCCTCGACTTCAAGAAATACGTCGAAAAGCAGGAGGAGATGCCGGTCGCGTTCATCTACGGATGGGAGCCGAGCCTGCCGTTCTGCGCCGCCTCGCCGATCCCGCCGGACGTGTCGGAATACGACGTGATGGGCGCCATTCGCGGCGCACCCGTCGAGCTCGTCGACTGCGAGACGGTGCCGCTCAAGGTGCCCGCTTCCGCCGAGATCGTCATCGAAGGCTGGATCTCGCCCGATCCCGCGACGTTCGAGATGGAAGGCCCGTTCGGCGAGTACACAGGCTACTTCGGCGGCGACCAGTCGCCAAAGCACGTCGTGCGGGTGACGGCCATCACCCACCGCAACGATCCGATCTTCCGCGGTACGCTCGAGGGCACCATGCCCAAGATGCTGAACGAGAACTCGATCATGTCGTCGGTGCAGCGTGCAGCACTCGCCTGGAACATCCTCGAGCGCTCCGGCGTGCCTGGAATCACGGACGTGCACTGCCCTGCCGCCAACAACGGCACGACGCTGATCATCCAGATGAAGCAGACGTATCGTGGACAGGCCAAGCAGGCCGCGTGCGCGATCTGGGGCTCCAACGCGGCGCATCTCCGCTACAAGCACATCTGGGTGGTCGATGACGACATCGACATCCACGATCCGGGCTCTCTCGATTGGGCTTTCGCCTACCGCGTGAACGCAGCCGAGGACGACATCGTCTTCATGCCGGGCACGTTCGGCTCGGCACTCGATCCCTCGACGCGGCTCAAGTATCGCGACACCGCAATGTACGGCACGGGCAAGTGGTGCCGCGTCCTGATCGACGCGACCATCAACCTCGATTTCGAGCCGGAGGAAAACTACCAGGGAGACCGCTATCCCAAGATGGTCAAGTCCGATCCGATCGACCTCGATCTTGTCGAGCGGCGCTGGGAGGAATACGGCTTCAAGCCGAAGAAGTAGCCCTCAGCCCTCAGCCCTCAGGCCACATCCGATCGGTCGCTCGCGCCTGCGATCGGTCGATCGGATGGGCCGCAATTGAGCGCAGCACGGCGATTTGAACAGCATGGCCGGAGCGGCGCCCATGCCGGCGTTCCGTGGGATTGGAAATCGCGTGCAGCGATGAAGTTTTTGCGGACCTCGAGGTCAGCGGCCTACGGGCCGCCCGCACCGCCGGTGGTGGTTTGGCTGTCTGCCCGTCTTCGAGGGCGGACTACGGCGGGACATGGTGGCCCTGCCAAGTCAGGTGCCGGGATCGGCGACGGGCACAGCCCTCCTTACACCCGGATGCGACCCTTCTGGCGCAACTCGACATAGCGCTTCATCGAGATGTCGGGCGACACGTATGCCTCCTGCAACTCGACGTTCCAGTAGCGCAGATCCTCCAGCGGGATGGCCTGTCCGGTCACGGCGCAGCGCACGAAATCCCCAGGCGTCAGCACCTGATACTCGCCGTGCTGAAAGCGCACGCGGGCCTCGCCCCTCAGTCCGAACAGTCTGTCGATCCGGTTCATCGCCGCTCCGAGCTTGAAATGCCCGGGCAGGGGCGCTGCGCGCCATGCGGGCGCTACTCTGTCGCAAAAGTCGAGCGTCGGGGCAAGCGCCACGGCCGCGCGGCCACGGGGATGGCTCGATCAATCCGCCTCGATGATGTGAGGCACGAAGCGTGAGGTGTTCTTCGTGATCGGGCTTTCGTCCTCGCGGATGCCGACGCCGCATGACCGACCGGCGACGATCCATGCACCTACGACGGGGAAATTGCCATCGATGCAGGGCAGCGGCGCGAGGCCCTGCACGATGTAGCCTTCCCGGCCATAACCGCCGTCCGCGATGTCGATCGTCCGCCCGTCCTCGATCAGCGTCACGTTGGCCCCTTCGCGGGAGTAGATCGGCTTCATCGCACAGTTGCCGTAGAGCTGCCGCGCCAGCGGGTCGTCCGCGAAGTAGGCCGGCAACAGGTTGCGATGGTTCGGCGCCATCTCCCACAGCACCGGCAGGATGCCCTTGTTGGACAACAATGCTCGCCACGGCGGCTCAAGAAACGCCGTGTAGCTCGTGGCGAGCCCCTGTGCGAACTCCTCGTTGAGCAGCCACTCCCAAGGATAGAGCTTGAACAGCCGCTCGATTGGCTGATCGTCGAGATCGTAGAGCTGGCCGTCGCTGCCCAGCCCGATGTCCTGGATCGCGATGAAGCGCGTCTCGAACCCGCCCTGTTTCGCGCAGTCGGCGATGTAGTCGACCGTGCCGCGATCCTCTAAGTGCTCGGCGACGCTGGTCAGATGCAGCAGCCCCTTGCCCGCAAGCTCCGCGAACCGAGCAACGAGGTTTTCATGGATCGAATTGAACTGGTCGGTGCCCTCAGGGAGCCGTCCGGCCGCGATCTGGTCCTCGAGCCAGTACCACTGGAACGCGGCCGCCTCGTAGAGGGCCGTCGGCGTGTCCGCGTTGTACTCGAGCAGTTTTGCGGGGCTGCCCGGCGTGTAGGAAAAATCAAAACGGCCGTAGAGCGAGGGATCGTTCCGGCTCCAGCTCCGTCGGATCAGCTCCCACGCCGATCGCGGCACCGCCATGCGCTCCAGCAATATGTCGTCGCTGACGATCCGCTGCACGGCGCTGGCGCAAAGTCCTTCGAGATCCTGCGCGGCGTCCTCGATCTCGGTTTCGATCTCCTGCAGGCCGAAGGTGTAGCAGGCGCGCTCGTCCCAGTAGATCTCGCCGCCGGGCAAGTGGAACGAGAAGCCGAGCTCCTTCGCGCGCTGGCGCCAGAACGGCCGCTCCGGCATGGGGATGCGACGCATCGATCAGCTGCCCGAGAAAAAGCCGGACGCGCCGGTCGAGCCGAAGCCGCCGCGCTGGACGGTCGTGGACTGCGCCGCCGCCCGCGGGGCTGCGGCCGGCGTCGCCGTATTCGGTGCACCGCGCATGGAGTTGGCGATCTTGTGTCCGAGCAGCCCGCCGAGGAGGCCACCCAGCAACCCGCCGCCACCACCCGTTCCGCCGCTGGCGAGGCCGCCACTCACGATGCCAAGCAGTAACAGGCCCGCGACGGCCCCGCCGGCCCATTTCAGCGTGCTGTTGTTGCTCGCTAGAAGACCGCCTTGGGGCAGCGGTTGGGGGGCCATGCTCGGTTGCGGCGATATCCTCACCTGGCCGCGCTTGCCGAATGACGATCCCGGGTTCGATTGGCGATCTGGCATGCTACTCTTCCCGATCTACGCACCGAACGCTGACGAGCGTCCGGCCAGATAGATCTGGAAAAATAATGTCTGGGTGTGAACATCCGGTTTGTGCGTCGGTTCGGGCCGATCGACTGGCCGATCTGATCTGGCGCGGGCCGGGCTTCCTCGGGCTGACCGGTTCTGGCGCGGGCATTCACGGAAAATGGAGCATCGCGTGACGAGTTCCGATCTGGACGCCGACCGCTGCTTTCTATCCTACGCCGTCGAGCTGTCCCGGCGCCAGGCAGCAGCCGGGCTGGGCGGTCCGTTCGGCGCGATAGTCGTGCGAGACGGCCTGATCATCGCCGAGGGCGGAAACGAGGTGACCGCCGGCAACGATCCCACGGCGCACGCCGAGATCGTGGCAATCAGGCGCGCTTGCAGCAGTATCGGCAACTTTTCGCTGGCCGGCGCCACCATCTACGCGAGCTGCGAGCCCTGCCCGATGTGCCTTGCCGCCATCTACTGGGCCCGCCTCGACCGGCTGGTATTCGCCAACACCCGCGCCGAGGCCGCGGCCATCGGCTTCGACGACGCTCTGATCTACGACGAGATCCCCAAGCCCTTCGACCAGCGCCTTCTGCCGACGCTGCGCCTCGCCCTCCCCGAAGCCCTCGAGCCCTTCCGCATTTGGCAGACGAGCACGACGAAGGTGCCGTATTGAGGAGTGGACGGCCCGGCAGCCGATGGCACAGCCGCGGCCCGACCGAAGCTGACACCGCGAGACGGGGCAGCGGGGTATTGAGCCTAAGCCGAAGTGGCGACCGCGCCTCCTCCTGGCCCCTCCCGCCACCGCCCGAATGGCGGCCTTGGGACAAGCGCGACGCTGGCGCATCTGGCAATCCGTTCCCCTTAGCCCCAGCACCGCCCCAGCACCGCCCGAGACCCTGCCAACGCCGGACGCTTCCCTCCCATCCCCAAGATCACAGTTGACTTGTGCGCCGCAGCATGAGATAGGCTGTACCCATCGCCCGATTCGGCGCGATGTTCGGTGCTCCAGCCGCGTGAAGGGACGACGTGACGGCCAGCCTCGTTTGAGGCACAGCCAGCGTTGGTCTTCCTGTTGAGCGCCCAGCCACTTCCCCCGAAAGACAGCCCAGGCCACGCGGGGCGCGTCACGACGCAACGGGCGTTCGCCCGCTCCCCGACCGGCATGGATGCCGGAGCATGGCTGCGCGCGCGCTCAACTTTGGAAAGCAATCCACTTGGAAACGTTTCAATCGCTCGGCCTCGCCCAGCCTATCCTGCAGGCGATCACCGAGGCGGGCTACGAGACCCCCACGCCGATCCAGCTGCAGGCCGTCCCCTCGGTCATGACCGGGCGCGACGTGCTCGGCATCGCCCAGACCGGCACCGGCAAGACGGCGGCCTTCGCACTGCCGATCCTTCATCGCCTGGCAGCCGACCGCAAGCCGGCGTCGCGCAAGTCCGTCCGCGCCCTGATCCTCTCGCCGACGCGCGAGCTGGCTAGTCAGATCGCGGACAGCTTCCGCACCTACGGCAAGCATCTGGGCTTCACCGTCGCCGTCGTGTTCGGCGGTGTCAGTGAGCGGCCGCAGGCCGATAAGCTGGGCCGCGGCGTCGACATCCTCGTCGCCACCCCCGGCCGCCTGCTCGACCACATGGGCCAGCGCAACGTATCGCTCGCCGAGACCGAGATCTTCGTGCTCGACGAGGCCGACCAGATGCTGGACCTCGGCTTCTTCAAGCCGATCCGTCGCGTGGTCGCCGACCTGCCGAAGCAGCGCCAGAGCCTGTTCTTCTCCGCCACCATGCCCAAGGAGATCGAGGAGCTGACGCGCGAGCTGCTCAAGGACCCCGTAAAGGTCGCCGTGGCACCCGGCTCGACCACCGTCGAGCGCGTGTCCCAGCGCGTCATCCGCATCGAGCAGAGCAAGAAGAAGGCGCTGCTTGCCGAGCTGCTGGCTGAGCCGTCGATGTTCCGCACGCTCGTCTTCACCCGCACCAAGCGGGGAGCGGACCGCGTCGCCAAGCACCTCAACTCAGCCAAGATTTCCGCTGCCGCTATCCACGGCAACAAGAGCCAGAATCAGCGCGAGGCTGCCCTGCACGCGTTCAAGACTGGTAACACGGCCGTGCTCGTCGCCACCGACATCGCCGCGCGCGGCATCGACATCGACGACGTCACGCACGTGGTCAACTTCGAGCTGCCCGAGGTGCCGGAAGCCTACGTCCATCGCATCGGACGCACAGCGCGCGCCGGCGCGTCGGGATCAGCCGTGAGTTTCTGCGACGAGGGCGAGCGCCACTTGCTGCGTGACATCGAGCGCATCACGCGCCAGACGATCGACAGCGAGGACCGCCGCAACGACGAGAAGCTCGCAGCCGACAAGCCCGCAGGACGCGGCGAGCGGCCGAGCGGCGAGCCGCGCGACGGCGAGCGGCCTTCCGAGGCGCGCCGCGAGTTCAAGCGGCAGTCCGATCGTGAGCGTAGCCCCGGCTGGAGCCGACCTGATCGTGGCGACCGTCCTGCCCGGACTGGCGACCGACCCGCCCGGAGCGGCGACCGTCCTGCCCGGACCGGAGATCGTCCGGCACGCACGGGTGACCGTCCCGCAGCAGGCGGCGAGCGACAGGCGCGCCCCGATCGCCCCGACCGTGGCGATCGTCCCCCGCGCCGTGACGGCGATCGGCCGCAGCGCCGCGATGGCGAGCGCACCGGCGGCTGGCAGTCGCGCAACCGTGAGGGCGGAGAACGCCGTTTCGAGCAGCGCGATGGCGCACCGCCTCGCGCTGACCGCCCTTCCCGAGATGAACCGCGTCGTGAACGCGAAGGCGGCGACCAGGTTTGGACGAACGACGGCAGCCGCCCCGACCGGGAGCACCGGGCGAGCCGCGAGCACCGTCCGGCCGGCAAGCCCGGCGAGCATCGCTTCGGCGACGGCGGCCGGCCTGCGTTCGGCAATCGCGACCGTGGCGACCGCCGTCCCGATCGCGACCGCGAGCCCCGGCAAGGCGGCGACCGCCGCGAGGATCGCCCCCAGCAAGCCCGGGGCGAGCGTCCCCCCTTCAACGGCGAGCGCCGCGGCAAACCGTCCGACGGCCCCCGTCGCGATCGCGAGCCGGGTGCAGGCCGAAGCGACCGTCCTTTCCAGTCGCGTGGCGAGAGCCGACAGGGTGATCGCCCGCGCCCCGCCGGCGAGCGCTGGAAGGATCCCAATTGGAAGCCGCGCGAGCCCCGCAGCGATGATCGTGGCCCACGCCGCGAGGGTGGTGACCGCCCCCGCAGTGACCGTCCCCAAGGCGAGCGCCGCGAAGGCGCAGCCCCGCGCCGTGACGACGATCGCCGCGACAGCCGGCCCGCCGCCGGCCGCGGACCCGGTCGCGGTCCAGGTGGCGACAGGCCCCGCCAGAACGGTTCTGGTGGAGCCGGCTTCGGTGGCCAGGGCGGAATGAAGCGCGGTATGGGCGAGCGTCGCGACGGCAAGCCAAGTGGCTTCCGCAAGCCCGACGGCGATCGCCGTCCGCGCCGGGATGCCGACGGCGCTTGAGGATCGGCGAAAACACACGATCACCAGGGTCGGACCTTCGGGTCCGGCCCTTTTTGGTTTCAGCAGCGCAGCTTCAGGTGACGGTTATCGCCGGCGCGTCGCACCCGTATCCGAGCCACTCTCGCGCCCCGCCTCGTCGAGAATGCGCACGATGTCCTTGAGGCGCGGGTGCGCATAGTCCGTGCGGGAGGCGCTCTCGCGCCCCTGCACCAGCGCAACGATCAGCGCTGCGCGGTCGATCTGCGCCTGATTGGGCGGTGGGCCGAAATAATCCTCGACTGCGTTCTTCTTCTCGTCTGCCGGCATGTCGCTGCTCCGATCTCGAGCCCCGCACGGCCCCTGGCAATAAGATAGTGCGCCGCTGGGCTCAATTGAACCCATATAGCCGCGCCGGATTATCGACCAGGATGCGCCGCAGCGTATCCGCCTCCGGTGCGATCGTCGCCAGCAGGTCGAGCAGCGCGCCGTCGTTGGGCACGGTGCCGGGCTCGAACGTGTTGCCGTGCGGCCAGTCGCTGCCCCACAGCACGCGATCGGGTGCTGCATCGATAACGGCGCGTGCGAACGGGATCGTATCCTTGAACGGCACGCCGTCGAATACGTTCGCGAGCGGTTCGTCCGTCACCTTGTCGAGCGCGCTCAACTTGATCCAGAAGCGGGGATCACGGGCGAGCTCGAGCACCAGACGGAACGCCGGCTGATCGAGCCCGTGCGACGGCTCCGGACGTCCCATGTGGTCGATCACGGTGGTGATCGGCAGCGAGCGGATGAACTCCGCGTTGGCGACGAGGTGCTCGGCCTCGATATGCAGGTCGAGCGACCAGCCGAGCCGCTGCAGGCGAGGGATCGCCGCCTCGATGGCCGCGCGGTCGCCAGGCCTGTCCGACATCAGCGAGAACCGCGCACCGACGACACCTGCCGCCTTCAGCCTCTCGAGCTCGGTGTCCGCCATGCCCGCCCCGATGTTGGCGACGCCTTTAAGCCGCCCGCCCGAGCGCGCGATCGCATCGAGCATGGCCGTTGGATCGAGCCCGTGCGCGCTCGGCTGCACCACGACGCCGCGCTCGAGCCCCGTCGCGCGCTGCATGGCGTGGTAGTATTCGATCGGCGCTGCGGGCGGCTCGTAGCGCCGAGAGGCCGAGAACGGAAACAGGTTGGGCGGGCCGAACACGTGAAAGTGTGTGTCGCAGGCCCCCGGCGGCAGCGGCACGCGCGGCGCCCGCGGATTCGGATCGAACGGCAGCGATACGGGGAGAGGCTTGGACATTTCGGGGCTCCCGCTGCGAAGGGTCTGGCGCAATTATTCTAAGCGGCCACCGCCAGCCCGCAATAGATCGACGGGCGCTGTGGCAGCGCCAGTCGGCGCAAAACGAGGGTGAGCGCGGGCAGCCGGCCCCTCGCCGCGATCTGGATCTCCGCGCCGTCATGCGCCAACCGATCGAGATGCGCTGCCAGATCGGGCTCGCCGACGCCGTCGAACACACCGCGCCCGGAAACCTTGAGCGCTGCCTCCTTGGCAACCCATAGCCGCAGGAAGAGGTCACGCGCTGTAGCCTCCCCCGCACGCGCGACCGCTGCGGCCTCACCCGGCGAGAAATGATCGGTGGCGACCCGATGCGCCTCGATGTCCGGTGCGTCGATCTCGATGTCCGCGCCGACATCCCCTATCGGAGAGAACGCCGCGAGCAGCAAGTCGGCGCGATGCGATAGAGAGACGGCGAGCTCGGGGTAGGGCAGGGCGAGGCGTGGCCGTCCGCTCGGTCGCTGGCCGATCAGGATGTCCCCGCGCCCCGTACACTGGCGAAGTGCGATCTGCGCGGCCTCTATCCGTTGCGCGGTGCCGTCCACCACACCGCTGACCAGCACGGCGACAGCCGCGGCCGACTGCAGCACGCAACCATGGGCCGGTAGCGCCGCTCGAGGAAAATCCGTGTGTTGTTCAGGCCGGGACAGTCTCGTTGTCCTTCGTTTGGGGAAGGGGGCGCGTCTTGACCGCGGCGTGCGGATTGATCGACATCGGCTGGGTCGGCGAGCCCGACCAGAGCGTGCTCGTCGGCAACGTCTCGCCTTTCATGACGAGCGACAGCGGCCCCACTTGCACCCAGTTCTCGATCTTCGTGTCGTAGAGAATCGTGGTGCCCGAGCCAATCGAGACGCCCTTGCCGATGTCGATTCGGCCGACCTTCATCACGCGATCCTCGTAGAGATGGGTCTGGATCTCCGACTGCATGTTGATGGCCGAGAAGTCGCCGATTTTGATGCAATCGAACTCGGTGATGTCGGTAGAGTTGATGAACACGCCTTTGCCGACCTTCATGCCGTAGGGGCGGAGCAGCCACGGCAGGAACGGCGTCCCGCGCAGGTACTCGAGCAGCACCTTGCCCGCCAATCCACCGTAGAATACCGCGACCGCTTCCGTGCGCATCGCCCACCACGACCACATCGGCTTCATGATGGGCCGATAGACGCCCATGGACAGCCATTTGAAGCCGACCGAGAAGGAATACATGATCAGCGAGTTGATGATGCCCGCCGCCATGAAGATGCCCGCAGCCGTCCAATAGTGACCCAGGTCTATCGGAATGGCGATGAGATCGGCCGTGATGTAGGCGATGGAGATGAGCACGGCCGTCGGGAACGATGTGTGGGCTGCCTCGAACAGCAGGCGGCCATACAGCATGTGCATGGGCGGCTCGTAGGTCCAGTTGCCCGACAAAACAACCTTCTGCCGCGTCGGCAGCTTGATGGCGGGACTGCCGAACCAGGTCTCGCCGGCAGCCGCCTTGAGGCTTTCTGGCATCTTGGACTTCACGCCGATCAGTGCGTCGTCCTCGATAACGCTGCCTTGCGCGATGACGGCATTATTGCCGAAGAACACGCGGTCTCCGGTCTTCAGTCGCTTGAGCACCATCCAGCCGCGATGGATGTCCTCGTCGCCGAAGATAGCCTGGTCGCCGATGAAGTTGTTCTCGCCCATTTCGATGAGATCGTAGCGGCCGGCGAAGTTCGCCGAGATCTCCGTGCCCCGCCCGAGCTTGCAGCCCATCAGGCGATACCAGTTGCGCATGAACAGCGTCGCATAGAGCGAGTTCAGCGTTTCCAGCAGCGATTCCACCATCACGCCCAGCATCCATTTGCGGAAATAGAAGCCGGAGAAGATCGAATAGCTGCCGGGCTGGACACGGTCGGGCAGGAGAATCCAGCGCATCACGATGGCCACGCCCATCGACACGAATACGAGTGCGAGAGCAGCGGGCCAAGCGTAGATCGGCACTATGTGCCAGGGGATCACGTAGTCGTAGTCACCGCTCGTCCAGTTGTCGATGTTGTAGAGAACGTAGAACGCCGGGAAGATCGGTAGCAGGCCGATCATCATGATGAGGTTGTAGGCGAAGAAGTAGCCGATGCCTTGCCAGAAACGGGTCCTCGGGCTCGCCTCCGGGTGCTCCGGCAACGCGGCCTTGTCGACCATGCCGACCTTCTTGGCCGGAGTGCCGTCCCACTTCTCGAAGTCTCCGACGACGCCGCCGGGCGCGATCGCCGTCAGGTCGGCGAGGTCGCAGCCTTCGCCGAGCCTGGCGTTGTGGCCGACGACACAGCCGTTTCCGATGTGGGCGTCAGCACCAATTTCGATCGTGCCGACATAGACGAGATTGCCGACGACCTCCACGTTGGCGAGCTTGACCTTGGCCCCCAGGCTGCAGCGGGCACCGAACGAGATGAGGTCGATCGCGCCTTCTTCGAACTCGTTGATGATCGCGTCTTCGCCGACCTTGGCGCCCAATGCCCTGAGGTAGATCCGCATCAGCGGTGTGCCCTGCAGGAACTTGTGCTGTGTCAGATGGACGATGCGCTCCATCAGCCACAATCTGTAATAGTACGAGCCCCACAGCGGATAGACGCCCGGTTTGGTCTGCCCGATGATCAGCCATTTCAAGGCGACCACGAGCACCTTTGCGCCCATGTTGAGCCCGACGTAGATCGAGCACAGGATCGCCACCTCGATGATGAGGGGCGTCTCGTCGCGCACGAGATAGATCGAGGACAGCAGCAGTCCCATCCACTGCAGCGTCACGATCCCGATGATGAACGGCAGCGCGATGGCCTGTCCAAGCCCGCACAGGAAGCGCCGCAACAGCGGTGGCGGATCGAAGGAGATGTCGACCTTGCCGCCCTGAGCGCGCTCGTCCAGAGCGGTTGCGATCTTCCGCAGCGTGCGCAGGGAGTACATGTCCTGCAGCGCGATCGAGGCGAGTGTGGGGCTCTTGCGCAGCTCCGAAACGAAGCGAGCAGCGAGCAGCGAATGGCCGCCGAGGTCCGTGAAAAAGTCGGCATCGAAATTGACGACCGGCAACCCGAGCACGCTTTTGGCCGCCTCGAGAAGCTTGGCCTCGGTCGGCGAGCGCGGCTCCTCCTGCTCGCCCTGGTCGACGGTTGCCGTCGTGATCGACAGCACCGAGAGCGCCTTGCGGTCGACCTTGCCGGAGGCGAGCCTCGGCAATGTGTCGTGCACCTGCCACACTGGCGGCACCATATAAGGTGGCACCTTCGCGGCGAGCGCCCGCTTGGCCGCCTCGATATCGAGCTTGTCCTCGCCCGAGACGACGTGCGCCACGAGGGTCTCGCCGGCGGTGGGATGCTGGTGAACGGCAACCGCGGCCGTCCGCACGCCAGGCTCGTCGGCGATCAGGCTCTCGATCTCGCCGAGCTCGATGCGATAGCCGCGGATCTTCACCTGATCGTCGATCCGGCCATGAAACGCGAAGCGGCCCTCGCTGTCGAGACTGACGGCGTCGCCCGTGCGGTAGAGGATCGGATCGCGCACCGAGCCCGGTTCGAATGGGTTGGCGATGAACTTCTTCGCCGTCATTTCCGGCAGGTTGATGTAGCCCTGGGCAACGCCCGGTCCGCCGACGACGAGCTCGCCCGTGACACCGGGCGCCACGAGGTTCATCTGGTCGTCGACGACGTAGGCCGTGTAGTTGGCGATCGGTCGCCCGATGGTGACGGTATCGCCGGCTTTGAGCTCGGCATAGGTCGCAACCACCGTCGTTTCGGTCGGGCCGTAGGTGTTGAACAGGACGCGGCCGGGCCTGGCGAAACGCTCCACCAGCGCTGGTGGGCAGGCCTCGCCGCCGAGCACGATCACGCGCAGTGACGGTACGTCGCGCTCGAACATCGACAGCAAGGTCGGCACGGTGTCGATCACCGTAATGCCTTCCGCCTCGATGATCTCCGGCAGTCGATCCGTCTGCTTCACCGTGTCCGCGGTCGCGACTTTAAGCGTCGCACCGACCAGATAGGGGACGAAGATCTCCTCGAGCGACAGGTCGAAGGCCACAGATGCCTGCTGCAGCACGACGTCGCTTTCGCGAAAGCCGAGCGCCTCGTTGCCCGAGCGCAGATAGTGGCAGATATTGCGATGCGTGATGACGATGCCCTTGGGCTTGCCCGTCGAGCCCGAGGTGTAGATGGCGTAGGCGGGGTCCGCGTGGGTGGCGGGTACGATGCCGGCGAGTGGCCCTTCTCCGTCGATCAGCGTCTCCACCATCGCGACCGGTGATGACAGCTTGGCCGTCTCCACGGCCATCGCACCGTGCGAGACGAGCACCCGGGCTCCGCAGTCGGCAAGGCATGAGGCGACGCGCTCAGCCGGTGCTTCGGCATCGAACGGGATGTAAGCCGCGCCGGCCTTCAGAATGCCGAGCAGCCCGACGTGCAGGTCGAGCGATCGTTTGAGCCACAACCCGACGAAATCGCCGCGCTCCACGCCGAGTAGCGCGAGGCTCGCTGCCACCCTGTCCGAGCGGCGGTCGAGGTCGGCATAACTGAGCTTCTCGCCAGTGCCGATGAGGGCCAGCGCCGTCTTGTCCGGGTAGCGCGCGGCAGTGGCGCGGAAGATGTCGACCAGGGTTTCGTCCCTGATCAGACTGGGTATCTCGACGCCTGCCACGACCGCGCGGCCCTGCATCTGCTGAGCCGGATCCATTCCAGTATCCATTAACAATCAGGCCCCGTCGCGCGAGACCCCTCCCGACCGCATCGGTCGCTTCAGGCATTCCCCAGCCACGCCTGGAGAGACCGTGGCCCCCATTGATCATCGTCGCCCCGCATAGGGCTCACGCACGGGTGCAGTGTCAACTCACCCGTCAACTCGAACTTTCTTTGCCCAACGGCCCGGCCATCTTCGAGGCGGCAACACTGTACTACAATGAATATGAACGCCAGCCCATACTGTCTGAGCGACACGGGCGCATCGGCCCTCGTCTCGTGCCCGGGTGTGGTGGGCGCGGCTTAGGGCTTGGGCGTCGATGGCTGCGCTGGATTCGAGCGGGCCGCCGTGCCGACAGCCGGCGTATCTGTCTCGTCGATGCCGCTCGCGGAATTGTGACCGGCGAAAAATTGCAGCAACCGGCCGAGAGCCGGCGCATGTCCTCCGATCGCCAGGCGCGGTTCGCATCCGTTCGCGAGCGCTGTGAACGTCTTATCCACATTCAATTGTGATTACAGTACGTTGTTGCATTGCTCGGCTGCGCGGATGAGGGAAGACGTCGACGTCTGATGGTCCGATGGCGCCGCGATGCTCGTTCGGATCGTGCGATCATCGGTGCGAGGGGGCTGGAATGGCGGGGCGTGCCCGATTCGCCAACGTCGTACTGGCTTCGGCGCTCTGTAAGGGATAATGTGACGCCACAGCGCGGCGTTTATACTGATACGGCCGGAGTTAGAGATGCGTGTTTTGCTCGGTGTGTTCGTTCTTGCAGCCGGCTCCCTGGGGCTGGCTCAGTGGTTTGAGACGACCTCGACCGATAGCGGATTGGCTGTCGTCACCGGGGTGAGTTCGAAGGGTATCGCCAACCTCGCCATCCCCCCGCCCGAGCGCTCGAACGCAGCCGCCGATGCGACGCAGGCCTCGAGCACGCGCTTTTTCGGATTTGCGCTTCCCCCCGTCGTCTCTGGTAATATCGCAGATGCAGCCGAGGTCGAGCAGCCGAGTGAGCAGGCTGCCAGCGTCAGGCGCGAGCCCGCCCCGGCGCGGGTGCCGGCAGGGTGGTCTACGGAGGTCGTGGTCTATTCCGGTGGCCGCGACGAGATTGCCGCGGGGACCCGGATTGCGCCGGCAAGCGTGTTGCCGCAGCCCCCGCGCCCTGTCGCTGTGCAGCGCGAGCGGCCACACCCCGAGTTGGTGCGCGAGCTGCAGCGCGAGCTGAGGCGCGTCGGCTGCTATCTGGGCGACATCGATGGCGACTGGGGCGCGGCCTCCAGGCGCAGCATGCGGACGTTCATGGATAGGGTGACTTCCAACCTCCAGAGTGACAACCCGGACCTTATCCAGCTCACTCTTGTACGAGGGTATCCCGGCGTCGCCTGCCGGACGACGCTGCCCGCGGGCCAGATGATGGCTGTGCGAGCGCCCTCGCCCGGTTCGCTGGCCCGGCGAGAGGCGGTTCCGGTATTTGCGGCGACGACCGCCTCGACTGTGCGGTCAGGTGGCTTGCAGGCCGGGCCGGTTGCGCCATCTTCGCCCGTCGTCGCTGGGCGGCCTATGATTCTGGAGGGACGGATGTCGGTGGGGGCACCCGTGCCGTCGACGGTGCAGCTCGAGGCTGGTCCATCGCTCGCAGCACCCCCGTCGGCAACACTCCCGTCGGTAACACCACCGACGGCAGCACCGGCGCCGCGTTTCGTCCGGCCGAGGGTACAGGCCCCGCCCAGGAGAGAGACCCGTCGAGCAGATCGCAATTGGACGCGGAATTTCTTCGATCAATAGACCCAACGACAAAGACGCAGCCGCTCTCCCGAACTCGTCGCCTCCACGCGCGCGATCGGATTTTCGTGAGCGTGATCGGGTCGTGTGCGCATCGGCGCTCTCGCGGTCGCACCGGCACGACCGCCGCCGTTGGCCACGGTCTACTTGCTGGTATCAGCCGCCCGAAGCCGGTTTTGGAGCTTCTCGAGGAGCTTCAAAGGGTTTTGCGCTTCCTGCTACTTCGATAGGCCAGGATTGGCCGTTTCGCTCCTCCCAGACGACAATGCGGCGAAGGCCGCGACCTGCTGCCTCCGCGAGCAGCCAGACGATTGCAGCGGGAATTATCGGCAACGCCAGATCGCGCCACGAGAACGCCATCGCGTCGGCCATCAAGAGAATTGCGAGCGCGAGCAGAGTACCTGGCACGTGCCAGCCCGGTCCTCGGTACCAGCCGATGATACCGGCGAGGCAAGCGAGGGTGAACAGCCCGAGCCGGAGCGTCTGCGGCAACACCTCGCCGACCGACCTGCGGTCGAGCAGTTGCGCGATTGCCTGCGCTTGGATCTGGATCGGTGCCAGCGCCTCGCCAGTCCAGCTCGTCAACGGCGTTCGGTGGCGCTCGATTTCGGCGATGCCGGTCGTGACGAGCACGAGCCTGCCGGCGAGTTGCCGGGCTGCCAGCGGCCTGTTGGCGTCGAGTAGCTCCTCGGCGTAGAGCGTGCGGAACGGCTGTTGTCCTCCAACGCTGATGTAGCGCGCCAGCCAGCTGTCCTCGTCGACTTTCTGCAGCCACGCGATGGTGCCATGGTCGGCGACGGTCTCGGGCCGCAGCGCGCGAGCCACCAGCAGCGCGAAGCTGTTGGGGAGGCGCCCGGTCTTCGAGGCCGGCCCCTCTACTCGCACCGCACGGCCTTGGCCTTCGTCGTAGAAAGTCGATATGTGCCCGGCCGCCCGTCCGGTTCCAGCGATGAACCGGGACAGCCAGGTCGCGCGCTCTGGATTGTTCTGCGCACTGTCAGAGCGGACGCCTACGACGACGCGCGCCTTGGCCTCACGCAGCGCCTTCTGCAGCGCCTCGTCCTTGGACGGATCGCCGGCCCCGCGCAGCGGCACGTCGAAGCCGATGGCGCGCGGCGCGCTCTCGTCGATCTGCTCGATCAGTCGCGCCAGCTGTGCGCGATCGAACTCGACGGCGGCCCGGTCGAATGTCGCTCGTGACCGCGTTACGTTGCCGCCGACGCTGATGATGACGACATCGGGATGGTCGCTCGTGATCCTGTCGGAGAACAGCGCGCCTCTGAAATCGGCGAAGCCCTGCTCGAAGCGTTGCAGGAACCCGGTGCTGTGTCCGCTGAGCACGACGGCGAATGCCGCAGCGATCGAGACGAGCACGAGAAGGAATGCATTGCGGGGAAAGCTGCCGCTATGTGGGGCAGGCCGGTTCTCGATGTCAGCCATGGACGGTCACGCTCTCCAGCAAGCAAGGCGGCCGCGCAGTTGCGTCGGTGCCGCAGATCCATGCCACCTCTGCCGTAGACGCCAGCACGTCTTTACAGAGAGCCGTGCCGCTATCCGCATCGACCGACAGCGCTACACTAGTGTCGACCCCGACGCCCTACAACGTGAGACGGCGGGATTGCTGAATTAGATTGCCAATACATCCGGAAAGATTACCGTCCAGCGCCGGGGGCGTGGTCCGGCCAGAGCGACGATGAGCGACCTGACAATCTGTAGGCCAGCAGCCCGGCCCACTCTTTGAACGCAGCATCGACGCGTATCAGGCCAGCGGGCATCGCGTCGAAAAAGGTGGTCAGGTCGCCCCAGCCGGTCGTTCGATAGTCGACCGGCCAAGCCTGAACGTCAAAGCCTTTGGCCCGGAACGTCGCGATCGAGCGCGGCATGTGGGAGGCCGATGTGACGAGCAGGTAGCGTTGGCCAGGCGCGGGGGTGAGCAGCCGGGCCAGGAACAGGGCATTCTCGTGCGTGGTGCGCGAGGCTCCCTCGAGCACGAGCCGCTCGCGCGCGATTCCTACGGCCGCCAGATACTGGCCAACCTGGCTGGCGATACCATTGTCGGCTGGCCCGACCAGGGCGGCGTCCCCACCAGTGAAAATCACCTTGGCCTGCGGGCGCGCCTTGGCGACGAGGATGCTTTCCGTGAGCCGCTCCGCTGCCTCGTTGGTGGTCAGCATGTTGCGGCTCCGGGTGATCGGACCGGTCTCGAAACCGCCCAGAATGATGATCCCCGTCAGATCGTCCGGTAGCGGGCCGCGCGCGAAGCGCTGCTCGAGCGGTAGCAGGAGCCAGTTCCCCAGCGGGCTCAAGCCGCAGATCAGCAGCAGCGCGACGCCGCTGGCGAGGATGCGCCGCCCCCAGCGCACGCCGCGGCCTGCGAGCAGCAGCACCGTACCCGCAACCAGCAGGATTGCGATGATGCTCGACGGCCAGATCAGCGGCGAGATGATTTTCGAGGCGTAGAAGAACATGGATTTTTGGATGCGCCGTCGTTCAGTTGATCCGTTCCAGCGCGATGGCCGTGGCCTCGCCGCCGCCGATACACAGCGAGGCCACGCCGCGCCTCAGGCCACGCTTCTCGAGAGCCGCCAGCAGCGTGACGATGATGCGCGTGCCAGAAGCGCCGATCGGATGGCCGAGCGCGCATGCCCCGCCGTGCACGTTGACGATGTCGTGCGGCAGGTCGAGGTCGCGCATCGCCGCCATCGTGACGACGGCGAACGCCTCGTTAATCTCGTAGAGGTCGGCATCGCCGGTTTTCCAGCCCGCCGCATCGAGAACCTTGGCGATGGCCCGGACCGGCGCCGTCGTGAACCATGCCGGTGCCTGCGCGTGGCCGGCGACGGCCACGATCCGGGCGAGTGGCGCGACACCCCGCCGCTCAGCCTCGCTCTCTCGCATCAGCACGACGGCTGCTGCCCCATCCGAGATCGACGACGAGTTGGCCGGCGTCACGGTTCCGCCTTCGCGAAAGGCGGGCTTCAGGCCCGGGATGCGTGCAGGATCGGCAGCGAAGGGCTGCTCGTCGCGCGCCACCTCGCCGGCGCCTTTTCGGCCCTTGACGGTAACGGGCACGATCTCTCCTGCAAATGAGCCATCCTCGTTGGCAGCCCTGGCCCGGCGCAGGCTCTCTATCGCGAACCCGTCCTGTGCCTCCCGCGTGAACTGGTAATGCGCCGCGGTGTCCTCCGCATAGGTGCCCATTAGACGCCCCTTCTCGTAAGCGTCCTCCAGGCCGTCGAGGAACATGTGGTCCTTCACCTCGGCGTGTCCCAGCCGCGCGCCGCCTCGCATTTTCGCCAGCAGGTAGGGCGCATTCGTCATGCTCTCCATGCCGCCAGCCACGATGACGTCGCGCGGGCGCACATGCAGCGCCTCGAACGCCATCATCACGGTCTTCATGCCTGATCCGCACATCTTGTTGACGGTGGTGCAAGCGACGTCGTCGGGAAGCCCTGCTCCACGCGAGGCTTGGCGAGCCGGAGCCTGTCCGAGTCCCGCTGGCAGGACACAGCCCATCAGCACCTCGGATATGTCCGCCGGCTTCGTGCCGGACCGCGACACGGCAGCCCTGATGGCGGCGGCGCCGAGCTCAGGCGTGGAGAGCCCGGCCAACGCTCCTTGGAAGCCGCCCAGTGCCGTGCGCGCCGCAGCTACGATCACGATACCGTCGGTCTTCGAGCCGGACATGGGCAGCCTCCGTTGCCGGATCAGGTGGACGACGGCTGCGTCAGGCTTTGGCGCGGATGTTGGAGCGCTTGACGTTGTCGAGATTGGCTCCCTCGACGCGGATCAGTCGGGATGGCATGAGCCGGCGCGGCGAGTGGATGTCGCCGATGTCGTAGTAGTGAGCATCACCCGGCTTCAACTCGTACACGCGTGCCGGCTCGACCAGTGTGGGCTTGGCGCCGTCGCCCTTCTCCACGACGCGCCAGTCGGTCATCTCGGTGAGACCGGTGG
>CAMAYR010000003.1 GCA_945862355.1 Devosia equisanguinis | reverse complement strand
GCTGCAGCCACTCAACGACTTGATCATAGGCCCGGTCGGCCTGAGATTGAGCATCGGCCATGGCAGTCCCCATCGCGAATCAGAGGGACCTGCATAGATTCAGCAATCTCTCGCCTTGTCACTCACGGACTCATGCGATTGCCCTGCCGGCGGTCCAGGGCGGCGTGGACATGACCTACGGCATTTTCTATGCCGGCATCTGGGGTAGCGACGTCAACTTCGGCCAGAACCCTGACGGTTCGGCAGTCGGAAACGTCGAGATCGATTACTACGCTGGCATCAAACCCGTACTTGGCCCGGTCACGTTCGACCTGGGCGTGGTCCACTACTCATACCTCGGCGGCAAGGACAAGGGTCCGCGCTTCAACCAGTTCCGTGAGCAGGACTACACCGAGCTCAAGGTTGGCGCGAGCGCGACGTTCATCCCCAAGCTGACGACTGGTGTAACGGCGTTCTTCTCGCCGCAGTACACGGGCGGGCAGGGCTTCACGACCACCGTCGAGGGCGTGATGGCCTACGAGCTCCCGGTATTCCTGCGCATGACCCCCACCGTCAGCGGTACGCTCGGCACCGTTCTGGGTGACGCCGGCGACACGAAGGATCCCTTCGTGGCAGCCAACGGCGATGACAGCTACATGTATTGGAACGTCGGCCTTACCCTCGGGCTCGACAAGCTCTCGCTCGACTTCCGGTACTGGGACACGGACATCGCCAACACCAATACCGTTACCGGCGTGACCAACTTCTGCACCAACGATCTGTTCGGTTGCGATGGTCGCTTCGTCGCGACGGCGAAGGTCACGTTCTGATCGCTGGTCTTCCACCGTTCTTTCGAGCCGGGGTCTTCGGACCCCGGCTTTTTTACGGCCTGCACGACCCCAGATGTGCGGCCGTTACGACCTGTCGCCGCCGAGGACGGTGCCGAGAATACCGCCCTCGCCCGTTCCACCCGTCGGCCCTGCGTTGGCGAGCACTCGTCCGGCGAGGCGCGAGAACGGCAAGCTCTGAATCCAGACCTTGCCGGGCCCCTTCAGTTGCGCGAAGAACACGCCCTCTCCGCCGAACACCATCGACTTGATCGAGCCCGCCCGCACGATGTCGAACTCGACGCTCGGCGTCATCGCTGCCACGCATCCGGTATCGACGTGAAGCTCCTCGCCCGGCGCCAGATCCCGCTCGATCACGCAGCCTCCGACATGGACGAAGCAATAGCCGTCGCCCTCCATGCGCTGCATGATGAAGCCTTCCCCGCCGAACAAGCCCGTCATGATCTTCCGCTGGAAGTGAATGCCGATCGTCACGCCCTTGGCTGCACACAGGAATGCGTCGCGCTGGGCGACGAGTTGCCCGCCGTAGTCGCTCAGTTTGAAGGGGATGATCGTCCCAGGGTAGGGCGCCGCGAACGCCACGCGGGCTTTGCCTTGCCCCTGGTGCGTGAACACCGTCATGAACAGGCTCTCGCCCGTCAGCAGGCGCTTGCCCGCGGTGGCCAGCCGACCGAAGAAACCACCCGGCGCAGCAGATCCGTCGCCGAGCACGCTGTCCATGTGGACCTGCGGATCCTTGAACATCATCGAGCCGGCCTCCGCGACCGCGCTCTCGCCCGGATCGAGCTCGATCTCGACGAATTGCATCTCCTGGCCGGTGATGCGGAAATCGATGTCGTCGGACGAGCCCTTGCCAGAGCCACGGCCGAAAATACTGGGAACCGTCGGGGCCATAGATCTGCTCCACAGACTGGTCTACGTCGAGTGGTCGGCGCGACCGATCTTGCGCGCCCCGTTATTCGCCCGCCGTGGTCGCGCTCGCCTTGATCAGGATAGCGTGGATGCCTGCCAATTTCATGAACGAGAGCGGAAAATGGGCCCGCATCCCCAGTTTCGAAGCCATCTAATGCCGGAAATGCCGCATCCCGGTCATCACCATGGCGAGCCCGCGCGCGTCGGCCGCCTCGATGACCTCCTTGTCACGCATCGAGCCGCCGGGCTGGATCACGGCCGTGGCGCCTGCCTCTGCAGCCGCGATGAGACCATCGGCGAACGGAAAGAAGGCGTCCGACGCCACCACCGAGCCCTTGACCTCGAGACCGGCCATCTCCGCCTTGATGACGGCGATCCGCGCCGAGTTGATCCGGCTCATCTGCCCGGCCCCGACACCGACGGTGGCGAGATCGCGGGCGTAGACGATGGCGTTCGACTTGACGAACTTCGCGACCTTCCAGGCGAACAGCAGGTCAGCCATTTCCCATTCTGTCGGTTGGCGCCTGGTCACGATCTCGAGCTTCTCGAACAATGCCAGATCCGCGTTTTGTACCAGGAGCCCGCCGACGACCTTCTTGTAGTCGAGCCGAGCGGCAGCTTTCGCCGGCCAGGCACCGCACGCGAGCAGCCGCACATTCTTCTTTCGCTCGGCCACTGCCACCGCGTCGGGCGTCACGGACGGCGCGATGATCACCTCGACGAATTGTCGCTCGAGGATTGCTTCTGCCGTCGTCGCGTCCAGCTCGCGATTGAACGCGATGATACCGCCGAACGCGGATTCCGGGTCCGTCTTATAAGCGCGGTCGTAGGCCGCGAGCAGGGTCGGCGCCTCGGCCACGCCGCACGGATTGGCGTGCTTGACGATCACACAGGCAGGGCCTGTATCGAACGCTTTGACGCATTCGAGCGCGGCATCCGTGTCCGCGATGTTGTTGTAGGACAGCTCCTTGCCTTGCAGTTGCCGCGCGGTTGCGACTGACGCCTCGTGAACGGCGCTTGCGCCTCCGACATAGAACGCCGCGAGCTGGTGCGGGTTCTCGCCGTAGCGCATCTCCTGCTTCTTCTGGAATTGAACCGTGAAGGTTCTGGGTAACCCTTCCGCATCCCCCAGCGGGTTATCCAGGATCGCACCGAGCCAGTTGGAAATCGCGCCGTCGTAGGCGGCGGTGTGGGCATAGGCCTTGAACGCCAGCTCGCGCCGCAGCTCGAACGTGGTCGCACCACCGTTGGCATCCATGTCCGCGAGCAATCGCCCGTAGTCGGCGGCGTCGACGACCACAGCGACGCCGGCGTGGTTTTTGGCGGCCGCGCGGATCATCGCCGGCCCGCCGATGTCGATGTTCTCGATGCAGGTGTCGTAATCTGCCCCTTTCGCGACCGTCTCCGCGAACGGGTAGAGATTGACGACCAGCACGTCGATCGGCTGGATGCCATGCTCGCCCGCCGCCCGCTCGTGCTCGGCGTTTCCGCGCACGGCGAGCAGCCCGCCATGCACCCGCGGATGCAGCGTCTTGACGCGTCCATCCATCATCTCTGGAAATCCCGTGAGGTCGGACACGTCGCGCACGGCGATCCCGGCCGCCTTGATCGCCGCCGCAGTTCCACCCGTCGAGACGAGCTCCACCCCCCGCGCGGACAATCCTCGCGCAAGCTCCACCAGTCCGGACTTGTCCGAGACGGACAGCAGCGCACGCGTGATCTTATGGAGGCTCGCCATTGGCGCACATATCCTATTGATGGCCCGATTTTCCGCCACCTATCACGGAAGTCGCGCACGCCCAATTGGCCTTGCGGTCACTGCGCGGGGGAAAGTTCCCATGTGATCTGGGTGTCGCCCCAGCATGCCCCACGTAGCACGATCTGAAGCGAGCGGGCCGGACCCGTCGGGTCGGCGAAATGGATGCTGGGCTCTATCGAGATCTCCCCGCCTGCGGCCGCGAAGGTCCATTGCGTGCCGTCCCGCAGTCCGAGTAGCAAGACGCCGTCGGGCCCGGTTTCGCATTTCACGTCGGGATGCAGGTGGAATCGAACCGCGACTGGCACGTCGCGGGCCAGTCGGACCGCCGTGCCCGGCCCCGTGAGCAGGTCGCAGCCTTGCAGTCGGCAGCCGTCCTCCGCCATTGTCCAGCGCCGGGAGTGTACGAGGCCATGCTCGGCGAGATAGCCATCGAAGGTCGCAATCAGCGAGCTTTCGTTTTCGCGCGTCTCCAGTCGCCTGGACACATGGCCGATCGACACGACTTGGGCAGTACCGCCGAGCCGGGCAAGGCTCTCATTCTGCACCAGCTTAGCCGATGACTTGTCGCCGAAGCAAAAGGCGTTGTGACTTGCGGTGGCGCGCGCTGCGGCGGCGTAGATCGAGCCGGCAGGGCCCGGTGCGCCGCAGTTCACCATGAGCGCGCACGCCCCTGCCGATAGCTCGAACGACAGCGCCCCGGCATGCGCCTGCCCCGCATGTCCCATCGGCGGCGGTTCGCCCACATCCGCGATCAGCACCAGCCGGCCACGCTGCAGCCGCGCATATCCCGATTGCGGGGCGTCTTTCAACGCTTCACTGCTGGCGAGGGGCTGGCCATGCGCCAGCACGTTCGACAGCTCCGCCATCGCGGTCTCGCCGACTCCATTGAAGCGTGCGATGGCGCCGTCGCCGAGGCGCATGTAGCAGAGCATTCCCAGCATCCGCTCCATCGCGGCCTCGATCGCGACTGGAACCGGGCGCTGGCGCTGCTGGAAGCATTTCCGGAGTGGTAGCAGATCGAGCAACAACTCGAGCAGCACGTTGGTGTTGCGACTGACATGTCCGCCGTCCGGCATGATCTGTCGCGTCAGCTCGGCTGCCAGGCTTGCTTCCGAGCGTGACAGGTGCCGCTCGTGCCCGATGATGCAGATATGGCCATAGACAACCGCGATCAGCGCTTCGAGGCGCGGATATCCATCTCGCGCGCTTGGCCAGGTCGAGGACAGCCCGACGAGTTGGTCGACGAGGCTTCCAGCCACGCGGTCGAACGCGGCCTGATCTGCGTTCTCGAGCAGGGTATCGGCGTTCGCGATCCAGGATATGATGCGCCGCCCCGTCACGTCCGGCTCGACCGCGATCGCTTCCCTGCTTCGCGGGGATGCGATCCAGTCGTCGACCAGGTTCAGCGCCGTTTCCCCCGCGCCCTCCCGCCCGGAAGCGGTGAGATGCCGGAGCCACGAAAAGCCGTGCAACTCCCGCTCCCAGGCAACTCCCGGCGTGGCGATGTCGAACGGGCTGGCCCCGTCGATCAGCGTTACGCTCTGCGACAGCCCGAAGCTCCCGCCCGCGATCTCGTCGGCGAAGCTGGGATCGGCCGGTCGCAGCTGCTGGGGCACCATGGCGAGCGCCTCGGCGGCGGGTGCGCCATACCGCCAGCGCAACAGCCGAGAACCTAGAATGCCGGCCACACTTTCGCGGCCGGCCTGCGAGGCAGCCAGCCGCATCACTCTCGCCCGATGCTTGATGGTCAGTCCAGCCATGCCCTGCCGCCGCTCGGCTCCGTCGTTTTGCCGGAGCGATCTTCCGTCTTCCACGATCACCGCTCAAGATCGACGGAACGGATGGTCTTGCTGTGAATTCCCCGATCCAGCCTGCACCAGATGGCTCATCTCATCGGGCACACTACCCCAGCCGGGCTCGAGAGGGCATAGATCGGGCCGAGGCCTTGGGATAACCCAGGATTTCATCGCTCGCTCTGCAACTCTGCAACATCGTGTCGCTCTGCATGGAGCGGTAGTTGCAGTACGTTGGGGCAGCATTCGAGGAGTTCGGCTGAGATATGGGAAGCAACTCAACTGGTAACCGCGTTCTCGTCGTCGGAGCAGGGCCGGTCGGCATGATCGCGGCGCTGTCGCTCAACCGGCAGGGCATTCCCGTAACTGTCGTCGAGCAGGAGCCCGGTCCGGTGCGCGATCAGCGCGCCGCCTCCCTGCACCCCCCGACGCTCGAGATGCTCGACGAACTCGGCGTGACCGAGCGGATATTGCCGCTCGGCCTCGTCTCGCCGAAGTATCGCTTCCACGATCGCATTACCCGCAGCGTCGTCGCCGAGTTCGATCTCGGTCTGCTCGCCGACGAGTTCCGCTTTCCTTTCGTGCTGCAGTACGAGCAGTACAAGCTCACCCGCTCTATCACCGCCGCTTACGCCGATGCGGGCAATTTCGACGTGCGCTTCAGCCACACCTTGACCGGCCTCGAGCAGCATGACGACCGCCTCGTCGCCGAGATCGACGGTCCAGACGGGCCAGAGCGCCTGACTGTAGACTACGTGATCGGCTGCGACGGCGGCCGCAGCACGGTGCGTCGTTTGGCCGATATCGCCTTCGAAGGCTTCACCTACCCTGAGCAGTTCATCAAGATCGCGACGAGCTTCGACATCGCCACGGTCTACCCCGACCTCGCGATCCGCAACTACTTCTCCGATCCGGACGAGTGGTGCAACGTGTTCAAGGTTCGCGGCGAGTTCGCGCCCGACAGCGGCAAGGGCCTGTGGCGCGTGATCGTGCCGTTGTCGCCGGGCGAGACGGAGGAGGCCGCGACATCGCAGGTAAGGATCGAGGCGCGTCTGCAGCGCTTTATGCCGAAGTCCGGCAGCTATGAGGTCGAGTACGTCAACGTCTACAGCGTCAGCCAGCGCGTCGCCGCCACTCTCCGCAAGGGCCGCGTGCTGCTTGCCGGCGATAGCGCGCACGTCAACAATCCGATCGGCGGCATGGGCATGAATGGCGGTATCCACGATGCCGTCAATCTCACCCAGAAGCTGGGCCGGGTGATGCGCGCAGAGGCCGGCGATGATCTGCTCGATCTATACGACCGCCAGCGCCGCAAGGCCGCCGTCGAGTACACACAGGCCCAGACCATAGCCAACAAGAGGTTGCTCGAGGAGCGCGATCCGGCGATCCGCGCCACCAAGCTCGATGAGTTGCGCCGCACGGCGGAAAATCGCGAGACAGCAAAGGCCTACATGCGCCGCGCTGCCCTGCTCGACAGTCTGCGTACTGCTGCAGGTGTTACCTGAGCCACACACACTGTGCGATGGACACTGTGGATTTCCGTCTTCCGCCATGACACCATGGCGCCACGTGAACGGTCTATTTGCACTCGGTGTCTGCCGGGGTGAACGATCCAGCGTAGCCTAGGATGTCGGCATTTCCTGGCATTCTTGCCATGAGACCAATTTCGTTGGGGCAGTTGAGTACAAGAGGGGTTCATGTCGAACAGCACACCGCCAACCGCGCGCGCGGCCGCTTCCCTGACCGATGACCGGCCAGGCAACGAGACCGTTTTCTCTGCCACAAGCGGCGCGACCGAGCCCGGCGAGGCTGAGATCGACATTATTGACGAGGTCTTCGAGAACCCGGACAACATCACGCGATCGAGCGCCGTCCGTTGGGCTGCCGACCAGGATTCGCCGAGCTTCTGGCATTTGCTGCAGCAAGGCCAGCAGAGAGCCGCGCCGGAGAAGCGGTTCGACCTGACCCGGCGCGGGCTCGACCTTATCATCGAGGCGAATGCCTACCGCCCGGTCGGCCACGGTGACGTGATCACGTTCGGCGTGCGCGGCGCCACCTTGCGCGGGACCGAGAAGCTCGAGAACGTGGATTCCCTGCCGTTGGAGGACGCGCGCCCCAACCACCGGAACTTCCGCTGCGTGATGGGCTACTACAATCGCAGGACGGGCAAGCTGTCCGCGTATACGGCCTCTACCGTGCCCTGGCACGAGTACATCGCGCGCAACGTGAGGCACAATCTGCTGCCCGAAGGCTGCTACATCTACAAGGTCGGCACGCACGCGCCCGCCACCAGGTCCCGCTGGGTCACCCCAGCTTTGCGCCTCAGCGACGCCAAGGGGGCCCATAGCGGCCTCGTCACGGTGCTGCGCAATACCGACGACAAGGTGCTGGATCATGAGGACGAGTGGGACCAGTGCGCCCCTTCCGACAACATGCATTGCGCCTACAGCAACACGGGCTTCTCCTCGGCTGGATGCCAGACCATCAAGGGCGGCATGCACGATGGTCTCTGGGCCGACTTCCAGCGCCATCTGAAGACGCTTCCAGCCAATGCACGTGTCGACTACGTACTGTTCACGGGTCTGGAAGGCGCCATCGCTGCCTCGCTCGTGAAGTCTGGCGCCGACAAGGATGCGGTGATGACCGCGTTAGGCCGGCTCCGTTTCGGCTCGGAGGGCGAACGCGTCAGCCGATTGCAGCAGAAGCTTGGTCTCTCCGCTACCGGCTATTTTGGTGCCTCCACGAAGCTCGCTCTGACGCAATACCAGGGTGATCACGACATCATAACCGATGGCGTTTACTCGCCGGCGATCGACGCGAAGCTGGGCTGGGGCGTGATGTTGGACGCGCCGCCTGCGCCAGTTCCCACCCCGACACCAGCGCCGTCCCCGACGCCCGGTCCTGTCGCGTCTCCTGCACCGACGCCGGCTCCAACCCCTTCGCCTGCGCCGACGCCTGCGCCGACCCCGACGCCCGGTCCCGTCGCGTCTCCCGCACCGACGCCGGCTCCACCCCCTGCGCCCGCCGCCGCCCCCCCGGCATCGAGCGGTGGATCAGGCTGGTTGTCGTCCATGTTCGGCAGTAGGCCATCCAACGACACGCTGGCCGCAATCGCAGCCTTGGCGGCCAAGGCCAATAAGGAAGGAGGCACGACGGCTTCCGGGATTGGTACCGGCACTGGTGCGAACGCGCCGGCCGCAGTCCCGACCCCGCCTCCGCAACCGAAGCCACTTCCGCCAATTGCCGCGCCAACCCCGACGCCAACCCCGACGCCAACCCCTGTGCCATCACCCCCGCCTCCTGCCCCCTCGCCGCCTGTTACAGGTCCGGCGCCGACGCCTGCTCCCACACCCACACCCACTCCCACACCGGCCCCGTCTCCCGCACCGACGCCCCCGGTGGCCGCCCCGGCACCTGCGCCCACTCCGACGCCGGCTCCCACGCCAGCGCAGACACCTGGGCCTGTTCCCACGCCCCCGGTCGCCGGACCGGTCCCGACGCCCGCACCGACGCCCGCTCCAGTGCCGTCACCAACGCCGGCGCCGCCCGCCGCTGCTCTACTCACCGCGGAAACGCTCAAGCGTTTTGCGCCCAAGGCTCGAGCGGAATATCTGGACGTGATGGGCAAGCAGGGTAATGAGGTGCTGACCAAGTTCGGCATCAATCGGAACAAGCTGCGCTTCTGCCACTTCCTGGCCCAGGTCGGTCACGAGTGTGGTGGCTTCACGATCGTCGAAGAGAGCGGTGCCTATTCCGCAGCCGGCATCTTGCGCATCTTCGGCCCCGGTAAGCACTCCGCCAGCGTCTCCGAATCCGAGGCCCGGAAGATTGCGGCTTTGCCTGTCGCCGAGCGTGGCAAGGTTCTGTTCGAGCGGGTGTATGGCCCGGCACGTAGCCCACGCAAGGCACGCGACCTCGGCAACAACCAGGTCGGCGACGGCTATCGCTATCGCGGCCGCGGCTTTCTCCAGATCACCGGCCGCTCGGCCTACCGTGAGATGGGCAAGCGCATCGGGATCGACCTCGAGGCCAATCCGGACCTCGCCGGTCAGCCCCTTGGCGCCCTGATGACGGCAGCCGCTTTCTGGGACAGCCGCAAGCTCAATACTCACGCCGACCAGGACAACATCGAGGTCATTACCAAGCGGATCAACGGCGGGCACAACGGCCTCGCCGACCGCAAGTCGAAATACCAGAAAGCCAGAGAGATCTGGGACGCTGACGGCGAGATTTCCGCGCGCCGCGCCGCCCCCGGTCGCAGCTTCGGTGCCGGCAACCGTCGCACGCTGGAGTACGGCGACATCGGCGATGACGTCGTCGAACTGAAAACCATGCTTTCAGTTCTCGGCTACGGCGGCTTCGCCACCGACAACGACTTCAGCAAGGCCACGCATCTGGCCGTCGCGAGCTTCCAGATCGACCGCGGACTGGCCGGCGACGGCATCGTCAATCCGGAGACTTGGTCCCTTCTAGAAAGCCAGGCCAAATCCGCCGGCTATGCGCCGCAACCCGCTGCCACCCGCAGCCGCGAGGCACCTGGCGCCCCAGGCGCACACGTCCCCTCGGCTCAGCGGTCGGGCGATGAGTTCGACCAACCAAATCTCGGCCGCGGCAACGCCGTGCGGGTCTGGGGCTTCTTGCTGCTGCTCGTATCGGCCGCACTTATCGCCGTGCAGTTCCTGGGCAATCCGGAGCTGTTGCGCTCGAAGGCACCGCTGGATTGGATCGCACTCTGCCTTGCCGGCCTCGTCGGCATCGGTTCGATCATCATGATGGCGCTGGGCGGTCGCGTGGCCAGATCGAGCCGCCGGCGTGCGACCGTGGCGGCCGTGAGCACGAGCGCGCCCCCTGTCGACGATGGCCTCCCACGCGGCGCCGAGGAGAGTTGAGCGGTCTGCTATTGCACTGGAAGCCCGGCCGGCGCATCGCAACGGCCGGGCTCAAGCGTCAGCGAATAAGACGCCTCAATTGCCGGCGCCGCCGCACGCTATTTGAGAAGCGCTCGCATCCGCGAGATCATCGCCCGTGGTGCATTCACTGTCTGAACGATGATTTTCTGCAGCTCCTCGCCCGCCAGCGGATCGAGTTCTGCCTTGGCTTTGGCCGCCTCCGCCAGGAAATCGGCATCCCCGACCATCGCCATGAACGCGGTACGCAAGGTTGTCACGCGCTCAGGCGGCAGACCCGGTGGCGCCACGAACGATCGACCCACCTCCTCGGCGCTGACGTAGAATTCCAGAAGCCGCTTATCCACTTCCGTTTTGCCGAGTTCGGGGAACGCCGGTACTTGGGGCAGCTCCGGATGCCGCTTCATCGAGTAGGTGACGAGTACGTTGATTTTCTTTTCCGCGATCCAGTCCGCGCGGCGCGCCTTGATCGTGTTGTAGGAGGTCAGCGCCGTGTCCACTTCTCCGCGCTCCAGGGCGAGCAGTCCGTCGACCGAGCCGGGGTATGGCCCCACGATGCGAAAGCGCGTGCCCGCAGTCCCGTTGAGCAGCTTCGGATAGCCCTCCGTCGGCGATCCAGCCCCCGTGCCCGCAGCCGTCGCCTCGGCCTTCTTGACGTCTTCGATCGTCGAAAACTTGGACGTCGCCATGCTGAGCTGGATCTGCGCGATCGAGGTCGCTCGGCCGATCCAGCTCATCTGCGCGCTCTTGTATTTCACGCCGGGGTTGCCGATCGCCTCCTCTATGGCGAGCGTCTGTGAAAGCATCCCGAGCGAGGTGCCGTCTTTCGGCGCGACCGCGTACAGAAAATTCGCCGCCGTCAGGCTGCCCGCGCCCGGCATCTGCTGCGCCACGACGTTGGGCTTGCCGGCGATGTGCTTGCCGATATGTCGGGCCACCAGCCGGGCGTAGTAGTCGTAAGTTCCCCCCGGACCGAACCCGATTACGATCGTGATGGTTCTTCCCGCGTAGAATTTGTCCTCGCCCTGCGCATTGGCTGAGCTGGACATGGCAGCAGCGCTGCACAGTGCCGCCACTAAGGCCGATGCCTTCATTATTTGCATGGTGTCGCTCCGCCGTCGCGCGATTCTGTATCGGAGTATTTTCGCATATGCCGCGTCGGCTCGCCATGACAAGCGCCAGAGCCACGTCGCAGCCGGACGCTGGACCCTGTTACTGCGCGATGCTACGCGATTGACGTCATGACCGACTTCATCTCCCCGCTGACCCGCACCTTCGACGCTGGCGACCACCGCCCCTTCGGCCGCCGACTGCGCTCGCCGCGCGGTGCGCGCGTGCCGCTCGTCGTCGTCACCGGCTTCCTCGGCGCGGGCAAGACGACGCTGATCCGCAACCTCTTGAAAGAGCCCGAGGGCGCCGACACGCTCGTCATCGTCAACGAGTTCGGCGAGGTCGGTATCGACGATGCGCTACTGAAGGCCGGCGGCGATGCAACCGTGCTGATCGGCAACGGTTGTCTTTGTTGCGTGTTGCGCTCCGATTTGCAGCGCACGCTGGTCGAGGTTCTGGCCGAGCGGGCACGCGGCGAGCTGCCTCCTTTCCAGCAGATCATCCTGGAGACGAGCGGCCTCGCCGATCCCGTGCCCATCCTGCAGACGCTGACGGCCGATCGGGGTCTGGCAGGCCAGATCCACCTGCAGGCCGTCGTCACGGTCGTCGACGCCGTGCTGGGGCTGCGCACGCTCGACGAGGCGCCGGAGGCGCGCCGCCAGGTGGCCGTTGCCGATCGCATCGTGCTCACGAAGACGGACCTCGCCGGCGAGGCGACTGCGGGGAAGCTCGAGGCGGAGATCCAAGCGCTCAACGCGGCGCCGGTCGTCGCGCGTGCCCGGATGGGCCACGTGCCGCCCGACGTCATCCTGGCCGACAACGCCGCCCTCACCGAGCCCATCTATCCGCCCCGTGAACGAGGTCGGCACGCTCCGGACGTGGACAGCTTCACGCTGCGTTTCGACACGCCATTGTCGTGGCCGGCCGTCGAGCAGGTCTTCGAGCTGCTCGCCCGTCTTCGGGGCCATGACATCCTGCGCGCGAAGGGCTTGCTCGACATCGCGGGCTGCAAAGGCCCCGTCGTCGTGCATCAGGTCCAACATCTGACGGCCAAGCCGGTGGAACTCGAGCGCTGGCCGGATGAAGATCGGACCTCGCGTCTCGTTTTCATTACCCGCGGCATCGCACGTGCAGAAATCGAAAGCCTCTTCGCAATCGTGCAGCACTTGGCGGAAGGCGCAGGCCCGCAACCTCTCACCGCGGCCACCGCCGGCGGCTCAGCCGATCCTCGATAGCACCCGACAGGATCGGCGCCGAAGCCTCTGACTTTGTGCCGCTGCCATCCTGCCCCTGCGCTCGTTGACAAGCGGGCTTGGCCCATGTGTGCTGCGAGGCTTCATGAGGCTTCACAGGGAAATGAAGAATGGCCACTTCGTCGGCGAAGAAAACCAAGAACCCTCAATCGAGGGGCTACGCTGATCTGCATGATCACATCGAGGCGCTGCGACGGGCTGGGCTGTTGATCGAGGTTGATCGCGAGATCAACAAGGACACCGAGATGCACCCGCTGGTGCGTTGGCAGTTTCGCGGCGGCATCGCACCCGAGGATCGCAAGGCGTTCCTGTTCACAAACATCACCGACAGCAAGGGTCGCAAGTTCGACATCCCCGTGCTCGTCTGCGGGCTCGCCGGCAACAATCAGATCTACTCGATGGGCATGGGCTGCAAGATCGACGAGATCCGCGATGTCTGGATCAAGGCGATGGGCAACCCGGTCGAGCCCAACGTCGTCGAGAACGCTCCCTGTCAGGAGATCGTTTACCAGGGCGACGATCTGCGCAACGGCAAGGGCCTCGACGACATTCCGGTGCCGATCTCCACGCCCGGCTGGGACAATGCCCCCTATACGACGTCGAGCCACTTCGTCACCGTGGATCCCGACACCGGCATACAGAACCTCGGCACCTATCGGGGGATGATCAAGGCGCCCGACCGGATGGGTATGAACCCCTCGATCGAGCTCAGGTCCGGTGGCTACATGCACTGGCTGAAGTACAAGAAGATGGGCAAGCCGATGCCCTGCGCCGTAGTTCTGGGTTGCCCACCGGTGGTCTCCTACACCTCCGTGCAGAAAGTGCCCGAGATCTACGACGAGCTGCATATTGCCGGAGCGCTCGCTGGTAGTCCGATCAACGTAGTCAAGTGCAAGACGGTCGATCTTCTGGTTCCCGCTGAGGCGGAGATTGTCGTCGAGGGCTACGTCTCGACGGAGTTCCTCGAGCCCGAGGCGCCGTTCGGTGAGAGCCATGGGCACGTCAACCTGCAGGAGTACAACGGGGTTCTCGAGGTCACAGCCATCACGCGCCGACGCAAGGCCGTGCTGACGTCCTGGATCAGCCAGGTGACGCCTTCCGAGTCCAGCTGCATCAAGCGTCCGGCCTACGAGGCCGCACAGATGATTCACTTGCGGAACAATCTCGGCATTCAAGGCATCAAGCGCGTCGTGACGCACGAGCCACTGACCGCGCTCCAGCGCCTGATCGTTGTGGTCGTGGAGAAGGGGACGCCCAGGACCGAGATCTGGAGAGCCTTGTATGGCGTCGCATCCTTCCGGCGTGCCGAAGGCAAATGGGTAGTCGCCGTGGACGAGGACATCGATCCCGACAACGCCGACGCGACGTTCTGGGCCATGTGCTTCCGTTGCAAACCTCATCGCGACGTTCACATGCTCAATCACAAGGACGAGGGCCATGGGCCTCGCAGCCTTTTGGACAACGAGGATTCCGCCGTCTTGATCGACGCGACGTTGAAAGAGACATTTCCGCCAGTCGCGCTGCCCAAGCGCGAGTACATGGAGAAGGCGAGGTCGATCTGGGAGGAAATGGGGCTGCCGAAGTTGCGCCCCGAGCCGCCCTGGTTCGGCTACGATCTCGGCGAGTGGAACGACCATCTCGAGCGACAGGCCCAGCTCGCCGTCAAGTCGGAGTATTGGCAGACCGGAGAGTGGTGCCGCCAGCGCAAGCGCTCCGATGTGGCCATGAACACCGAGATGCGCACTTTGGATGATGATCCCGACTATCAGCGTATGCGAGCCGAGAAGGGCAAAACGGTCGAATCACCCAAGGGCTGATGCATACCGAAAAACCAAATGTTCGACCCTTCGTCGGACATTTGGTTTGGAGGTATGCGCGCGCAGGGTTGGTATGGCGGCTGCGCGCAAGCAAAAGTCTGATACCGGCCCACCACAGGGCAACGGAAGTTGAACTTTCGGCGGGCCGGTATCATCTCGAGGCACTGGAAGCGGCCGGACGAGCGTGTCCAGCCGCTTCCGTCTCACTTGCTCACATCGGAGCTGAAAATGCCGCCCTACCGCCTGCATTCCTTTTGCCAGTCCGGCAACGCCTACAAGGTCGCTCTCTATCTCAACTGCTCGGGCATTGCCTGGGAGCCCGTCGAGGTGGATTTCTTCGGCGGAGAGGCGCGCAAATCCGACTGGCGCGACAGCATGAACAAGATGGGTGAGGTGCCGGTGCTGGAAGCCGACGGCCGCCGCCTCACTCAATCCGGCGCTATTCTCACCTGGCTTGCCGAGCGTCACGGCAACTTCGCCCCAGCCAACGCCGACGAGCGCTACGAGGCATTGCGCTGGATGCTCTTCGACAATCACAAGTTCACGAGCAACTATGCCGTGAGGCGCTTCCTGAAGTGTTTCGCGCCCAACGCCCCCGATCCTGCTGTGCTCGCCTTCCTGATGCAGCGCATCGAAGCCGCGTTCGCGCTCACGGACAAACACCTCGCCAGCCAGCCCTTCATCATAGGTAAGCGCCCGACGATCGCCGACTTCTCCCTCGCCGGCTACATCTACTATCCCGAGGACGAGACCGGGGTGGATCTCGCCCGAGCCTATCCCGCAATTCACGCCTGGTCGGAGCGCATGAAGTCTCTGCCCGGCTGGAAGCACCCCTACGATCTGCTCCCGGGCCGCTACATCGCACCAGCGCGTTGAGCGCAGGCACGAGCAGGCACCCCGACTCTACTTCCGCGGGATCGCCGTGATCGCGAGACCTTCGAGCGCAAGGCCATACGCGAGCAGATCGTTCATCTGCCGCCGCACCTGCTCGGTGAGCAGCACGCGCGTATAGCGCCGGTTTAGCTCTGGCTGCCGCATGATCATTCGCGCCAGCTCCCACGCGCGCGCCAACAGCTTCTCGGACGGCAGTATCTCGTTGACGAGGCCCATCTCCTTGGCCTCCACCGCATGCAGCACCTGCCCCGTCAGCAGAAAATAGCGCGCGCGGTTGAGCCCCATCACGGCCGGGAACGCGACATGCACGCCATCGCCGGGCACCAGCCCATTGATGAAGTGCGCGCTGTCCTGGAAGCACGCGGTTTCAGAGGCCAGCACGATGTCGCAAAGGATCGGCAGCTCGGCATGGCGAACGGCCGGTCCGTTGACTGCCGCGATCATCGGCACGTCGATGAGCAGAAGATTGGTCAGCAGGTGCTTGGCCTCCCAGCCGAGTTCCCCCCACTGCTCCGGCCCCATCGCGTGATAGCTCATGTTGGCCTCGGGCTTCGGCGCGGGACCAGAGAACTCCGCCCCTGTACCGGTCATGATCACGACCTGGTTCTCGCGGTCCCGCCCGATGTCGAGGAACGCTTGCACCAGCTCGCCATGCGGCTCCCGCCCCCATCTCAGCGGTCCGCCGTCGCTGTGCAGCGACATCTCGAGAATGCCGTCCTCGCGGCGGAACTTCACGTGGCGGTACTTGTGCTCGTAGTCGGAGAGTTTGACCGTAGGCATGGGGCTTTCCTCGAGGGCAGTGTCGGCTGCTGATGCGCCGCATGTCGTGCCCGGCAGATGCGGGTCGAACGGTACCTCGGATAGCCGGGCCTCTCAAATCTGTGGCACGCCGGTCGCGCGGTCGGGCTGGCCGTCGAAATCGTATGGCCACTCCGCGATGCCGCCACGCAGGACGGTCGCTGTCAGGCCGAGCTGGCGCATCAGGAACGCCGCCGCGCGGCTGCGTTTTCCGGTCCGGCAATAAACGATGTAGCTGCGGGCCTTGTCGAGCTGCAGTGATCTCGAGCGCAGCGCGTCGAGCGGGATCGATTGGCTGCCGGGAATGCGCCACAGCTCGTGCTCGTCCTCGTAGCGGCAGTCGATCAGGTCTGCTTGTCGGCGCGAGACCATGCTGTGGGCGATGTCCGGCGAGATATCGTTGACGAAATGGCTCGCGATGAGCTGGTCGAAATCTGATACTGCCAACGCCAGCAGCGCGCCGGGTTTCGACATGCGCACTGTGGCGTTTCTCAAACCTCCGCGCAGCAGGGCCTCCTCGCCGAAGCCGGCGCCCGCCGACAACACGGCGACCTTGGCGAGCAATCCGTTGCGGGGATCTGGCCGCCACACCTCGGCCTCGCCCTGCTCGATCACGTAGAACGCATCGCCACTGCCGGCGTAGCGGACGATTTCCTCCCCTCCCGATACGACACGCCGCGTCATCGCGTCTGCGCATTGGCAGATCTGGTCGAGCGTCATTTGTGAAAATGGCTGCGTATGGATCAGGCTGGCCACGCGGCTCCCGACGCTGTCGTCGAGCGAAGCGATGCTATCGTTCTGGTGCGTCTGGCTCAGTACGTCGTCGAGCACTGCCCCATCGACCACCAGCACGTTGCTCTGGCGCGTCAGCGTGAGTACCGCACCCGCCGGCACAGCGTGCAATACGCCCGGCTCACCGGCCGCCTGGTCGGCGTTTACGCGCGCCAGCATCTTGCCCTCGCGCGAGCGCATCTCGAGGCCGCCATCCAGCACTATGACGACATCGGCCGGCCGCGCAGCGATCCTGGCGCCGGCCTCACCACTTGCCTGCACGGCATTCTCGAGAAGTCCGGCGAGCGCTGCCTCGCCGATACGCGCGAACAGGCGGGTGTTCTTGAGCTTGGACGCAATGGAGGTCATGGGGCGGTCCCGATCGAGAAATGGCTGGGCTGCGAAAGAGTGTCGCCGAGACACTGCCCGTTCGCAACCGCGAAGCCTCCGGTGGATGAATGCCGGGCCCCTTACTCCCTCAAACCGCCTTGCGCGCGCCGGCGTCGCGGGACGCACCATACCGGCTCGGTGGCCGCGGCAACCCGAGGTTCTCTCGCAGCGTCCGGCCTTCGTAGGTGGTGCGATAGATGCCGCGCCTCTGCAACTCGGGGACCACCAGATCGACGAACGCGTCGAGCGTGCTGGGGAAGTAGGGACAGATGATGTTGAATCCGTCCGCCGCTCCCGTGACCAGCCATTCCTCCATCAGATCGGCGATGTCTCTGGGCGAGCCCACGACCTGGAAATGGCCGCGCCCACCGGCGATCCGCTGATAGAGCTGGCGGATCGTCAGTCCTTCCGCGCGGGCCGTCTCCGACAGCAGGGCTGAGCGCGTCGGCGCGCCTCGGTCCTGTGGCACCACCGGCACCGGCCCATCGACGTCGAGCCCCCTGAGATCCCAAGCGATGTACTTCGATAGCAGCGCAACGCCGACCTCCGGCGGGATCAGGTCCTGCAATTGTTGCCAGCGGTCCTGCGCTTCCTGTCGCGTCGGCGCCACCATCACGCCGAGCCCCGGCATGATCTTGAGATGATCGGGATTGCGGCCCGCGGCGGGCATTCGGCCCTTCACATCGTAATAGAAGTCCCGTGCCGTCTCGATAGTCTGGTGCGCGCAGAACACGACTTCGGCTGTCTCCGCCGCGAGTTGCCGGCCGTCCTCCGAGGCACCGGCCTGCACGATCACGGGCTGGCCCTGCGGCGAGCGCGGAACGGTCAGCGGACCGTGAACCTTGAAGAACTCGCCTTCGTGGTCGATCCGATGCCGCTTGTCGGGATCGTAGAAACGTCCGCTCGCCTTGTCGAAGCGGAAGGCGTCGTCGTCCCAGCTGTCCCACAGCCCTTGCATGACGCCGACGAACTCACGAGCGCGGCGATAGCGCTCGGCCTTGGGCAGATGCGTCTTGCGCCCGAAGTTCAAGGCCTCCGAATCGTTGGCCGAAGTGACCACGTTCCATCCAGCCCGCCCGCCGCTGATAAGCTCGAGCGAGGCGAAGCGACGGGCGAGCGTATAGGGCTCCTCGTAAGTCGTCGTGGCCGTGCAGACGAGACCGATGTGGCGCGTCATCGGCGCCAGCGCGGTGAGCAGCGACATCGGCTCGATCCACGCCACGTAGGAGGTGTGGGACAGCGTCTCGCGATCGTAGCGCTCCCCGCTCAGCGTGTCCGCGGAGAACATCATGTCGAACAGGCCGCGCTCCGCCGTCCGCGCCATTTCTACGTACTTGGCGAAGTCGAGCCCTCCGTCCGCCCAGGCGTCCGGATGCCGCCAGCCCGCGATGTGATGCCCCGCCGGCCTGAGGAACATGCCGAGCTTGAGCTGCCGCTTTGCGTCCATCTGCCGTTCCTCCTCGTGGCGGCTTCGGGCGCCACCTTCCAGTCGAGAGTGCCGCAGTGGCATAGTGCTGTCGAGACGCTGCGCCCGCGTCGAAATCGCGTCGAAATCGCTGGCGCGACAAGGCATGTTGAACTCTACTGACGCGATACGACAGCCGACGAAGAGAGAGCCGATGCAGATCGACATTCCCGAGATCGTCGCCGAGGTGGAGGCCCAGTTCGAGCGCTACGAGCGCGCGCTTCTTGCCAACGACGTGGACGAGCTCACCGCGCTCTTCGCCGACGATCCTCGCACTATTCGCTATGGCGCAGGTGAGATCCTCTACAGCGCCGCAGAGATCCACGCGTTTCGCGCCGGCCGCTCGGCCGCGGGGCTATCGCGCACCTTGTCGCGCACCGTGATCACGACATACGGACGCGACTTCGCAGTGGCCTCGACGCTGTTCGATCGCCCCTCCATTCCAGGCAAGATCGGCCGCCAGATGCAAACGTGGGTTCGCCTGCCGGACGGCTGGCGCATCGTGGCCGCCCACGTCAGCATGATGGACACGCCTGCCGCGTGAAACCGCCGGTTGCGGACTTCTCGATTGCTTTCAGGCCCGCTGGCCGGGCCGCGCGATCCAGTGGTAGAGCGTATAGCCGCCGAGCCCGACGACGATCAGCGCGTTGACGAAAACCGCGCCCCACTTGAGCTGCGTGAAGAGGCTCGCCCAACCTACGATGTCCGGATCGATCCGCGGGAACGAGCCGATCAAGTTCCTGAGAGTTAGGTTCTCCCCGACATCGAATGCGAACTGCAGCACAGGCAAAACCACGAGCAGCTTCCTCGTGCCGGGCGGCAGACCGAGCGCGTGATGCTTCTCGCATTGGGTCGTATAGAGAACGAACAGGACGAGGAACGTCAGCAGGAACAGCGACAGTGCCAGATCGTGGATCGGTACGAACGTGTGCGCGTAGTAGTCGCGGCCGTCCGCGCCGAGCGCGTGCAGGTGGTCCCGAACAGTCTCGAACGAATAGCCGCGGCGATGCATGTCGAGTAGCAGCGGCTTGTTGGCGAACCACGCCTTATCGATCGCCAGCGCCTTGAGCTGCGGAATGGCATCGAGCCTCACCAGCAGGAAGGCTCCGACCAGCAGCACGAAGGCAAGGGCGAGGTCCCAGAACCTGATCCACAACCCGAGGACGTCCGGCTTTGCTTCCGACTTATCGGTCATGTGTCTCTCCCATACCGTCGGGCCCGTTGTTTGACCTGATAGGCGATTGGCTGGATCTCGACGGCATCACGCAGGCAGGGTTGGCGTCGCGGCTGCCCGCCATGCCGCGCAACGCAACGACATACCGCCGACCAGTCTCGAGAATGAGCCGAACATTATACTCGCCGGTACCAGCCGATATCATGAACGCGTCGGGATCATAAACGGCTATTGTGCGATAAGGTTGCCGCGCACAGACCGGTCGGACGTCCAAATCGAGGAATGAATGCTGCGAGAGATCTACGTGCGCCCCGTCGGAATGTTGCCGGCGGGCCAGGGCGAGCGCGCCGACACCGTGCTTGGCGGGTTGCGGCTCGCCGGCGGCTGGCTCGATTTCATGGGCGTGGAGGTGATCGAACGCAATGGCGCGCGCCTCGAGCGCCGGCTTGCTGGCCTGTCCGACTTCCTCGAGCGCGACTGGGGCCGGCGCACACTCAACGCCGCCGACATGTTCGAGGCACTGCGCGAGCCCCGCCCTCGCATCGCCGGGCTCTCGCTCGACCGTCCCCGCCTGATGGGCATCGTGAACGTCACGCCCGACAGCTTTTCGGACGGCGGCCTGCATTCGACGACGCAGGCGGCCATAGAGCATGCTTACCGGCTGGAGGAGGAAGGCGCGGACATCCTGGACATCGGCGGCGAATCCACGCGACCGGGCGCCGAGCCGGTGAGCGTGGAACAGGAGCTTGCCCGCGTTGTGCCCGTCGTCGAGGCGCTCGCCGGCAAGACCCGCGCGCTGATCTCCGTCGACACGCGCCATGCCGCCGTGATGAAGGCCGCAGCCGAGGCCGGCGCCGACATGATCAACGACGTTGCAGCCCTGACCCACGAGCCCGCGGCCCTCGAAGCGGCGGCTGCGAGCGGGCTCGCAGTCGTGCTGATGCACGCCCAGGGCGATCCGCGAACGATGCAGGACGACCCGCGTTACGACGACGTTCTGACCGATGTTTTCGACTACCTGGAGGCGCGCATCGAAGCCTGCATTCGCGCCGGCATTCCGCGCACCCGCCTGATCGTCGATCCCGGCATCGGCTTCGGCAAGACGGTCGAGCACAATCTCGAGTTGATGGCAGGGTTGTCCCTGTTCCAGGGCCTTGGCGTGCCGGTGGTGCTCGGCGCCTCGCGCAAGAGCTTCATCGGAAAGTTGAGCGGCGAGACGGTGGCAGCCGAGCGCACCATGGGCTCGATCGGTGCCGCACTTGCCGCCGTAGGGCAAGGCGCACAGATCCTTCGCGTGCACGACGTGAAAGCGACACGACAGGCGCTCACCGTTTGGGAGGCGTCCTGCCGCGGCAGCACCTCCGATCCGCAATGATCGACACTGAACGGAGTTGAACGATGGTGAAGCTCACGCGCACGAACCCGGATGGCGTCCACAAGCCGTTCTCGAACTATTCGCACGTGGTGACGGCAGAAGGGGCGCAGCGCCTCGTCTTCTGTGCCGGTCAAGTCGCCGCCGACGCCGCCGGCACCGTGCTCCCACCCGACGACTTCGACGCCCAGGCGAAGCTGGTGATGGAGAACCTGGGCATGGCGCTGGCGGCCGGCGGCGCCGGGTTCTCGGATGTCACCAAGGTCACGATCTATATCGTCGATCCGAAAGACGTAGCCAAGGGCCGAAAAATTCTAGCGGACTACTTCGGCGCTAACCCGCCGGCGAGCACGCTGTGCGTGTTGCGCGGCTTGGCGAACCCGAATTTTCTCGTCGAGGTCGAGGCGATCGCAGCCGTCTAGAGGGCTCAATCCGGCCGATCGGCGATCGCGGCATAAGCCTCGATCAGTCGCGCGAAATCAGGCGGCTGACGCTCATACGCGATGCTGCCGGCTGGAACCTCGAACCAAGGCTGACGGCTTGCTGTCCAGATATGCCCAGCGAGCTTGACGGATCTCGTATCGTCGAGGGTTCCCGCGCGGATGATGGCGAGGCCCGGGCTGTGTTGCGGCAGGTGCACGATGCGCGTGCCGCAATCGGGGCAGAACATACAGTCGATCATGCGCCCGCTGTCCGATGAGCGCGTCCAGGTGCGCGGCGCACCCTGTGTGAACGAGAACGCCTCACGCGGCATCAGTATCGACATCCCGAACGCGCTTCCCGATTGACGCTGGCACTCGGTGCAGTGGCAGGCGTAGATCGAGGAAGGCGCAGCGGTGCAGCGATAGCGCACGGCGCGGCACTGGCAGGAGCCCGTAAGCGGAAGTTGCATTCAGGGGCCTCGCAAATCGATCGGGGCAGACCGCGATGGCCTGCCCCGCCAGTATCAGGCGTGCGCCTTGCGCTGCGGGTCGATCATCTGCTCGAGCTTTCCGAGCACGTGCATGCACGGTAGCACCTGCTCCAGCGAGCCGTTCGGCTGGCGCTTCTCCTGGATCGCCTTGATGAACTCGCGGTCCTCCAGTTCGATGCCGTCCATTGACACGTCGACCTTGGAAACGTCGATCTTGTTGTCCTTGCCGTCGCTGAGGTCGTCGTAGAACGCCTTGTAGGTGCCGTTGTCGCAGATGTAGCGGAAGAACGAGCCGAGCGGCCCGTCGTTGTTGAACGACAGCGACAGCGTCAATATCGAGCCCGAGGGCACCTTGCAGATGATGTTCATGTCCATCGCGATGTTGAGCACGGGATGGATCGGGCCCTGCAGCGCATAGCACTCGGAGATGTTCTCGCCGCACTGGTAGGCGAACAGATCGACGGTGTGGGCGGCATGATGCCAGAGCAGGTGGTCGGTCCAGCTGCGTGCATTGCCGGCCGCGTTCATGTTGGTGCGGCGGAAGAAGTACGTCTGCACGTCCATCTGCTGGATCTTGATCTCGCCCTTGCGCAGCTTCTTGTGGACGTACTGGTGGCTCGGATTGTAGCGGCGGACGTGGCCGCCCATCGCAACGACGCCGGTCTCCTTGGCGACCTTCACCAGCGTCTCGGCGTCCTCCACCGAGTCCGTCACGGGGATCTCGACCAGAACGTGCTTGCCTGCCCGCATCACCTGCTGGGCTTGTGTCACATGCATCTTCGTCGGTGTCGCCAGGATTACCGCGTCGGCACGCTTGATGCCCTCGGCGAGATCGCCCGTGAAATGCGGCACGCCGTACTTCTTGGCCACCTCCTCGGTGCCTTTCTGGTTGCCGCCGACGAGTGAGCTCACCTCGACGCCCGGGATGCGCTTCAGTGCATCGAGATGCTTTTGTCCGAACGCACCTGGGCCTGCGACGCAGATTTTCATTTTGGTTTTCCTTCAGCTCTTGCTTAAGACGAAGGGGAACGGCGAATGGCGAGCGGCCAATGGGTAATCGGTCGGAACATGCTCCGATCCCCACTCGCCACTCGCCACTCGCTATTCGCCCCTTAGGCCCGGTTCTCCAGGATGATGTGACCGACGGCGGTGTTGGAGGCCGGCACTGTGTAGAACCGGCGAACCTCGCGTACCTTCTCGTCGAGCGCCCCGCGCATGACGAGCCACATCACCATTTCTATTCCCTCCGCACCCGCCTCGCGCATGAACTCGACATGGCGGATCTTGGTCAGTGCGAGGGGATCGTTGACGAGACCGTCGAGGAAGTTCTTGTCGAAGTGCGAGTTGATGAGGCCGGCACGCGGACCGGAGATCTGATGCGACATGCCGCCGGTGCCGAAGATCATCACCTTCAGGTCTTCCGGGTAGCTTTCCACCGCCCTGCGGATCGCCTTGCCGAGATTGTAGCAGCGGTTTCCGGTCGGCGGCGGGAACTGGACGACGTTGACGGCCAGTGGGATGATCGGGCACGGCCACTTGCCGTCCTTTTCGACCTTGCCGAATAGCAGGTTCATCGGGACAGTCAGGCCGTGATCGACTTCCATCTTGTTGCAGATGGTGAGATCGAACTCGTCCAGGATGCACGACTGTGCGATGTGGTTGGCCAGCTTGGGATGGCCGGGAACGACGGGCACGGGACGCGGCCCCCAACCTTCGTCGGCGGGCGGGAACTCCGCCGCGCAACCGATCGCGAACGTCGGGATGAGATCGACGGAAAAAGCCGTAGCATGGTCGTTGAAGACCACAATGCAGACATCCGGCTTCTCTTCGGCAATCCACTTCTGTGATTCCTCGAAACCGGAGAACACGCGAACCCAATAGGGCTCGCCCGTCTTGCCGTTGTCGAGCGCCGCGCCGATGGCGGGCACATGGGAGCATCCGATCCCTGCGACGATCCTTGCCATTACTTCTTGCCCTCCCATTCGGACTTGTAGCGGTTGCCGTCGGGGTTGCGGCCCCCGTCGAGCATCATCTGGGCGTACTCTTCCTGGGTTTTGCCGGTCATCATCGCGGCGACCTGCTGGAAGGATAGGCCGTCGGTGGCACCGAGCTTGGCCGTGAAATAGATGTTGCCGCCCAGTTCCAACATGCGGTTCCACTGCCGCTTCAGAACCGCCTCGCGCTGTTCCGGGGTCATCGGAAACTTGTCGAGGTACTTTTCCTCGTTCGCCTTGAACTCGGCGCGGTTCTCCGCCTTCAGCAACGACATGCAGAACATGTTGATGTGGTAGCCTTGGCTCGAGCGGTCCGCATCGAACACGAACGTGCCGGGAATGTTGTCGTACTCTTTCTTCTGTTCACCCATATCGAGATCTCCGTCGTTCCGGTCCCGCCCGTTGATGCGAGGCCCAGCCGGCCGCAGCCGTGTGTCTTGCCTATAGCCGCAGGCGGGGGCGCAAGGCCAGCACCAACCTTGTTCCCTGGAATTAGAACGACTCCAGCCATTCGAAAAAAATGCAAATTCGGCTAACCCCGCCGCGGCCTCAATCGTCCGGCATCGACAGGCCGAGATCCGCCCCCATGTGCAGCAGCGCACGCTCCGCAAGCGCGGTGATCGTCAGCAGCGGATTGACGCCCAGCGAGCGCGGGATGATCGACCCGTCGATCACGTATAGACCGCGATGCACGTCGGCAGTGCCCGCGCCGGTCACGCCGCTGAATACCCGCGAGCGGTGATCGACGACGCCGCCGGTGCGGTCGCCCGACATCGCTGCCCCGCCGAGGGGATGTGCCGTCGCCGGCTGGTGGCCCATCAGGCTGCCCGCCAGCGGGTTCTTCACGTACGAGCCGCCAAGCTCGCCCACGAGCCGGCCCAGCACCTCGTCGAGCCGCTTGAAAACCGGCTCGTTCATCGCCCCCGGCCAGGCCAGCCGTAATGCGCCGTTGTCGAGCGCGAGACGGCCCGAAGCGCTGTCGTGCGACACTGCGAAATAGGTCTGCAGATGTGCGAACGGCCCCTTGTAGACACCCGAGACGAGGCTCTGCAGCGCGCCGAGCAGCCGCCCATTGGGCACGAACATCACCGGCAGCACAGGCGCCAGCGCTGACGGCAGTACGCCTTCCTGCACATTGATCTCGAGCGATAGATCGTCGGCCGAGCAGATCTCGATCTGGCCCGACACGGCAGCCCCGACCGGGCCGATATCGGTCTTTGCGGGGTGCCCCACGCCGACCGCATTGACGAGAGGTTTCACCCCATAGCCGAAAGCTATAATGTCGCCGTTGGCCGAGAAGCGGTGGCCGAGGCGGTCGGAGAGCTTCAGCCCGCGCTCTGCCGATCGCAGCAGGATCTCGGTGGAGCCGAGCGTGCCCGCCGCCAGCACCACGATTTCCGCCTCGACTGACAGCTCCGGCCGCGCCCCGCCCGCGCCGTCGAGCCGCTCCAGATGCACGCGCCAGGCACCGTCTGGAAGCTGCTCTAAGTGGCCGACACGGGCATGAGTGAACATCTCCGCGCCATGGCGGGCGGCCTCGGGAAGATAGGTGAGCGCGACGGTGTTTTTTGCGCCGACGTTGCAGCCCGCGCAGCAATCCCCGCATCGTGTGCAGGCCGGCTGCGCGATGCCGGCCGGGTTCACGGTGTCGGCGAAGCTGACGGCGACCGGCGGCGCGATCGGAGCCCGGCCCACCGCAACGCTTGCCGCCGCGAGAGCGCGGAATTTCGGCATGTGCGCGGCGTTCGGGTCCGCCGTCGGACGCAGCCAACGCGCGGCCCGCCGCCAGCCTTCCTCCAGCAGGCCGTCCTGGCGCAATTGGCCCGGCCACATTGGATCGGTGAGCACGCGCGGATCGGGCCGCAAAGCAACGCCGGCGTTGACCAGCGAGCCACCACCTAGCCCATTGCCGACGACGACATGCATGTCCTGGCCGATCCGCACGTCGAACAGCGCGCTTTCCGGCCCGGTCGGCACGAGACCGCCGGTCACGCGGAATTCCTTGCGCATGTCGGGAAAGCGGCTCGGAAACTCGCCGGTCGCAACTTCACGGCCACGCTCCAGCACGCAGACCCGATTGCCCGCGCGGGCGAGCCGGGCCGCCGCGACACCGCCCCCGTAGCCCGAGCCGACTACGACCACGTCATAGCGCGGCCCGATGAGGTCGAGCGGACGGGAAAGTCGGGGTATCGAGGTCTGTGTCATCGAGACGGTTACTCGAGGGGGCGGGGCTGCTTGGTGGGGGGCTAGTTGAAAGTGTAGGGCACGTCGAAACGGAGCGAGCTTTCGTCGAGCCCTGCCGGTGGCGGTGTTGCGCGGGCTACACGGACTGCGGCAACGACTGCATCGTCGAGGCGGCGGTCGCCGCTCGAGCGGATTATCGTGACCTCGCTGATGGCGCCAGACGACGACACGAGGAATTGGACCTTAACCTCGCCTCGTGCACCAGGCGGCCTCGTCGGCTGACTGGCCAGCAGCGCCTTGAACAATTCGATCTGGTAGGCGTTGCGCAGCCCGGCGCGCGCCGCCGGCATCACGACGGACTGCATATCCGCAGGTTCTCGTCCGCGCGCGGCCGCCCCGCCCCGGAATCGGGCGAGCACCTCGACGGCGGAAAGCGAAGCGAGAGACGATCTCGGCCGCTCCTCGGGCTTGGGGCTTTCCTGCTCGGGCATCTCCGGCGCGGTGCCGTCGCCACGGTAGCGTGCGATCAGTGGCTCGATGGCCGGGGCCTCGGGTGGACGCTGCGGCTCCGTCCAGTCCGGCACGAGGAGATCGGCCGGCGGGGCGGCTGCGCGGTCGGGCTCCTCAGCGTCCTCGCGTCGACTGTCGGGCGCCGCAACCTGCTCCTCGACCGGCTCCCGATAGCCGTCCTGCGCCGCGATCTGCCGGTCGGCGGCCGCACGACGTTCCAGGGCGGTCGAGCGAGCTTCAAGGGCAGGCGCCAACGTAACTATGTCGACGCCGATCGAGTTGGTGTCGAGGCCGCCGATGCCGAGCCTGCGCTCCGGCGTAAGGAATGCGGTGAGCACCGCCACGTGCAGCACGGCGGCTAAGGTGAGGCAGACGATATCGGCACGCGTGATCACAGGCGCTCGCGGCGGCAGCGCCATGTCGTCGAGGTCCACGGCCGGAAAATCCCCCGCCGTACCGGTCAGTTTCGCCGCGCTGTTCATCGGGCCGCGCACACCTCCGTAGTCTGCTCTCATGCCGCCAAAACGGGGCGCTTTCAATGGGGCAGGGACATCACCCACAACTGGATCTACGCGCGGGCAGCGTCTCTAGATCGCGGAGGCCGCCTGCTCGGCACAATTCGTGTTTCCAAACTGTTCCCCTCCCTTGCCCATCCGAAGTGGACTATGCTTGCCCATCCACTGCGTGCCAGGGAAAACCCTATGACCTACACCTCGGCGCGTGATCGCCTCATCGTAGCGCTCGACATGCCGACGCTGGAAGCAGCGCGCAGCCTGGTCCAGACGCTCGAAGACAGGGTCAGCTTCTATAAGGTCGGCCTTGAGCTGCTGTTCGTCGGCGGGTTGCAGTTCGCGCAGGAATTGCGGCACATGCGCAAGCGCGTGTTCCTCGACATGAAGCTGCTCGACATCGGTAATACGGTCGAACGGGCGGTCTCCAACGCGGCCGAACTCGGCGTCAGCTTCCTGACGGTCCACGGCACCGACGTCAAGACGTTGCGGGCCGCGGCGACGGGGCGTGGCGACCGGCCTATGAAGCTGCTCGCGGTAACGGTGCTCACCAACCTGACGACCGACGACCTGCGCCAGCAGGGCTCGATGATGACGCCTGCCGAGCTCGTGCTGCATCGCGCCAGGCTCGCCTATGAGAGCGGTTTCGACGGCGTCATCGCTTCTGGGCATGAGGCGGAGAGCATTCGCGCGGCGACCAGCCCCGACTTTCTGATCGTGACGCCGGGCATCCGCCTTGCCGGCGGTAGCGCAGACGATCAGTCCCGTATCATGACGCCCGACAGGGCGATTTCGGCTGGAGCGGACTTTCTCGTGATCGGTCGGCCGATCACCGAGGCCAGCGAGCCGAAAGCGATGGCCGAGACGTTTATTCGGCACATCAGAGAGGCGCGGCACGCCCGCGGCGCCTGAGGCAGAGGCGCCAGCGCAGCCCGTTAGGCACCTTGTGGCTCGGGCACCCGATACCGACGTGTAAAGCCGACGCGCGACACAGGTTGCTCATCGACGACATCTGCGCTATAGGCGCGGCATTCGAGACTGCGGTCGGACCGGTCAAGAGGAAGATCGGCCAATCGGGCGGACCCTTACGGGGTAACGCCTGAAACCAGTTGGATGGGCAACAGCCCTCTGAGCGCGCTCGACAAAGATCGACCGACGAGCGGACCTCCCGGTCCGGCACATGCTGTTGTCGAGTTTCGCCAGCGCGCGGAACCAGCCATCGGCCGCCCTTGGGCCCGCCCCGCTCCTCGCCTCCGAACCTGAGATGTAAACCCATGCCCCACGGCCGGCGCGCGCGCCATCGCCGGGGCTACACACATACGGAGACTGAATGAGCACGCCTGATACCAGCTCGATGTCGAAGCCGAGCATGGACGAGTTCACCGCCATGCTGAACGAGGCCCTGCCGGAGGACATCGCCTATGAGGGCAATGTCGTTCGCGGCAAGGTTGTTGCGATCGACAAGGACTTCGCGGTGGTGGACGTCGGCCTCAAGATGGAAGGCCGCGTCCCCCTGCGCGAGTTCGCAGTGGCCGGCAAGCCGGCTGACCTCAAGCCCGGCGACGAGGTCGAGGTTTACCTCGAGCGCGTCGAGAACGCGCTCGGCGAGGCCGTCCTGTCGCGCGAGAAGGCGAAGCGCGAGGAGAGCTGGACGCGTCTCGAGCGGCAGTTCGAGGCCGGCGAGAAGGTCTCTGGCGTCATCTTCAACAAGGTCAAGGGCGGCTTCACCGTCGATCTCGATGGCGCGGTGGCGTTCCTGCCCGGCAGCCAGGTCGACATCCGCCCGGTCCGCGACATCGGCCCGCTGATGCATCAGCCCCAGCCGTTCCAGATCCTCAAGATGGACCGCCGACGCGGCAATATCGTCGTGTCGCGCCGCTCCGTGCTCGAGGAGACCCGTGCCGAGCAGCGCGCCGACATCGTCGCCCGCCTCGAGGAGGGCCAGGAGATCGAGGGCGTGGTCAAGAACATCACCGATTACGGTGCGTTCATCGACCTCGGCGGCATCGACGGCCTGCTCCACGTCACCGATATGGCGTGGCGCCGCGTCAGCCATCCAAGCGAGATCGTCAACGTCGGCGACACGGTCAAGGTGCGTATCATCCGCATCAACCCCGAGACGCAGCGGATCAGCCTCGGCATGAAGCAGCTGCAGGCCGATCCGTGGCTTTCCATCGAGGCCAAGTACCCGGTCAGCGCGCGTTTCAAGGGCACGGTCACGAACATTGCCGACTATGGCGCGTTCGTCGAGCTGGAGCCGGGCGTCGAGGGCCTGATCCACGTCTCCGAGATGAGCTGGACCAAGAAGAACATCCACCCCGGCAAGATCGTCTCGACGAGCCAGCAGGTGGAGGTCCAGATCCTCGAGGTCGACCCCAACAAGCGCCGCATCTCGCTGGGCCTGAAGCAGACCCAGGACAACCCGTGGGACAACTTCCTCACGATTCACCCCAAGGGAACGATCATCGAGGGGCCGATCCGCAACATCACCGAGTTCGGACTGTTCGTCGGGCTGGATTCTGGCATCGACGGCATGGTGCATCTCTCGGACCTCGACTGGAACCGTGCCGGCGACGATGTGATCAAGGAGTTCAAGAAGGGCGACACGGTCAAGGCCGTGGTGCTCGACGTGGACGCCAGCAAGGAGCGCATCTCGCTCGGCATCAAGCAGCTCGGCGGCGACCCGGCCGACGTTCTTGCCAAGTACAAGAAGGGCGATGCGGTCACCTGCGAGGTCACCAAGGTCGAGGACGGCGGCATAGAGGCCAAGATCATCGGCTCCGACATCACCACCTACATCAAGCGCGCCGATCTCTCGCGCGAACGTTCCGAGCAGCGTCCGGAGCGATTTTCTGTCGGTCAGAAGGTCGATGCGGCTGTCCTCACCGTCGACAAGGCGGCGCGCAGGATCGGCGTCTCGATCAAGCAGCTCGAGATCGCCGAGGAGAAGCAGGCCGTGGCGCAGTACGGCTCGACAGATGCCGGCGCGTCGCTGGGCGACATCTTCAAGGCCGCCATCAAGAAGCGCGAGGACGGCGACAAGTAGTACCGCTCGTGTCGTCGGGTCCTACTGGCCCGACGGCTCGAGGAGTACGATGATTTTCGGCGCGGATCTTCGGGTCCGCGCCGTTTGCGTTTTGGGGATGCGGACCAGCAGGAGCTGTGGCAATAAGCTCCTGCGGAATTGCCGCGGCATTCGGGTGTCATACCGAGCAACCGAAGGTTGGACCCTTGGTCGAACCTGAGCTGGGAGCTATCCCGTGTGCAGGGTTGGTGTGGCGGTTGCGCGCCAGCAAAAGCTGATACCGGTCCACCGCCTCGACACTCGAACCAATCCTTATGTGGGCCGGTGTCGGCCCCGGTTTGGAAGGCAACGAGCCCGATACAATTTTCGATGGAGCCCACCACCATGCCCATGACGCTCGAGCAGGCCCAGACGATCGTCAGCGTCGGCCTCGCGCACGCCCGCAAGGCCAACATGAAGCCGATGGCCATCGTGGTGCTCGACGAGCGCGGGGCCATGCGCGCCGTCGCGGCCGAGGACAATACCAGCGTCGGCCGCGCCAAGGTCGCCTTCGGTAAGGCGAACGGCTGCGTCATGATGGGGCTCGGCTCACGCGCCCTGCAATCCCGCGCCAAGGACAACCCGCAGTTCATGGTCGCCTGCGACAACCTGTTCGGCGGCCTGATCGCCGTGCCCGGCGGCGTGCTGATCAAGGACACGGCGGGCAATATCGCCGGCGCCGTCGGTATCTCCGGCGACACCTCCGACAACGACGAGGCCTGTGCGCTGGCCGGCATCGCCGCCGCCGGTCTCAAGGGCGAGACCGGGGCGTGATGCCGGTCGTGCTCCATACCGGTCGTCTCGACACGCCATTGCCGGCATTGGCCGGCCAGCATTACGAGCGCCGGCTTGAACAGAGCCTGTGTGACGCGAACGAACATTGCGCTCGCCCCTGGGAAGCCCTAGATCAGCGGCCATGACCACCCAGACGATCACCCAGCGGCTCGCCAACCCGACGCGCTTCATGGCGCTCTCCGGGCGGCTGTTGCCGTGGGTGTGGGGCCTTGCGGCCGTGCTGATCGCCTATGGCTTGTTCCTCACGTTTTTCCGCGCGCCCCCTGACTACCAGCAGGGGCACACGGTCAAGATCATGTTCATCCACGTGCCCGCGGCCTGGCTCGCGATGGGCGGCTATCTTCTGGTTGCGATCTCGAGCTTCGGGCTGCTCGTCTTCCGGCACCCACTCGCCGATGTCTCGGCCAAGGCGGCAGCCCCCCTGGGCGCCATGTTCACCGCGCTTGCGCTCATCACCGGATCGCTGTGGGGCAAGCCGATGTGGGGCACCTACTGGGTTTGGGACGCCCGGCTCACCTCCGTACTCATCCTGTTCTTTCTCTATCTCGGCCTGATGGCGCTGCGTTCCTCGATCGAGGAGGAGACGCTGGCCGCCAAGCTCACCGCCATTCTAGCCCTCGTCGGTGTAGGGATCCTGCCGGTGATCAAGTTCTCCGTGGATTGGTGGAACACGCTGCACCAGCCTGCCAGCGTGATGCGTCTTGGCGGCGCGGCGATCCATTCCTCGATCCTGGTGCCGCTGCTCGTGATGGCCGCTGGCTTTACCGTCCTGTTCATCGCCATGCACATGAAGGCCATGCGCAACGAGATCATGCGCCGCCGGGTGAAGGCGTTGACGATGGCCGAGATCGAGCGCGCGTCGGGCCGTGTGCCCGCCCCGGCCGCAGGCATCTGAGGGGCGCACCGATGAATCTCGGCCCTCACGCGACCTTCATCTGGCTCTCTTACCTCGTCACCGTGCTCGCGATCGCCGGCCTGCTCGCATGGCTGTTCCTCGATGGCCGGCGCCACGCCCGCAAGCTGGCCGAGCTCGAGGCGCGCGGTGTGCGGCGACGGTCCTCGGGGCCGGTCGTCTCGGAGCAGCGGGAGTGAGCCACGATGAGCGCTGATCGCGACACCGGCAGAGCGCCGGAGCCATCCCGCAGGCGCGGCCTAGCGCTGCTGCCCTTTGCCATCTTCTTCGCCATCGCGGCAATGTTCGCCTTCGCGCTGCGCTCGGGCGATCCCTCCAAGCTGCCGTCCGCGCTGATCGGCAAGCCCGCGCCGGAGATGACCTTGCCCGCTCTGGCCGGCCTGCGCGAAGGCGGAGCAGCCGTGCCGGGCTTTACGACTGCCGATTTGCGCCGCGGCGAGCCCACCGTCGTCAACTTCTTCGCATCCTGGTGCGTCCCGTGCGTGCAGGAGCATCCGCAATTGCTGGAGCTTCGCGCACGCACCGGGGTGCGCATCGTCGGCATCAACTACAAGGATCCCGATCCTGGCGGACGGCGCTTCCTGGGGCGCTACGGCAATCCCTACGCGGCAGTCGGCGTGGACGACAGCGGCAGGGCAGCGCTCGAATGGGGCGTCTACGGCATGCCGGAGACATTCGTGGTGGACGGGGCGGGCCGCATCGCGATGAAGCATGTCGGTCCCATCACGCCGCAGATGCTGGAGATGAGGATCGTGCCGGCGATCGAGGCAGCGCGAAAAAAATGAACCGACGTTTCAGTTTGGCGCCGTGACTACGTGGGTTGACCGGTTCGCTCTGTCGCACTCGATCTTATCCGCAGGCTATGCCATCTTTGGACAGTCGAGCGCGGTCGTCGCGGGGCCTCGAGTGCAACCCTTTGGGGTTTGCCTGCTTCCGGTCGAGGCGTATCGTGGCGCAAACTCAATTTGCCTGGTTGGTGCTCGATCCTGGCAGACCGGGTAACTAGCGTTGCACGCTTGGCGGGCGATGCGGCGTGCAACGAAGTACGATCGAAGGAATAGTTGATGAGCGACCAAGTCAGCATCATCGTCACATCGGGCACCCGCGAGAAACTGCAGATGGCTTCGATGGTCGCCTCGGTTGCCGCGGTCAGCGGCACGCGCGTGACGGTCTTCCTGTCGATGAACGCGCTGGCCTTCTTCAGGAAGGGTGCCGACAGGAACGCTCCCAGCGAAGGCGAGTTCGGTAATCTCCTGGTGTCCAGGAAGGCGCCGGAGTTCATGATGCTGTTCGAGAGCGCGGTCGAGCTGGGCGATGCGAAGATCCACCCGTGCTCGATGGCCGTCGACGTCACGGGGCTCGGCAAGGACGACCTCGAGACTTTCGTTGCCGAGCCGCTCGGCCTCACGAAGTTCCTGGACGACGCTCGCGGCGGCCAGATCCTGACATTCTGAAGGAAGACGAAAGATGGCAGATCGCAAGATCGTCGACGCGCGTGGCAGCTTCTGCCCAGGTCCACTGATGGAGCTGATAGCGGCGATGAAAACGATCGAGGTCGGAGACGAGCTCGAGGTGCTTTCGACCGACAAGGGGTCCGCGACGGACATTCCGGAGTGGATTAACAAGGTGAAGCACGAGTATGTCGGCACGACCGAGGAAGCCGGCATTTGGCACGTCGTCGTCCGTAAAATGAAGTAGGCTTCGACCAGCTCGTTCGCGGCTGGCGATAATTTCCACCTGGGAGGTGACGATGAAAATTCTGATCGTGGGCGGAGGCATGGGCGGCACCATCCTCGCCAACAATCTGGCGCGCAGGCTGGCGTCGGAGCTGAAATCCGGCAAGGCGAAGATCACGATGCTCTCCGCGTCCGATCGCCATATGTACCAGCCGGGCCTTCTCTATTTGGCGGTCGGCCGGATGATGCCCGACGAGCTTTATCGCGACCAGCGCAGCCTGCTCGAGCCGTCGATCGAATTCCACGTCGATCCCGTCGAGAAGTTCATGCTCGACCAGAACCAGGTCGTCACCAAGAGCGGCCGCACGATCGGCTACGACACCATCGTCATCGCCACGGGCTCGCGCGCCTGCGCAGAGGACATTCCCGGCCTCGCCGAGAACGCGCTGCAGTTCTACACCGAAGCTGACGCACTGAAGATGTTCAAGGCGCTGCAGGACTTCAAGGGCGGGCGCGTCGTCATCGCGGTCGGCGTGCCGCACAAGTGCCCGATGGCGCCGCTCGAGATCACGTTCATGCTGCACGACTACTTCAAGCAGCGTGGGCTCTCCGACAAGGTCCAGCTGCACTATACCTATCCGATCGGCCGCGTGCATTCCCTCGAGAACGTTGCGAAATGGGCCGCGCCGGAGATGGAGCGGCTCGGCATCACCACCGAGACGCTCTTCAATATGAAGGAGGTCGATGGCGCCAAGCGCATCGTCCACTCCGAGGAAGGCACAGAGGCTGCCTACGACATGCTCATCACCATCCCAGCCCATCGCGGCATGGAGGTGATCGAGAAGAACGGCCTTGGCACACGTGGCTTCATCCCGACCCATCGCCACCGCTTGAACATGGAAGGCAAGGAGAACGTGTTCGTGCTCGGCGACACGACCAACCTGCCGATCTCGAAGGCCGGCTCCACCGCGCACTTCGAGGCCGAGGCGCTGGGCGAGAACATCGCTGCGATGATCAAGATCGGCTCGCCGGTCCGCGACTACGACGGCAAGGTGTTCTGCTTCATCGAGGCCGGTCAGGACCGCGCGACCTACGCGATGTTCGATTACAACAACCCGCCCGACCCCAAGCCGCCGACGAAGGCCGTCCACTGGTTCAAGATGTCCTATAACAAGCTCTACTGGACCTCGGCCCGCGGGCTTCTCTAGGGGGTATCGATGACAACCAGCACAAATGGCGCCGACCAGCTCGAGCATCTGGTCAAGGCCGCCAACGACGCGCTCACCGACGACATGGTGAGCCGGATAGCTCAGACTGCGGCCGACGGGATGGACCTGATCGACCAGGTCAATCGTGCCGGCTTGGCACGCGCGCTGCCGGCGCTGACGTCGCTCGTCGACAACGGCGACCTCGACCGCCTCGTGCGGTTGGCGCGCGTCTACGGCTCCGCCGAGGACGCATTGACCGACGACATGATCGGCCGTCTTTCCGAGACGGTCGGTGATGGGCTCGTAACGCTCGATCGCTTCAATCGGGGCGGTGCGGGCAAGCTCGTGTCGATCCTCGAGCGTATGCAGGACACTGGCAGTCTCGACCGGCTGGCCGACACCCTGCCCGCGCTCGTCGACCGGCTTGGACAGGTCGAGAAGCTGCTCGCCGCGCTGGAGAAAGCCGATGCCACCACGGCGCGGCAGGATCCAGCGGGCGGCGGCATCGGCGGCATCTTTAAGCTTCTGACCGATCGCGACAACCAGGATGCGCTGCGCCACTTGGTGAACCTAGGTAAAGCCTTGCGCGGCGCATCGAAAGCCTGAGCCGCCTCAGCGTCGACCGGCGCAGCTGGGAGCTGCGCCGGTCTATTCGTCAGTGCTCATTCCGCGTTGCCCGGCACGCGGTGCGCCAGCATGATCAACGCCAGGTGCGTGTAATAGCCGACGATGCCGCTCATCTCGACGGTCGTCTGCCGGCCGAACTGGGCGAGCGCGTCGTCGTAGGTCTTGTCCGACACGTCGCGTCGCTCCAGCAGCTCCGTCGTGAAGCGATGGACGAGGTCGGCGTCGGCATCCTCGAACGCGGGCCGCCGGCCCTGGGCTAGCGCCGCGATCTCGTGCTCGGGCACGCCAGCCTTGCGCGCTTCGACGGTGTGAACGGTGAACTCGTATTCGCAGTTCCAGTGCCGCGCGACGCACAGCACCACGAGCTCGGAAAGCCGAGGCGGCAGCCCTGTACGATAACGGCAGAACGCACCGAGCTCACCGGTCAGCTTGCACAGCTCAGGACTGCCGAGCAGCACCTGGAACGGCGCGGGCACCGCTCCCTTGCGCGGCCTCGCGATGCCGTCCCACACGGCCTGATGCTCGGGCCTCAGGTCCTCTCGCTTGAGCGGATCGTAACGGGCAGTCATGCCATGGCTCCGTTCGTGCGACGAATGGATAATACCTCCCAGCTCAGGTTCGACCACGGGTCGAACCTGAGCTGGGAGGTATCCCGCGCGCAGGGTTGGTGTGGCGGCTGCGCGCAAGCAAAAGTTGATACCGGCCCACCACAGGACAACGGAAGTCAAACTTTCGGTGGGCCGGAATCATGTGATCGCGGCAAGCCGCGTGTCCAGCGACAGCACGAGGCACCAGTGCGGCTCGAAGTCTGCACCGAGCGGCCACACATTGTCCTTGTAGTCGGCCAGCAGTGCGTCCTCGTAGCGCTTGAACCACTCTTTCCGGCACAAAACGAACTTGGTTGCAGCGACGATAGTCTCGCGGTCGATGATGGCGAGGACGCACATTTCCGCGTGACGTTCGAGATACGCGTGCACGGCCACCATCAGGGTCGGGTAACCGGGATGCAGCATGTCGTCGAGCACGATGAGGCCGGCATCGGACATCACAGCGGTGGCCAGCTCGAGGTCGTTGGACAACGCCTCACGCGAATGCTCGCCGTCGATGTGCTGCAGGCGCGGGCGCCGGCCGCCGAGCTTGGCGAGCAGAGCCTCCGGCGTGAGCTTGCGGCTGTCGGTCTTCCAGATGATGCGCGCCTCTTCCAGAACGCCGTGGCGGGCGCAATTGGCGATGCAGCGACCTTCGACTTCCGGGTTGGGCCAGTCGAACAGATCGATGCCTAGCACGATCTCGCCCGGTGCCAGCGACTTGGCGAGCGCAATCAGGAAGCGGCCTTCGAACGCGCCAACCTCTACGACGGGGCCGGTCACGCCGGCGGCCGTTTGGATTCGCATCAGCCCGCACGTAATGGCGGCGGCGAAGTGCGAGGACATCCCAGGAACCGACGCGTAGCCGTCTACGATATAGCGGTCGACCGCAGCGATGCCGGAATGGGGTATGGTGGTATTCATGCAGTGCGGCACTCGTTGAGATGAGAGGGAGGCCCGTCGTAGTGTCCGGCGGCGATTTCCGCAAGCAAGCTTGCGCGTCCACGAGTGACCGCACAAACTGGCGGCAATTGGCCCGTTCGGTCGAAAAATCCGTTCAGCTGGAGCCTGCCTGATGAATCCCCGTATCTATCTGCTCCATGCATACCGCTTCTCTGTGGCGCCCTGCGAGGAGGCGTTCCAGCGTCTGTGGCCCCAGGCCGAAACGATCCGCCTCCTCGACGAAGGGCTCTACGCCGACGCCGGCGCCGACGGCTCGCTGCCCGACAACATAGTGCCGCGGCTGGCAAGTCTGTTCCGCCACTGTGTGCTCTCCGGTGCGAAGGGCATCGTGTTTACGGGCTCGACGTTCGGGCCGGCCGTGGAGGCAGCGCGGGCTGGCATCGAGGTGCCGTTGCTCAAGGCCGACGAGGCGATGTCGGACCTCGCAGTGAAACAAGGCCAGCGCATCCTGTTGCTAGCGACCGCGAAGCGCGCCATGCCCGTCATCCGGCGCAACTTGGAACATGCGGCGAAAGCGGCAGGCGCGTCGCCCGAGATCGGGGAGGTATGGGTAGAGAATGCGCAGGCCGCCAACAATGCGGGGCGCGCAGCCGAGCACGACCGCCTGATTGCGGAGGCAGCCGCCGCGCATGGCGAAAGCTGGGACGCGATCGTCCTCGGCCAGATGTCGATGGCGCCTGCCCGTTCGGTGATGCCAGCCGAACTCGCCGCCCGCGTCCTGACGAGCCCCGACGCCAGCGCCATCAGGATTCGCGAGCTGGTCGGCGCAGGCTAGTCCGAACTCCCGTTCGGATTCCGGGGCGCCGGCGCAGCGGCAGCTTCTGCGCTGCGTTCCAGCCGCTCCCGCAGCCCTTTTCGACCGGGCTCGGGCGGCGGCTCAAGCGTGATGGTCGGCTGACGCGACGGGCCGAGCAGTCCTTCGAGCAGCACCCAAAGCCCGATCAGACCGGAATCGGCCAGCAGTACCCATTGCAGCCACTTCGGCACTGAGAAGCTGCGGCTCACGAGAAAGATCGCGTCGTTGGCGAGCACCAGCGCGGCGAGGGGAAGCACCACGACGACGATCCACCAAGGCGAGCGATTGCGGTCCCGTAGCCGCTTGGCCCCCAGCGCGATCAGCGCCCACACGAGCAGCATCCCGAGCGTCAGCCAGATCGCGTTGAGCGCGAAGCCGGCGTTGATGCCATGCGGCGCCAGGACCTCCGCCATCCACGGCAGCGCCGCGAGCGAGCCGCGAACGCCGAGCCAGAACAGCGCGACGGACGCGACGAGACCAATGGCGAACGGCAGCCGCCCGATGCGGCCGCTCGTCCCGAACAGGATCCAGAGCGACCGTCCCATGGGGCTTCCTCCGTCAGTCTCGCAACAGCTCGTTGATGCCCGTCTTGGCGCGCGTCTGCGCATCGACCGTCTTCACGATCACCGCGCAATAGAGCGCCGGCCCGCCGCTGGCGCCTGGCGCTGAGCCGGGCACCACCACCGAGTAAGGCGGCACACGTCCAATATGCACCTTGCCGCTCGCCCGGTCGATGATTCGCGTGGAGGCGCCCAGGTAGACGCCCATCGACAGCACGCTGCCCTCGCCCACGATCACGCCCTCCGCGACCTCGGAGCGGGCGCCGATGAAGCAGTGGTCCTCGATCACGACCGGGTTCGCCTGCAGCGGCTCGAGCACGCCGCCGATGCCGGCGCCGCCCGAGATGTGGCAATTCTTGCCGATCTGCGCGCACGAGCCGACGGTGGCCCAGGTGTCGACCATGGTGCCCGTGTCGACATAGGCGCCGATGTTCACGAACGAGGGCATCAGCACGACGTTGGACCCGATAAAGGCGCCTTGGCGCACGACAGCGCCCGGCACGGCGCGGAAGCCAGCGGCCTTGAACTCCGGCGCGCCCCACGCCGCGAACTTCAACGGAACCTTGTCCCAGCCGACCGAGAACGGCTTCTTGGCGACGTTCTCCATGTGGGTCAGCTGATGCGCCCAGTTGTCGTTGAGCCGGAACGAGAGCAGCACGGCCTTCTTGAGCCACTCGTTGACGACCCACTCGCCGCCCTTCTTCTCCGCGACCCGCAGCGTGCCCTTGTCGAGCGCGGCCAGCGCGGCGTCCACGGCGCTCCGCTGCTCGCCCTGCGTCTGGGCGTTGATCTTGTCGCGCGCCTCCCAGGCGGCTTCGACTGCGGCTTTGAGCTCGGTTGCGGCCATGCGCGGTCCCTCGTTCGGCTTGATGGGATGGAAGTTTGGCCGGTTTCTCGCCTTGGGTGGCCGGGAAGTCAATCAGCGCGTCCTGGACTTCCCGCGCATATCGGAAGTCTGAGGACGGGTATTCTGCCCACGCCCCGCCCTCAGATCTTCTGATTGTACTCGCCCACCTCGGGGAACTTCGACAGCGTCGCGTCGATGTCCGCGAAGATCGCGCGCATGTTGGCCTCGGAAACCGGGCTCTCCACGACCACCACCAGCTCCGGCTTGTTCGACGACGCGCGCACGAGCCCCCACGTGCCGTCCTCCAGCACCACGCGGATGCCGTTGACGTCGATCAGGTCGCGCACCTTCTGCCCGGCGATCTTCTCGCCGGCCGCCGCGCGTGCCTTGTACCCGGCGATCACCTTGTCGACGACGCCGTACTTCACCTCGTCGCCGCAATGGGGCGACATCGTCGGCGACTGCCACGTCTTCGGCAGCTCGCGTTGCAGGTCGGCTAGCGACTTGCCGTGCGCCCGGTCGAGCATGTCGCATACCGCGATTGCCGAGACGAGCCCGTCGTCGTAGCCGCGCCCCAGCGGCGGCCGGAAGAAGAAGTGGCCCGACTTCTCGAACCCGGCGAGCGCCTTTTTCTCGTTGGTGTAGCGCTTCATGTAGGAGTGGCCGGTCTTCCAGTAGAGCGTGGTTGCCCCACGCTCGATCAGCACCGGATCGGTGATGAACAGGCCCGTCGACTTCACGTCCGCGACGAACACCGCGTTCTTGTGGATCGCTGAGAGATCGCGCGCCAGCATCACGCCGACCTTGTCGGCGAAGATCTCGTGGCCCTCGTTGTCGACGACGCCGCAGCGGTCGCTGTCGCCGTCGAAGCCGAGGCCGGCGTCGGCCTTGTGCTTGACCACCGCTTCCGCGATGGCGTGCAGCATCTTCATGTCTTCCGGGTTCGGATTGTAGCGCGGGAAGGAATGGTCGAGCTCGCAGTCGAGGCGAACCACCTCGCAGCCAAGCCGTTCCAGCACCTGCGGCGCGAACGCGCCCGCCGTGCCGTTGCCGCACGCCGCGATCACCTTGAGGGGATGCTTCAGCTTCGGACGATTGACGAGGTCGTCCATGTAGCGCTGGCCGATGTCCGCCACGAAGCGATAGCTGCCGCCGGGTTGCGTCGCGTACTTGCCCGCGAGCACGATCTCCTTCAGCGCGCTCATGTCGTCGGGCCCGAAGGTCAGCGGCCTGTCGAGGCCCATCTTGATGCCGGTCCAGCCGTTGTCGTTGTGGCTGGCCGTCACCATCGCCACGCCTTCGACCTCGAGTGCGAACTGGGCGTAGTAGGCCATCGGCGACAGCGCGAGGCCGATGTCATGCACCTCGAAGCCGCCGGCGAGCAGCCCCGTCATCAGCGCCTGCTTCACGCTGCCGGAGTACCAGCGGAAATCATGGCCGACGACGATGCGCTTCTTCACCCCGCGCTCGTCGAACAGCCGGGCGAGGCCGAGCCCGACGGCGTTGAGCCCCATCAGATTGATCTCTTCGGGAAACAGCCAGCGTGCGTCGTACTCGCGGAAGCCGGTCGGCTTGACGAGCGGGATGCGCTCGAAATCGGCCGTGTTCGGCTTGAGGTCGGCGCGCGGGATGGGCAGCATCGGATCACACCTGGTTGGCTGCACGGCGGCAGCAAAATGGGAATTGCGTTGAGTTCTACCCGGTTACCCTTGAATGGCAAATGAACCTTCGGTTGGAATGCAACCGGAGTGCAATGCTTGACATTTTCAATCCGCCCACAGATTGCAGGCGATGAGAGGCAAGCCACACCCCAGTCGCTCAGTCGTTCCCCTATTCCTCGAGGATGAGCGTGCCCCGCCGCAGCTCTGCCCGGGTGAGCCGGCCGAGGAAGGTCATGCCGAGCAAGGTGCCGCTGAGCTTGCCGGGCTCCGATACGGCCGCCCTCACGTCCCGCACGGTGATGTTGCCGGTCGTGATCTGGTCGATCGTCACGGGCGCGACTTTGGCCAGGCCGTTGGCTGTGTTGACCCGGTGTGTGAAGTCGGATGGTCGCACGTAGATGCCGGCCCGCTCTGCGTCCTCCCAGGTCAGCGCGACGATCGAGGCGCCGGTATCGACCATCACGTCGATCGAACTGCCGTTGATCTGCGCTGCGGTCGTGAAATGGCCGAGCCTGTCGCCGCGCAGTTCCACCAGGTTGCCGCCTGAGGAAGCCGTCTGTGACTTGCGAGCTTCGCCAACCTCGGCGCGGTCTGGGGAAGCTGCGCTCGCGACCTGCATATCCGGGTGCGGCACGCCGAAGGCCCAGCGGCCGACCGCCCTGAGATCCTCGAAATAAATGATCGAGCCGATCACGCAGACACCGGCGAAGACCCAGCCGCCGATGATGCTGGCGGCATTGCTGGCCGTAGAGGAACGCATCATCCCGGAACTCCACGCGGCGCGAACGCGGCGTCGCCCGTGCCTCCAGGCCAGACGTCAACCGCCCCTCAGTGTGAGGAAATCTCCTGAGAACTCATATGACTTGAGGCGCCTTAAGAAACTAATACCCAGCAGGCTTTCCTTGAGCGCACCGGGCCTTGCCACGAGCGCATCGACGCCGTCCACGACGATCGGTCCGATGCCGACCTTGCCCAGGCGCACGGCGGCAGCGTAGGCGAGCCCGTTGGCCGTCTGAACGGGCACCGTATAGGACAGCCGCTCGATATCGAGGCCGAGGGCCTTCGCGTCTGGCGCCCTGAGGACGACGGTTGACGCACCCGTATCGATCAGCGCGTTCACATTGCGGGTGCCGATCGTCACCCGGGCTACGAAATGCCCGTCGCCGCGACGGCGGATGCGAACGGCCAGCTCTCCGGTCTGGCGGGGCTCGACACTCAGCGGCTCTCCCGGAGGCATCAACTCGCTGGTGATACGATTGGCGATCCCGGCCATTTCGGACTTGTAGCTGTAGCCGCCCACGAGGCCGACCGCGACGAGCGCCCAGATGCCAAAGTACCGCGCGAGACGTCCAAAACCGCCGCGGTATCCGGCCAGGACGGAGGTGCCGATGAAGGCGAGCAGGGTGACCGAGATCAACAGGGTGGCGAATTCACCCTCCTCCAGGCCGAGCAGGGTTTGCCCTTCCTGGCGGAACACCAGCGCTATGCCACCCACGACCAGCGCGATCAGCGGAAGCCAACTCATCCCGCGCCCACCTTCCTGCTCTCCCCGCCGCCACGCTCCGGCAGACCGCGAATGATGCGCTGCCTTTCCGCTGACGACATTGCTCCCCATGTGGCGATCTCGGCAAGACTGCGGTGGCAGCCTCTGCATAGGCCGCTCGCATCGTCGATTTCGCAGACCGCCACGCACGGCGTCTCGACGACATCGGCGTTGCGGATCGTTGGGTGCACGGATGACATGGGGATGGTTGACGAACCGTTATGATCTGTCCGCCGGGACGTCGGCGGGCTACGAGCCGGAGCTTGCCAAAGCCGCGGCGAGACAGCAACGTGTTTTCCCTTCGTCATTTCCTATCGACGATGGCCCGGTCGGAGGCCCCCGGCGTTTCGCTCCCCGGCATGGGCGGTCGGAGATCCCCTCGCGTCTGGCCGAATTTGGAGCGTCTCTACCATGAGCAACCTTGCCGCCGAACGGCGCGCGCGTCTTCTGGAAGCCATGCGCCGCGATGGCCTCGACGCCGTCGTCGTCTGCGGCACCTCCTGGCAGGAGGCCTATCTGCGCTATGTTGCCGACTTCGGCATTCTCGAAGGCAACGGCGTTGCGATCCTTACTTCCGATGGCCGATGCCGCCTGTGGCTCGAGAGCGTTGCCGAATTGGACCGTGCGCAAGTCGAGGCGAAGGCGACCGAGGCTCACTTCGCGCGCGACATCGCGCAGGTGGTCGGCGCTGAAATCGAGGCTATCGCCAACCGGAAGGTGGCGGTCATGCCGCGCCACATTATGCCGGCCTGGCTCGCCACGGCCGAGCGCGAGCGAAATCTCCGCCTCGATGACGCCGGGCCGCTGATCGAGCGCCTGTTCCTCGTCAAGATGCCTGGTGAGATCGAAGCGATCCGCCGCGCAGCAGCCCTCGCCGACGACGGCTACGACTACTTCATGGAGGTTGCCCGCCCCGGCCGCACGCAATACGAGGTTGTGGCCGACGTCGAGGCGTTTCTGCGCGCGAAAGGCTCGCCCGACAATTTCCAGATCATCGGCTCGGGCCGCGCGGACGTGCGCGGTATGACGCCGCCGTCGGAGCGCAAGCTGGCAGCGGGCGACATGGTGACGACCGAGTTGACGCCGGCCGTAGATGGCTATTTCGCGCAGATCTGTCGCACGATGGTGCTCGGCCACGCCGACGGCACGCAGAGGAAGGCGTTCGCCGTCTGGCTGGAGGCTTTGGAAGCCGGCATCGCCGCGGTTCGCGCAGGTGTCACCGCCGCCGACATCGCCCGTGCGGAGAACGACGTGTTCCGCAAGCATGGGCTGGGCGAGTATTGCAGCTCGAAGTACACGCGCGTTCGCGGCCACGGCTTGGGCCTGATGCCCGATATGAAGCCGGCGATCCTGGAGGACGTCGATACCGTTCTCGAGCCCGGCATGACCATCATCGTGCATCCCAATACCTATCACCCGGAGGCCGGCTACATGGTGCTGGGCGACGTAGTAGTGGTCGGCGAGCACGGCTGCGAGGTGCTGACGCGCACGCCGCGGCGGCTGTTCGAGGTTTGAGGAAAAGCCAATGCGCCGAGGACTGATCTCCTGGTCTAAGGACGAGTTGCCCGAGGCGGTGCTCGATCGGCGCGTCGATAGCCTGCGTGCGGCGATGGCCGAAGCGGGCCTCGATGCCGTTCTCGCCTATACGACGCCGGCCCGCGCGGCGGCGGTGGCTTGGCTCGCCGGCTTCGTGCCCTACTGGAACCAGGGCCTGCTGGTCGTGCCGCGCGAGGGCCGCCCGGTGCTCGTCTCAGCGCTGTCGAACCGCGTCAATGGCTGGATGCGCCGCAACGCGCACGTTGCCGACGTGCTGAATGCGCCACGCATCGGCAGCGAGGCGGGGCGCGCGATCGCCGCCGCCGTGGGCAAGGGCAACGTCGGCGTCGTCGATTTCCCGCATCTGCCCGCCGCCGTGATCGAAGACGTGGCCGCCGAGGGCCATCAGGTGAGCGATGCCACGGCGCTGTTCCGTGCCGTCCGCGCGTTTGCCGATGCCGCCGACATAGCACTGCACGACAAGGCGGCTCAAATCGCGGCCGGCGCCCTCGCAGCCGTCGACGATAATGTGCGCGATGCCGCTCGTCTCGTCGCGACGATCGACGGCGAGGCTCGCAGGCAAGGCGCCGAGGAAGTCTATCCCGCGGTCGCGACCGGGCTGGCCTCGAGCCAGCACCTCGTTCGGTTGGAGGGCTCCCGTGCGCTTGAAGATCTGTGGGCCGTGCGCGTGTCGGTGTCCTACAAGGGCGCGTGGGTGCGGATCACGCGAACGAGATCTCGCGATGCAGCCCTGCGGACGCGGATCGCCGAGGCCGAGCGAGCCCTGGCCGCAATGATCGTGCAATTGCCACGGACGGAGCCTCTGGCACCCTGCGTGTCCTGGCTGGTGGAGGCGACGCGATCCTCCCTGCCGCTGGAGCCCATCGCCGGCTCCATGATCGCAGAGCCCGAGGCCATGCCTGCAGGCGGCATCGTCTCGGTCCTCGCGAGGCTCGACGTGGAAGGAACGCCCGTGCTGCTGGGCGCCCCCATGCTGTTGACCGATCCCCCGCGAATGCTGGGCTGATGGGGCTTCGCGAACGGCGGGCAGTCTGCCCCGGATGGCCAAGACGCGAGTATTTCGGCCAAACCGGTTCCTTTCAGCGAAAGGGCTCTCATTTGTCCCAGTAGAGGCTCATCGGATTGTCGACGAGTAACTGCTGCTGCAACTCTGCCGTTGGCGCGATCTTCGGAATGAAATCGACCAGCACGCCGTCGTCCGGCGCTTCCTTTTTCATGTTGGGATGCGGCCAGTCCGTGCCCCAGATCACCCGCGTCGGAAACTTCTCCACGAGGCTGCGGCCGAACGGCACCACGTCGTCGTATGGCGGCCCGATCAGCGACATCCGCTCCGGACACGTTACTTTGACGTAGAAGTTCTCCTTGTCCGCCATCAGCCTGTGGAAACGCTGGTTCTCGGGATCTTCCACGCCCTTCGCAATCGTCGGCGTGCCCATGTGATCGACGACCACCGTTGTCGGGATCGAGCGGAAGAAGTCCTCGAAGTCGGGCAAGTCCGGCATCTCGAAGTAGATCACGATGTGCCAGCCTAGCGGCTTGACCTTGGCCACGATCCGGTCGAGCTCCTCGCGCGGTGTGATGTCGACGAGGCGCTTGAGGAAGTTGAAGCGCACGCCGCGCACGCCGGCCTTGTGCATCCACTCGAGCTCCTTTTCAGAGACCTCCTCGCCGACGAAGGCGACGCCGCGCGCCTTGTCGTTGGATGCCTCCAACGCGTCGACCAGCGCGCGGTTGTCCTTGGAGTGGCAGGACGCCTGTACGATCACGTTCTTGTCGAAGCCGAGGAAGTCGCGGCGGCCGAACAGGGTCTCCTTCGTCGCGTCGCAGGGCGTGTACTTGCGCTCCGGCGCGTAGGGAAAAACGGCCTCCGGTCCGAACACGTGGCAATGTGCATCTACGGCGCCTGCTGGCGGCTTGTACTTGGGCTTGGACGGATTCGGGTGGAAGGGAATGTACTTGGGATCCATGGGCATGGCCGGATGTTCCTCTTTTCTCGCATCGCGGTCGTCTTAGCGCGCAGCCGTGCGGCTGGCCAGTGTTGCCAAGGCCTACTGCCAAGGTCAGCCCCGCTGGAACCCGTGCTGCTCGGGTCGAGCCGGCGCGGCCATGGAGGGCGCAATGAGTCCTGGGACGGTGCGCACGAAGACACTATATCAATTGAACCAATACGAGCCGAACGAGGAGGTGGCTCTCACGATGCGCGCTCGAACGTACTCTTTGCTGATGGCGCTGGCTGTTGCGCTGGCCGCCGTACCGACCGGTTGGGCGCAGAATGTGCCGCCTGGAGCGACCCTGCCCGGCGGCGGCGTGCAGCCCGGGCCCGGGTATCGTCCTCCGGGAGCAGTCCAGCCGGACACTGGAATGATAACGCCGGGTCCGGGTTTCCACCCGCCGGGCGCCCCATATCCGATGCTCCCGTTACCACCGCCCACAGCGCCGCGCGCGGCCACCGTTGCGCCAGGCCCCGCCCCGCGCGCACAGCCACTCCCCCGCAACTTCCCGTCAGCCTCTCCGCCGCCGGCCGCTAGACGGGCAGCGCGAGAGCGTGCCGGGGGGCGGCCCTACCCGCCCGCCAGGAGCTTCGATGAGTGCCTGAGCCGCTGGAACCCGAAGGAGGCCATCCCGCGATCGCAATGGGAGGCGACCTGCCGACGCCTGGAGAGAAGCGGCCGCCCTTCTGCAAGCCGCCCTTCTGCAAGGTGAGGCACCTGCTCGCAGCAAGGCAGCACCTCGTTTTTGCGTTCAGGCCCCCCCCCGCCATAGCCGCATTCATGGCGTTGCATTGCGCGCTCGAAGCGTGAAGACTGGCCCCGACGATCAGCGGCCGCCCGGTTCGGTCACACCGGTTCGGTCAGGCCCCAATAAGCATGAGGCAGAATCCATGGGAGTGAAGCAATTCGGCGCGCGCGTGACGCGGCTGGAGGACGAGGGCCTGCTCACCGGCAAGGGGCGTTACGTCGACGACGTTTTCGTACCGGGAACGCTGGCTGCAGCCATCGTGCGCAGCCCCCATGCCCACGCCCGCGTCCGTTCCATCGACACCAGCGCTGCGCTAGCCATGCCGGGCGTCGTTGCCGTCATGACCGCGCGCGACCTGCCGGGCTCCGCCGCGACCGAGCGCATGCCGATGCTGGTGCCGAATGCGGCGATCAAGGCTCTTAGAACCCAGCACGCCCTCGCCGTCGATGAAGTCTGCTACGCTGGCCAGTCCGTCGCCGTCGTCGTGGCGGACAACCGCTACGAGGCGGAGGATGCCGCCGCGGCCGTAGCCGTCGAATACGACGTTCTCCCCCCCATGGTCGATCTGAAGCGCGCGCTGGAGCCCGGCGCTCCGCTTGCCCACACCGATCTCGACACCAATCTCGCCTCCGCCTTCGACATGAGCTACGGCGATGTCGACAAGGCGTTCGCCGGCGCCGCGCACGTGCTGAAGGAGAGCATGTGGCAGCACCGCGGAGGCGGCATGGCGATGGAGACGCGCGCTGTCCAGGCCGCCTTCGATCCCGCCACCGACATGCTGACGATGTGGGTGGGAACCCAGACGCCGCACATCGCCCGGCGCATGCTTTCCGATCAGCTCGGCCGCCATCCCGAGAGCGTCCGCTACATCGCGACGGACGTCGGCGGCGGTTTCGGGCCGAAGGCGATCTTCTATGCCGAGGAGACCATCATCGCCTCCGCCGCGATGAAGCTCGGCCGTCCCGTGAAGTGGATCGAGGATCGCCGCGAGCACTTCATGTGCGCCACCCAGGAGCGCGATCAGTACTGGGACGTCGAGATCGCGGTCGATGCTGGCGGCCGCATCCTCGGCGTGCGGGGGGCGATGTTGCACGACACCGGCGCGTTCGTGCCGTGGGGCATCATCATGCCCTACATCGCGGCAGCGACGATGCCGGGCCCCTACATCGTGCCGTCCTACAGGCTGTCAGTGAAGGTCGCGCTGACAAACAAGGTAGCGACATCCCCGGTGCGCGGCGCCGGCCGGCCGCAAGCCGTGTTCGCCATGGAGCGGCTGATGGACCGGGTGGCCGAGCGTCTCGGCCTCGACCCTGCCGAGGTGCGCTTCCGCAATTTCATCCAGCCCGATCAGATGCCCTATTCGGTGGGCCTGACTTTCCGCGACGGCAAGCCACTCGTCTACGATAGCGGCGACTATCCGAAAGGTCAGGCCGAGGCGCTGAAGCTCGCCGATTACGAGGGCTTCCGTGCGCGGCAGAAGGCAGCGCTGGCGGCAGGCCGATATATCGGCATCGGCATGGCGAACTACGTGGAGGGCACGGGGCTCGGCCCATTCGAGGGCGTCACCGTCCGCGTGCTGCAGAACGGCAAGATCGCCGTCGCGACCGGTGCGACGAACCAGGGCCAGGGCACGCGCACGACGCTGTCGCAGATCGTCGCCGACGCCATCGGCTGCCGCATCGAGGACATCGCCTTCACCCTCGGAGACACCAACGCGATCGCCAACGGCGTCGGCGCGTTCGCCAGCCGTCAGGCGGCCAATGCCGGCCCCTCGGCGCAGATCGCCGGCAAGGCCGTTCGCGCGCAGATCGTGAGCATGGCCGCCCGCGCGCTCGGCGTCGCGGAGGACGACATCGACGTCTCCGACAGCCAGGCGATGGCCAAGACCGGCAACAAGCCGGTGCTGGGCTTCGGCGAGTTGGCGCGCATGGCGCAGGGCATGCCGGGCTTTTCGTTCACTGGCGGCCAGCAGGCAGGCCTCGAATCGACCTCCTACTTCACACCGTCCCAGGCCGCCTACTGCAGCGGCAGCCACGTAGCAGAGGTCGAGGTCGATCCGGAGACCGGCGCAGTTAAAATCCAGCGCTACTCGATCGCGCACGACGCCGGCAATCTCATCAATCCGCTGATCGTCGATGGTCAGGTGCAGGGCGCGCTCGCGCAAGGCGTCGGCAACGCGCTTCTCGAGTGGATGAAGTACGACGACGCCGGCAACCCTCTCTCCACCAACTTCGCGGAGTACCTCATCCCCGGCTCGGGCGACGTGCCGCACTGCGCGATCACCCACGTCGAGACGCCTTCCCCGCTCAATCCCTTGGGCGTCAAGGGCGCAGGCGAAGGCGGCACGATCCCCGCCCCCGCCGCGATCGTCGGTGCCATCGAGGATGCGCTCCGCCCGCTCGGCGTGCGTTTCACCGAGTGCCCGCTGATGCCGGAGCGCATCGTGGCCGAGGTGAAGGCCAAGGCGATGAAGGGCGCGGCGTGAGAACAGCGGAGCGCGTGGGGCTTCCCGCGCGCTTCGCTTCCCATATCTTCAACGCCGTCACTTCAACGCGACATCGAAGATCTGCGGCCCGCCGCGGCTCTCGAGGTACCTTCCGAACCGGAACTTCACCTCCGGCCCGTCGAGCGGCGGCGAATGCACGCGCTTGCCGAGCGGCTCCACATTGAGCACCGTGAACGTGTGCCCCGGCGTCTTCACCACCTCGTCGAGGCCGGCCATCAGTGCCTGCAAGTCGGAGAACTCGTACACCCGCCCCACGCCGGCCGCCCGCGCCATGCCGGCGTAATCGGCATGCTGGCGAAACGGCAGCACAAGATTGTTGGTCGAGCCATAGACGCTGTTCGACACCACGAAGTGCTTGAGATTGGGTAGTGCGAGTTGTTGCTCGACGAACAGCATTCCGGGGTTCATGCAGAAAGCGCCGTCGCCGTTGAACGCCACGACGGTCTCGTGCGGTCGTCCCATCGCGATGCCGGCGGCGAACAGCGAGGCGAGGCTCATGGATGCCTCGAGATAGAACACCCGCTCGCTCTCCTTGGTGATGTCCCACCACAGCTCGGAGGTGTTGCCAGCCGACGTGACGATGAGCTCGGTCTGGAGCCGTTCCGCGAGCGCCTTGAAGCAGGCCGTGAAATCCATCATCAGACGTTCCCCCTCAGCAGGTCGCGCGTCAGCCCGACGACGACGGGCCGTGATATGGTGCGGCTGTGCCGCCAGGCGACCCCGATCTGGCCGAGGTCGGCGCTGCGCTCGATCGCCACGAACGGAATGTTGATCGAGGCCATCAGCGGCTCGAGATAGAGCCCGTTCGAGACGTGGAACTTCGCGCTGTCACCCGGCCGGCCACGCAGCGTGATGCCGATCAACATCGGAATCTGGTAGGTGTAGTTGATCTTGGTGATCGCGTAGACGCAGGTCATGAAGCCCGACGCACCCATCAGCGCCATCGAGCCGATGCCGCTGAAGAACGCACCCGAGCACAGGCCGATCGCCGATTCCTCGCGGTTCACAGCGACATGCCGGAAGCGCGAATCGGCAGTGTATCCCTCGATCAGGTCGGTGATCCAGCCGTCCGGCAGGCTGGCAACCAGACCGATACCGCATTTCGCCGTTTCGTCCACGATGCGCTGTGTAGTCTCGCGCGCCTTTCCTGCCGGTCCTGCCATTTGTGGCCTTTCAATTCAGGGTTCGAGTGTCCAATGTCGGCACCATACCAGCGCGACGAGCCGGGTCCAGGGCCGAAACCGCGACGGCGAACTGTTGCCGCGCTGCCCACTTTTAGCCCGCGCCGCCTGATTCTTTTGCGTTGATATTTCTTCGCGCGGACTGCAGGTTCTCGGGCGAGACTACTCCAGACAACCTCGTGAGGTCATCGTGCTCTTCGGCTACAGCTCCTTCCGCGTTCGGACCATGCCAAAGGCGGTTGCTGCCGCCGCTTTGGCGCTCGCAGCTCCTGTCGCACACGCGCAGTCCGTCGCCGACTTCTACACAGGCAAGACGCTGTCGATACAGGTCGGCTACACCGTCGGCGGGGGTTACGACCAGTATGCCCGCGTGCTGGCCCAGCACATGTCGAAGCATATGCCGGGCAAGCCGCAGATCGTCGTCAAGAACATGCCGGGCGCCGGCTCGCTCAAGCTCGCGATCTACATGAACTCGGTCGCGCCTCGCGACGGCACGGAGATCGCCACGGTCGGTCGCGGCGTGCCGGTCGAGGACCTGCTGAAGGGCACCAAGACGAACTTCGATCCGTCCGCGCAGAACTGGCTCGGCAGCATGAACGAGGAGGCGAGCGTCTGCGTCGTGATGGCACGCGCGGGCGTCAAGACCGTCGAGGACATGCGCAAGAAAGAGCTATCGTTCGGAACCCAGGGCAAGGGCTCGGATTCGGAACTTTTTGCACGGTTCGTCTCCAAACTTCTCGGCATCAAGACGAAGGTTATCACGGGCTATCCCGGCACCCAGGAATCGATCCTGGCGATGGAGCGCGGTGAGGTGGACGGCAACTGCGGCTGGTCCTGGACGAGCGCTGTGGCGTCCAAGCCACAGTGGTTCAAGGACGGCACTGCCGTCAACGTGATGCAGTTCGCCTCCAAGCGCCATCCGGACCTGCAGAACGTTCCGCTTTTGAGCGAGTTCGCTAAGACGGATTCGGAGAAGGCCCAGGTCGAGCTCGTCACCTCCCGGCAAGTGATGGGCCGGCCCTTCTTTGCACCGCCCGGCGTGCCCGCCGACCGCGTCGCCGCCCTGCGCAAGGCGTTCACGGACACGTTGAAGGACCCCGAGTTCATGGCCCAGGCCAACAGGACCAAGATGGAGATCAACCCGGTGACGGGGGAGCAGGTCCAGGCCCTCGTCAAGAAGGTGCTGAACACGCCGCCCGAAGTCGTTCAGGCAGCGCGGAAGAATCTCTCGGGTGATTGACGGCGCGCGGGAAGGTCGGGGCAACAGCCAGGAGGCGCTCGAGGTGCGTATCGTCAAGCGGGAGGTGGCCCCGCGCAACTCGGGCTGGTCGTCCGACATTCGAGCCGGACAGGTTCTTCGGCTCGAGGCGCGGACGATCATCGACTTCGTGGCCTTCGATCTTCACCAGTTCGCCGAGTGCTTCGATCAGGCCCGCACCAAGGAGGCGAGCGGCTGCATCTACCTGCGTCGGGGCGATGCGGTGCTCTCACGCTCCAGCAAGCACCTCATGACGATGCTTGCGGACGGCTTCGAGGGGCTGGGCACCCACGACATGCAGTTTGGTATGTGCTCTAGGGCGCGTCACGAGAGAGCGGCCGCCGAGGGCCGCCTGTCGGAGTATCTCCATGCCGAGCTCGCCGTGCCCACGCACGGCTGCGCGGAGAACCTCACCGCCGCCTGCGCACCGTGGGGCATCCCCTACATCGGCATTCCTAGCCCGATCAACTTCTTCCAGAACATGGCGATCGACCAGGCGACAGGTCGGATGCAGCGCACGCAAGTTCGACCCGATACACCCGTGGCAGTCGATCTACTGGCCGAGCGCGATCTCCTCGTCGCATTCAGCGCCTGTCCCGACAAGGCCTCCCGCACCGGCGGCCTCGAGGTCGTAGCGAGCATTCTCGATCCATGAGTGGCGACGAGCGGAAAATGAGCGTCATTACCGAGATCGGTCTGTCGACAGGCACCGCGTGGGCTGGCGTGGTCGAGCGCGGTCAGGTGGTGCGCATCACGGCCATGACCGGGGCGTCCCTCGTTTGCTTCAACGCCGGCGACCTCACCGAGCGCTTCGATCAGGCACGCACCAAGGTCTACAATATGCGCATCTGGTTGAGCGCGGGCGAGAAGCTGTTCTCCAAGCTCAACAACCCGATGATGACCATGATCGTCGACGGTTTCGCGCCTGATGGGCGGCACGATGTGCAGTACGGAATGTCATCGCGCGCGGTGCTCGCGACCGGCTCCCGGGAAGGCACGCCCGCGCGCTGGGCGCACTTGAGGGGCAAGCCGGTGCCCGATCACGGCTGCCTCGAAGCTCTCGAAACAGCGCTGCAGCCCTGGAGCATCGCGGCCCACGACATCCCCATGCCGTTCAATCTGTTCCAGCATACGGAGATCGATACCGCATCGGGGGCTATTCGTCCGAGCCCGTTGCGACCGCTATCGCCGGTCCCGGTCGATCTCATAGCCGAGATGGATCTCGTCGTCGCCGTGTCGGCATGCCTTGATGCTGAGGCACCAGCTAGCCGCACGCCCGTTCGCGTCACGATCCTGAGCCCGTGATGGCAGTGCAGCGCATTCGGTCAGAGCTCCGTCTCCATTGCTGCCTTCCGCTCACCCGTGCTTAGCTGGCCTCCGAGCTGTTGAGAGCACGGGGAGGCACAATGGATACCATCATCGAGAACGGCGAGGTCATAACGGCGAAGGGCCGCTACCACGCGTCGATCGGCATCGAAGAGGGCCGCATCGCCGGCATCTTCAGCCCAGGCACCGAGCCCAAGGCGAAGGAGACGATCGACGCGGCCGGCCTCGCCATCCTGCCCGGCGTCATCGACATGCACTCCCATCATCGCGAAGGCAGCGAGAAGGGCTACGAGTACAAGGACACGATCTATTCCTCGACGATGCAGTGCGCAGCCGGCGGCGTCACGACGAGCGTTGCCATGCCCAACGTGAACCCGCCGCCGAATACGCTCGAATTGCTGAAGCGGCAGTTCGCGATCTACGAGCGCGACGCCGTCGTCGACTGGAACTTCAATCCCGCCCCGACGATTGCCGACGAGATCCCGCGGATGGCGGAGCAGGGCATCGCCGCATTCAAGATCTTCATGGTCGTCGACACCGGCCGCAGCTATCCGCACATGCCCGGCATCGGCGTGCACGACCACGGCCGCATTCTCGAGATCATGCGATCATGCAAGGCGGCCGGACTGCCATTGATGGTTCACCCGCACGACCAGGCGCTGATGGACGTCATCGAAAAGGAGTATTGGGAGCGCCAGCAACGCGACGCGCTCGCCTACGCGAAGGCCTACGCCGCCTACGACGGCGTGATCTGGGAGACCGCGATCTCCATGCTGCTGCGCCTGCAGCGCGCGGCGGGCTGCCACCTGCACATTCTGCACACCCAGACGGCAGGCAGCGTCGAGATGATCCGCCAGGCCAAGCGCCAAGGCCAGAAGGTTACGTGCGAGATCAACCCGTGGGCGCTGTTCCTCGGCTGCGATTGGTCGGCAATCGAGCGGCTCGGATCGTATGCGCTGTCCTACTGGGTACCCGAGAAAAACGTCCCCGGCCTCTGGGAAGGCCTCTCCGACGGCACCATCGACATCGTCGCGACCGACCACGCCCCCCACACCCGCGACGAGAAGGAGATCGGCTGGACCGACGGCTGGAAGGCGCACACGGGCACGCCGTCGACGCAGTTCTATTTGTCGATGTTCCTGACCGCCGCGCTGGAGGGCAAGATCAAGCTCGAGCGCGTCGTGGAGGCGACCTCGACGGCGCCGGCACGCATCTTCGGCCTGGAACGCAAGGGCGACATCCTGCCCGGCTACGACGCCGATCTCGTGCTGGTCGACCTGGAGCGCGCCTACGAGATCCGCGATGCCGATGTCCTGAGCCTCACCGGCTGGAGCCCCTATGCCGGCCGGCGGTTCAAAGGCAAGCCGGTGCGCACCATCGTGCGCGGCCGCACCGTCTATGCCGATGGCAAGGTCGTCGGCGAGAAGGGCTGGGGCAAGCAGGCTGTTGCAACGCCGCCGGCCTTACAAGGCACGTGAGAGATGATGTTCCCTGGGCGTCGATTTACTACCTTGATGTTCAGGCGAAGAGCAGCATCAGGCGATAGTCTTTCAACGATCCGAAGTTGCTCATTCGCGCTGTGCGGCCTATCTAGCGCTTGCCTTGCATTACCATCTTTGTTCTTCTAATGTTCGCCTGCGTTGGTGTAGTTAGAGGGACGCTCATGGACGTGGAAAGCGAGATAATGGAGCTGAAGCGGCGTGTCGGTGACTTGGAGGGCGCTGTCAGCGTGCTGACCGGACAGGTTGGGAAGGTGCATCCCGATCTGATGGCGCTGGCGACTGCAACGGCCAATCGGTTCGACAACGTCGAGGAGCTGGTCAGTAAGGTGGGGGGGCGGATCGACCTCGTCAACAATCAGTTATGGAGCCTCCGCGACGATCTACCAGAGATACTCGCGGCAGCACTCGACAAGGATCGGTCATCTTGACGAGCGGCCTTTTCCGATCGTGCGCGAATGTGGGCGTGCCACGCGCAATCCAGCCGCGGAGGTGGTGCGTTCACACCGCTCGAAAGCCTGTGCCGACCAGCCACCGGTGCCAAGTTACCAGCACCGGTCAGCAGTAGTCCCAGTAGCCCTGGCTCTGAATTTCGTCGGCCCAGAACCAGCAAATGTCGGGGCTCGGCGGGCGCGGCGCCAGTCCATAGGCCGCTGCGCCGATAATGGACCCGAGTGCGATGCCGCCGATGATCGTGCCGTAATAGGGGCGGCGATACCACGGCCGATAGGCGAAGCCGGGGCGGCCGTAGTAGCCCGGTGCATAGGCGCGGGGTGGAGCGTACCGACGCGGCGGGCCATAGGCGCGCGGCGGCCCGTATGCGCGAGGCCCCGCCCCACCTCGGCGGTACTGCGCCAACAATAGTGCGTCCGCACCCGACCCGTCCGCCATCGCTTGCACCTCAGTGCCGCCCAGTGCCGGCGACAGCACCGCTGCGTGACCTGTGCCCACAGATGCTGCTGCTGTCAGGGTTGCGGCCCGATAAACCCGCCGCAATGCGGCCGATGTCGTGGAGGTGTCAGAAATCATCGGCAAGACGATGACCGCATTACGGCATCTTGAGTGGCAAGCCTGAGAACCAATACCTATTTCTGAAAGGAAGCCAGTCTTGCAACCGTGAGCCCAAACGGCCTTGGTGAAGCAGCAGTTGCTGGCGGGCATGGTCGCGCAGCATTCTCACGCCATCTAGGTCGAATAGCCGAGTTGTGCTAGAATGCCGCCGATCTTTGGTCGATTGACGAGACGATAAGAGGGACCATGTACCTGTTCGAGACCGCGCTTGCCGCCAGCGCCCTTCTCGCTGGCACCTTGGCGTTCCTCGCCGGCCGCCGCATCCGGCTGTACCGGAGCCTGAGCCGTCATCAAGATGAGATCCGGAATGCTGTCCATGCGAGCGGCACGAGCACGGTGGCGCTCGACCTGCCCGAGCATCCGTTGCCGTCTTTCTCCGAAGCGATTGCCGTCGTACCCAATGTGTTGCGGCCGGACCGGCTGGCCGTCATGGCGGAGGAGATCGAGAAGCTCAACACGACTGAGCGCAGCTATGTTCCGACCCACAAGAAGGGCGGCACGGTCGCTTACGAGACGCTTTGCCAGGCGGCGCCAGAGGTCGTGGCGTTTTATCTCTCACCTCAGCTTCACACGCTCCTATCGAACGTCATTGGCGCCACGGTCGTGCCGACGCCAATTCATGATCAGAGTTCCTGCTCGGTGCTGTTTTATGAACGCCCGGGCGATCACATCGGCTGGCACTACGACCACAATTTCTACAAGGGCCGCCACTTCACCGTGCTGCTGCCGATCGTCAACCGCGATGCGCGTGGAGATGGCCTTTCCGCAGCACGCCTGATGGCGCGCATCGGCAGCGAGGAGCGCACGATCCCGACACCGCCAAATCAGATGGTGATCTTCGAGGGCGCGCGCGTGCAGCACAAGGCGACACCCATTGCGGAGGGCGAGCGGCGCATCGTGCTCAGCATGACGTTCGCGACCGACCCGCGCAACTCGGTGCTGCAAGGCGCGGCACGCCGCATCAAGGACACCGCGTTCTTCGGCATCCGCGCGTTGTGGACCTGACGAGCGGCCAGCTCCGCCCCGCTCCGCCCAGATGCGATTTCGCTAGGTCTGACGTCGCTATTGCTTGACGCCGTAGGTCTTGGTGCGCGAACTGCCACGCAGGATCGTCACACGTCCGGTGCCCTTCGCCGACCCCGCCGACGTCGCGCCCGTTCCGGCATCTGGTGCAGCCGCTGTGCTGCGGGCGACCGCACCCGCACCGCTCTCGTTGCAGCCGGCCACGCAGGTGAACTGGCTCGAGGAAGGCCCCGCCGCCGCCGTCGAAGTCGCACGAGCCTCTCTGTTGCCGCCGCGATCCTGGCGCTGCGGCATGGTCGGCTTGGCCGTCCTCGCCGAGGTTGCCGAAGTCGGTGTGTAGCAGCCGGCGACGCACGAGGCGTCAGCTGCAGCCGCAGGTGCGGCAGTGGCGGTCAGCACACTGCCGAAGGTGGCCTGAGCGGAGCGAGCCTGGCTGCCCTGAGCGGGGCGAGCTTGGCTACCTTGCTCGAGGATCGTCCGAGTAGGTCCGACATCGGCAAGCCGTGCAGCCGTGCTCGCCGCCGCCGGAGCAGTTGGAACATCGGCCGGTGCCGTCGCGCGCAGCGCAGGCGCGACGGTGGCAGCCGCGGGATTGGAGCCCTGGCCCGGCACGGTCACCTTGAAGGGACCACCGATGAGATCTGGGTCGTTCGCGCTCGCGTTTGGCGCCCCGGCATGTTCGCCGGACGGATTGTTCGCTTGGGTCGGCGAGGCTTCGCTTTTGGTGCTGGTGTCGCTCCTGGCTGCTTTCGTCCCGGCGGCCGCCCCTTTGATCGCAGAGCCGATCTTGCCTGCGACCCGGCTCGGTGGCGCGTTGGCCTCGACCGGCATGAGCCGCGTGCGCGTCTCGGCCCCGGCCGAACCAGCGAAAGCCCCCAGCAGCCCCAATCCAGAAATGGAGATGGAGATGGAGATGGAGATGGTAAAAGAGCGAAGGATCGACATGACTAGCTCCGGTGGGATATTTCGAGTTCGGCGCCGCGCGGGGGAGGATTATCCGCGGAGCAGTAGCGGCCGCGCCGATTTCCTCTACACGGAACGTGTCGGGAATTGTCAGTGCGCAGAGACGTGCGTTGCCGTCATGGCGCATGTGCTGCCAGGGCAAGCGGCCTTCGCCTTCGCGTTCTCGACGGCAACGCCTGCGGCGAGCGCGACGAATGCGGCCATCAACATGCGCGAAACGGTCATCGTCCTCTCCCTCACAGTGATACCGCCGAGCGGAAGTCGTGACTTGTTGCTCTGTCCGCTCGGCGAGGCCGCGACTGCGGCCCGGCGCAAGCGCCGCAGCGAAAGTGAAGCCCCATGTAGTGGGTCGAAACTTTCGCTCGAGGGTATGAGAGGAAGGCTAGGCACTCTAGGTTAATTTCCGATTAACCGTTGTAGAGGACGGGGCCAGGGCTGGCACGGCCGCACCCCTCAGCGGATCGCCGGGTAGCGCCAGAACGCGCCGCCTCCCGTCATCACCCTCTCGAGCGAGGGCACCCGCTTGTCCGGCGGGCGCGTCCCTTGTTTCAGCAGAGCGCGCATGTCCTCGATCAGTTGACGGTGCTCGGCATATCTCGAGTGGTTGAGCGACAGGAATTCCGTGCTCAGCGCCGATATGTCGATCGTATCGACGCCGTCGACGACGATCGGCATGCCCCCGGGCACGTCACCTGCGCGCGGCACGCCGCCCCAGAAGCGCTTGGAGGCTTCCAGCGCGCGATCGTTTGAGGCGGCAAGCAGAGTGATGCCGAGACCGACGCCAGAGATCTCCTTGGCGATGAACTCGAACGTGTCGCGGTCGACGTCAGGCGCTGCGAGCACGATCTGGCCGATCGTCACGCCTGGTGGCGCGTTGCGCTTGAGGTCGCGCAGCACGTTGAGCAGCACCTGGTTGCCCATGCTGTGCGCAATGATGTTGATCGTCTTGGCGCCCGTGTCGCGCGCAATGAACTCGATGAACTGCCGCACGTAGGGCTCGGATTGGCCGCTGCTTTCCCGGTCGTAGCTATAGTCCTGCAGCCCGAGCTGTCCCTTCGACGGCCAGCTGTAGAGGAATGGTGCGCCGTCGTACTTGAGGTCGTAGGCGATCTGCGCGGTGCGGAACAGCGCGCCCTCGAACGAGTTGTTGAACCCGTGCAGGAATACCAGCGCCTGATCCTTGAACTCGTTCGATGCGCCGAGCCGGTCGCGCACGATCTGTGCAAGCTCCTCCCGGCTCAGCGTTTTGAGCTCTTTGAGCGTGAAGTGCTTGGCGGGGTCTTCCTGCTCCTGGAACAGCACGATCCGCGTAAATGGCAGGCGGTAGACCCACGGCCTTTCCACGAGAGGCACCTCGTGGCTCTTGGGAACCGTAACGAGCGCTCGACCGAGCTCCAGCCGGCGCGCGCGATCGGCCGTGTAGGTAAGCCGCCCGCCCGAGGTGTCGGCAGCGCGATCCGTGCCGTAGTAGACCGGCACAACGTCCCACGGCTCGCGCGATGGCGGCGTCTCCGGCTTGGGTGCCGGCGCGATGTCGACGGCCGGGGGCTGCGCGATTGGTGCAGCCGCGTGTGGTTCCGGAGCGCGCGATGCCGGCATTGGAGCAGCCGCCACAGGTGGAGGTGAATCAGCAGGCGGCGGCGCAGGCGGCTCAGGCGCGCGAGTGGCTTCGGCCGCTCTGGATATGGGCGCTGTCGGTGTCGGTTCGGGCGCCGGCGGCAGAGCCTCGGGAGGCGACACGACGACGGGTGGCGCTGCAGCAGGCGGCGGCGGCAGGCTCGCCTCGCGCCGTGGCTCCGGCGCTGCTGCGGGGATCGGCTCTGGCGCGGCGGCACGCGGCGGCGGCTCGGCAGATCGCGGTGCCGGCGCCTCCGTCTCTCGCTTCGCCGCCGCTGCGGGTTGAGGGGCGGGCTTTACAGGGGCCGTTTGCGTCCTCGTCGCCGAGACATCCGGTGATGCGGGCTTGGCAGCGGTCTTGGCCGATGAGGTGCCCGGGGCTGCTGGCTTCATCGTGTCGGGCAATATTGCGAAAATCGCTGCGGCCACGAACGGCGCCAGCAGAAAGAGCAGTGCCGTTCGCATGATCACCGTGTCGGATGTCTTAGCGCCTCGCGTCGAGCGCCAGAACAGAATGCCGAGCAAAAGGGCGATGAGCCCGATCAGCGCATTGGCGACGGCCGTTGGAAGCTCTGGAAGCATAAGCCTGTCTCACTCTGCCGGTTCACGTGCTGCACACGGTAGGAAGTCGCATTTCGGCCAGCAATCAGGGCTCGCCGCGGGAGCTCCGATTTCTGCAGGTGGATCGTTCCCGGTAGTCGAGATGTGGGGCACGGGGTTGGATTGACCAGTAACGCGACCCAGTTCGCTCGGCGGCAAGTCCTAGTGGCCCGTCGCGCCAAAATCGCACCATAGCCGCAACCTCCTTCCGTTTTTGGCGCGACATGAGGGCCACTGGAATCAACAATGGCTCAGTGAGGCGTTCATCGCGCCTGAGGCGACACCTGCCTCGCCGCACCGTCGCTCGCCTGAGGCGCGACGCCTCGCTAGTTGCCACCCACGGCGGCCTCCTGTGCCGCGCTCTTGGCTGCCTCGGTTCCAGCCTGCTGACCACGTGCCCTGACGAGGTCGGCAGATATCCTGAGCGGCACCGCGCCGGGAGCCATTCGCGCGCGATAGATCTGAACGTTCGACATCACCTTCTGCACGTAGTCGCGCGTCTCCTCGAACGGAATGCGGTGTATCCAGTCCACAGGATCGGCCTTGGCATCACGCGGGTCGCCGAACTCGCGGATCCATTGGCGGGCGCGCCCAGGTCCTGCATTGTAGCCGGCGAAACCGAGCACGTAGCTGCCGCCGAACTCGCGCATCCTGTCGCCGATATAGGCTGTGGCCATCATCGTGTTGTAGGAGTTGTCCGTCATCAGGCGCTTGATGTCGCACTTGATCTTGTAGTCGCGGCAGACGTGCCGCGCAGTGATCGGCATCACTTGCAGGATACCGCGTGCGCCCGCGCCCGACATCGTCTGCCCGTTGAACTCGCTCTCCTGTCGCGCGATGCCGAGCAGCAGCGGCAACTCCGGAATGGGCACCCGTAGCGCCGTGAATGTCGGAAAGGCGTGCAGCGGATAGCTGAACACCAGTAGGTTGTGCCCGCGCGCCACGGCCGACTTGCCGATTCTGACAGCCATCTGCGTGTCGCCGAGTGCCTCGGCCAGATGCGCCGTCATGCCGAGCTCGGCCTCGGTGTTGAAGTGGCGCATCAGTCCATAGAGGAACGCGCGATTTATGCCGCCGTCGAGCTTGGCCTTGTACGCGATGACAGTGGCGCGCGTCACGTCGAGCGCAGCGAATCGCGCGATCTGGTCGGGCTTGGGCGCAACCGGCGGCACGATGTGGATACGCGCGGCGTCTCCGCCGAGCCGGTCGCGCGAGAGCTGGCCGTGGAACGTGTCGATGGACTTCGCGCTCTCCGCGAAACCCGCCCGCGCCTCCGTTTTGCGGCCGAGTGCCTCGAGCGCCCGCCCGTGCCAGTAGTAGGCCTTGGCGCGGCTCAGCGGTCCGTCCGCAGCCTTGGTCATCTGAGCGAAGTGAGCCTCGGCGATCTTCGCGTTGCGCAGGTGTGAAAGCGCCAGCCAGCCGGCGAGAAAGGTTTGCTCTTTCAGAGGGTTCACACTGAGCGGTCCTGCCGCTTTGGCCAGCTCGTAGGCGAGCTTCGGTTTTCCAGTCCTCATCGCCGCGTAGGCGAGCGTGCGGCGCTCGTTCCACCAGCCGTCCGGTGACACGATCACGGCCGGATCGAGTGGGGCCGCCAGCATCCGCTTGGCCGCCTCCTCGATCTTGTTCGCGCGGCGAAGGCTCTGGATCCTCTGGAAGGCGAGGCCCCAGTCGGCCTTGTCATCGCCGCCGATCGCATTGATCAGCGCGGCGCCTTTGGCACTCAGCATGAAGACGGCAATGCGCGCCTCCGCCTTTTTGCGCTCGCTTTCGGGGAGCAGTGGGAGCATGCGCCGCGCGACGGCCGCACGCGCCGCCCGCTCGGAGGACCAGCGCAGATCGTCGATCAGAAGCTTGTCGAGGCGCCACTTGTGGTCGGCGGTCGTCAGCAGCTTGCCCAGTCGCTGCAGAAAGGCTGGCTCGATCCCAGCCCCTATTGAATGCTCCCGCCACGCCACCACTGCATGGCGCTTCGCGCCGGCCTCGTCGCCGTCAGCCAGCAGCGCGCTGGCGAGCGCTGCGTGTCCCGCGCCGGTGCGGGGTGGCTCCTTGGCGAGCAATGCCTTGATCGCCTTCGGCGCCCCGCCCTCCTTGAACAGCGCCTCCTCGTAGCGCTGGATCATCAGGTCCCGGTTCGGCCACGCCGGATTGGCCGCCAGGAACGCCCGGATCTCGCCAGCCTCGCCGAACCCGCCACGCATACGGAACCAGTCGGCGATCTTTGCCGCGACCGGGTCAGTTATGGCATCGCGCGCCGTTTTGAAAGCAGCCTGGTCGCCGGCCGTGAGCTGAGTGATTGCTCGCTTCAATTGTTCGGCATCTGCGGCGCTCACCTTGTGGTTGCGGACATTGGCGATCGCAGCGTCGTAGCGCGCGACATGGGCCTTCTCGATCTCGAATGCCCCCGGACGCGGCGCGGGGATGCGCCGGTCCTCTGATGCGGTCACCGTAGCCGTAGCCGCGGGCGCTGTACCCGCGCCGGAGGCCACGGCGGCACGGTTCTGGGCGGCAGCGGCCGTCAGTCCGGCTAGCCAGCCGATGGCCAGACTTGCTACACCGAGGGCGAGACGCCGGATGGCTGCGGTCGGCTCGTGTTCTGCCGGCATCGGATCATTCCCTGTCGATGGCAGTGAATTTCGGCTAGGTCGTACCTGCGTATCCACCGCAAGCCCTCGTGAAGGCTCGCGGTTCACTTG
>CAMAYR010000002.1 GCA_945862355.1 Devosia equisanguinis | reverse complement strand
CCCTGACCCACCCTGAGCCCCACTGGACGGTGGCGCGCGCCAAGTCTGCCAGGGTTCCGATCATGGGCGACGTCGAGCTGTTCTGCCGCGAGCGCGCGCGCTGGGCGCCGTTCTGCCCGTTCATCGCCATCACGGGCACCAACGGAAAGTCGACGACGACCGCTCTGATTGCCCACCTACTGAAGGCAGACGGCCGCGACGTCCAGCTAGGCGGCAACATCGGCACCCCCGTCCTGGCGCTCGAAGAGCCGCATCCAGCCTCGTTTTATGTGCTGGAGCTGTCGTCGTTCCAGATCGACTTGACGCCATCACTGAAACCGACCGTCGGCGTGCTGTTGAACATCACACCCGATCACCTCGATCGTCACGGCACGATGGACCTGTACTCCGCCGTCAAGGAGCGCCTCGTTGCCCGCGCCGAGCAGTCCTGCGTCGGTATGGACGACGAATATTGCTCAGCCATCGCCGCGCGCATCGAGAAGAACCGCTACTGCTACACGTTCTCGGTTCGGGAGGATTACGCCAACGGCTATCACCTCGCCGGAACGAAGGTGCGCTTCGATGCCGGCGAAATGGGCGAGGAGTTGGTCGATCTGGCCGGTCTGCGCTCGCTGCGCGGCACCCACAATGGCCAGAATGCGTTGGCCGCCGCTGCCGCTCTCGGAGCATTGGGCGGCATGATGTGGCCCGTCAGCGTGAACCCGTTTCTGCGCCGCGACCCGAGCATGAAGCGGCGCCTCTTCGAAGATACGAACGACTTCAGGATCCGCGCGAACCTTCCCAAAGGACACCTCGCCATCGACCCGGAGGCCACGAAGCGACGCCGCGCCGCGCTGCAGAAGGCATTCGCAGAGTTCCCCGGCCTCGCGCACCGCATGGAGGAGATCGCCCGCGCCGGCCGTGTCGTGTTCGTCAACGACAGCAAGGCGACCAACGCCGACTCGACCGCCAAGGCACTCGCCACCTGGGATCGCGACATCTATTGGATCGCGGGCGGCAAACAGAAGGAGGGCGGCATCGCGAACCTCGAGCCTTTCTTTCCGCGCATTGCCAAAGCCTACCTCATCGGCGCCTCGAGCGACGATTTCGCCGCGACCTTGCAGGGAAAGGTCGATTTCGAGCGCAACGACACGCTGGATGCCGCCGTCGCCGCGGCAGCCCGGGATGCGGCGCAGTGCGGTGGCGCGGAGCCCGTCGTGCTGCTCTCGCCGGCCTGCGCCTCCTATGACCAGTTCAGGAATTTCGAAGTGCGCGGCGACGCGTTCCGCGACCTGGTCGCAGCGCTACCCGGCATCGCGCTGTCAGATGGTGCAATGATCGAGCGGAGTGACTGATGCGCATTCAGCGCGGCGACGACAGCGTGGTGGGCAGCTGGTGGCTGTCGACGGACCGCGTGCTGCTCGCCGTGCTGCTCCTGCTGGTTGCGGCCGGGGTCGTGCTTTCTCTCGCCTCGAGTCCGGCATTGGCGATACGCAAGGGCCTGCCGCCGCTCTATTTCGCTGAGCGCCAGATCGTGTTCGCGAGCGCCGGCGTCGTCATAATGTTGGCTGTTTCGATGCTGTCGCCCGCGGCCATACGACGGCTCGCGCTGATGCTGTACGTCACCGGCGTGGCTGCCATGATCGTGGTGCTGATCTATGGCGAGGAGATCAACGGCGCCCGCCGCTGGCTGAGGCTTGCCGGCTTCTCGCTCCAACCCTCGGAGCTGGCGAAGCCCGGCTTTGCCGTGCTCGCCGCCTGGGCCTTCGCAGAGCACGAGCGCCGCCCGGATATGCCGGCGCTGCTTATCGCGGTTGCGCTGCTCGCAACGCTGGCCACGCTGCTAGTGATACAGCCCGACATCGGCCAGACCCTGCTTGTCAGTGCGGTGTGGATCGCTCTCTTCATCCTCGCCAGCCGGTCGCGTATCGCGGTGGCAGGCCTCGCCGGGCTCCTCGCGGCGGGAGGAGCTGCCGCCTATGCCGTATTTCCGCACGTGCGGTTCCGCATCCACCGTTTTCTGTTTCCCACCAGCGGCGAGAACACCCAGCTCGACCGAGCATATCAATCCTTCGCGGACGGCGGCCTTCTAGGTCGCGGACCCGGCGAGGGCACGATCAAGATGCTGCTTCCCGACGCCCATACCGACTTCGTGTTCGCCGTCGTGGCCGAGGAGTTCGGCGCTCTCGCCTGTCTCGCTTTGCTGGCGCTGATCGCGACGATCGTGTTGCGGCCGATGCTGAAGGCGGCAGGAACGCGCGACGGCTTCATCCGCTACGCGACGATCTCGCTGGCGCTGCTCGTAGGCATGCAATCGCTGATCAATCTCGGAACCAATGTCGGCTTGTTGCCTGCGAAAGGCATGACTTTACCGTTCGTTTCGGTCGGTGGCTCATCGACCATCGCCATTGCGATCACGTGCGGGATGCTTCTGGCGTTGACGCGGCGCCGGGCAGACCCGCGCGACGTGAAGGTGCCGGGAATGGACGGCGCCTCGCTGCGCGGGGCATGACGGCGCCGCAATCGCGATTGGCTGTGAACTCGACCATTTGCGCAATGGCGGTAGAGCCCGCCACTCGGTATCGTGCCGGAATTCCAACGAGGACATGCAGTGACGGAACGCCTGATCATGCTGGCCGCGGGGGGCACGGGTGGCCACCTGTTTCCCGCATTCGCGCTGGCCGAGGAACTCGGACGGCGCGGCTATGCCGTCGAACTCGTTACCGACATGCGCGGCGATCGTTACGGAACGGGCTTCCCCGCCCGCGCGGTCCACAAGATCCATTCTGCAACGGTTACGGGCCGTTCGCCCGTTGCGCTCGCCAGGACCGGGATCGCCCTTGCTCGTGGCGTGCGCGAGGCATTCGCCCTGATCGGCAGGTCCCGCCCCGCCGCCGTGGTTGGCTTCGGTGGCTACCCGAGCTTCCCCCCGCTCGTCGCGGCCAGGATGCGAGGCGTGCCAGCCATCCTGCACGAGCAGAACGCTGTTCTGGGGCGCGCGAACCGTATGCTCGCAAAGCGTGTCGACCTGATCGCGACGTCGTTCGCCAAGGTCGGTCTCGTCGACCAGGAGATCGCGGCCAAGATCCGCTTCACGGGCAATCCGGTCCGGCAGGCCGTACTCGAAAGCGCCGGCCGACCCTATTGGTCGCCGATGGTTGGCGACCCGTTCAAGCTGTTGGTGTTTGGTGGCAGCCAGGGCGCGCGCTACTTCTCCGATGCGGTGCCGCCTGCTCTCGCCATGCTTCCGCCCGAGATCCGCGCGAGACTGATAGTCGTCCAGCAGGCCCGCGAGGAGGACATCGAGCGCACCCGCTCGGCATACGCCGCTTCCGGAATTGAGGCTGATATCGCAACGTTTTTTCGGGACTTGCCGCGCATCGTCGCAGACAGCCATCTGGTTGTCGCGCGCGCTGGCGCATCGAGCGTCGCCGAATTGGCGGTGATCGGTCGGCCGTCGATCCTGGTGCCGCTGCCACATGCGCTTGACAACGATCAGCTTCGCAATGCAACGACACTTGCCGAATCGGGTGGGGCTTGGTGTATCGAGCAGAAGGACCTGAGCCCGGAACGGCTGGCCGCAGAGATCGCACGCCTGGTGGGGGCGCCGGGCGAGCTGGCGAATGCGGCCGCAGCCGCCAAGGCGCAGGGCCGGCCCGATGCGGTCGCGCAGCTGGCCGACCTCGTGGCGGGCATCGCTGGAGGAGCGCACGAAGCGGGAACTTAGGCGCGGGGGCGTAGCAACTGGCAAGCCGTCTGGGACGGCGAGGGAACCGATCACATGGAAATGCCTCGCGACATCGGCACGATCCACATTCTGGGGATCGGCGGCATCGGCATGAGCGCCATCGCGGAGATCCTGCACGCCAAGGGCTTCACCGTCCAGGGCAGCGACCAGAAGGACAGCGCCAACGTCCGCCGCCTCCGCGCCAAGGGCATTCGTGTATTTGTCGGCCACGACGCGATAAATCTGGTCGGCGCGCGCTTCGTCGTCATCTCCACGGCAGTCAAGAACGGCAATCCCGAGCTGGAGGCGGCGCGTGCGAAGGGCTTGCCCATCATCCGTCGCGCCGAGATGCTGGCCGAATTGATGCGCCTCTACTCGACGGTGTCGGTCACCGGCACCCACGGCAAGACCACGACGACATCTCTGATCGCGCACCTGTTTACGGCGGCGAGCCTTGATCCGACGGTCATAACCGGCGGGATCATCAACGAGTGGGGCTCAAATGCCCGCCTTGGCCAGGGCAAATGGATGGTCGTGGAGGCCGACGAATCCGACGGCACATTCACCAAGCTGCCGAGCGACATCGGCGTCGTCACCAACATCGACCCCGAGCACCTCGACTACTTCAAGACGGTCGAGAACATGCACCGCGAGTTCGAGGCCTTCTTCCGCAACATCCCCTTCTACGGCCTCACCGTCACCTGCATCGACCATCCCGTCGTTGCGGCCATGATCGACCGGCTGAAGCTGCGCGCCGACGGCCGCCGCCTGCTGACCTACGGGATTGCGGAAGGCGCCGACCTTCGCCTCGACGACGTGCGTTTTGATGGCCAGACGACCCTGTTCGACGCCACGCTGGGCGCCCGCGTCGTCGGCGGCGCCCGCCGCATCGAGGGCTGGCGCATCCCGATCCCCGGTCATCACAATGCGCTCAACGCGCTGGCCGCCGTTGCCGTCGCCACAGAGGCCGGCCTGAGCGATGAGCGCATCCGCGATGCCATCGCGAGCTTCTCAGGCGTAAAGCGCCGCTTTCAGCGCACTGGCACCTGGAACGGCGTCGACATCTACGACGACTATGGCCATCACCCCATCGAGATCGCAGCCGTGCTGAAGGCGGCACGGCCCGGTACCAAGGGTCGTGTGTTCGCCGTCGTCGAGCCGCACCGCTACTCCCGCGTCAAGAGCCTGTTCGACGAGTTCGCTACCTGCTTCTCGGATGCCGACGCCGTAATCGTGGCGCCGCTCTACTCGGCCGGAGAGCCGCCGCTCGAGGGCATCTCCTCGCACTCGCTCGCCGAAGGCATCCGCGACAAGGGCCACCCCTCTGTCGCCGCCATCGACAGCGCTGCCGACATCGCGCCGCTGTTGCGCCGCTACGCCCGCCCCGGCGACATCGTCGTTTGCCTGGGGGCCGGCAACTCGACGGAATGGGCGCACGCGCTCCCAGGCGAGTTGGCCGACGAGCCTCGAATGGCAGGAGGCATGCGCTGATGTTCTCCGACCTCGTCCCCGACCTGCAGGCCTCGATGCCGGATCTGCGCGGCCGCCTCTCGGCCAACCAGCGCCTCGCCGACATCACCTGGTTTCGGGTCGGCGGTCCGGCGCAGGTCATGTTCACGCCGGCCGACGAGGCCGATCTCGCCTATTTTCTGGCGCATGCGCCATCCGCGCTGCCGGTCACGGTGATCGGCCTCGGCTCGAACCTGTTGGTCCGCGACGGTGGCCTGCCCGGCATCGTTATCCGCCTCGCGCGGGGCTTCTCAGAGGTGAAGGTGGAGCCGGGCTATCGCCTCCGCGCCGGCACGGCTGTGCCCGATGTCAAGCTTGCGCGAGCCGCTGCCGATGCCGGGATCGCCGGTCTGGCCTTCTACCGCGGCATCCCCGGCTCTGTCGGCGGTGCCCTGCGCATGAATGGCGGCGCTCACCACCGCGAGACCAAGGACACTTGCGTAGAGGCCCGTGCCGTCGACCGCCAGGGAGCCATCCACGTGCTCGACCTCGCCGCCCTCGGTTTCACCTATCGCCACTGCGCGGTGCCGGCCGATTGGATCTTCACCGAGGCGCTTTTCCAAGGCACGCCGGGAGAGCCTGCCGAGATCCTGAAGCACATGGAGGAGGTCGCGCAGTACCGCGAGGCCAACCAGCCGATCAAGGAGCGCACCGGCGGCTCGACGTTCAAGAACCCGCTGGGCAACAGCGCATGGCGCCTTGTCGATGCTGCGGGCTGCCGCGGCTTGCGCGTCGGCGGAGCAAAGGTCTCCGAGATGCACTGCAACTTCCTGATCAACGACCACGACGCGACAGCCGAGGACATCGAGCGCTTGGGCGAGACCGTGCGTGCGCGCGTCAAGGCGAGGACGGGCATCGAGCTCGAATGGGAGATCATCCGCCTTGGCCTGCCGCGCGAAGGCGGCGCGACGGGCGAGGCGTTGGTCGAAAGGCAGGCGGCATGACCGCGCACGCGCTCAACCGGAAATTCCAGCACGTCGCAGTCCTGAAAGGCGGCTGGTCCGCCGAGCGCGAGGTCAGCCTGCGCTCCGGCGAGGCGTGCGCCAAGGCACTCGCCGAGGCCGGCTACCGCGTGACCGAGATCGACGCGGGCCGTGACGTCGCGCAGGTTCTGGCCGCGTTGAAGCCCGACGCTTGCTTCAACGCTCTGCATGGCCGCTGGGGTGAGGACGGTTGCATCCAGGGCATCCTCGAGTGCCTCGCGCTGCCTTACACGCATTCCGGCGTTCTGGCCTCGGCACTTGCCATGCACAAAGGTCGCGCCAAGCGCATCATGTCGGGCGTCGGCGTGCCCGTGGCGGAGGACACCATCGTCGATCGCGACGCGGCGGCCTTCGCCCACGCCTTGCCGCCGCCCTATGTGGCCAAGCCCATCGCCGAAGGCTCCAGCGTCGGCGTCGTCATCGTGCCGAAGGGCGCCGCCCGTCCGCCGGAGACGATCCGCGAGATCCCCCTCCTCGACGGCAAGATCATGGTCGAACGCTTCATCGCCGGCCGCGAGCTCACCTGCGGCGTGATCGACGGGCGCTCCACGGCGATCATAGAGATCGTGCCCGCCCAGTCTCTCGAGTTCTACGACTACGAGGCGAAGTACGCGCCGGGCGGGTCCAGGCATATTCTCCCGGCGGACTTGCCGCCGGATGTCGCAGCCCGCATCCAGTTTCACACGCTGAACGCCCACAACGCGCTGGGCTGCCGCGGCGTGTCGCGTGCTGATTTCCGTTATGACGACACGCCCGGCGGCATGGGCGAGATCGTCTGTCTCGAGGTCAATACCCAGCCGGGCATGACGGGAACCTCACTGATCCCGGAGCTTGCCGCCCACGCGGGCTTGAGCTTCCCCGATCTCGTCACCTTGATCGTCGAGGACGCCGCGCTCGATCGTTGAGCGTCTCCGCCAGTGGTCTTCATTCGCGCCACCTGTTGCGCCAGCCGAGTGCGCGGCCCGGAAGGGCCGTTTACCGTTCGTTAACTGCCCCACGGCAATGGTTACCGACCGCTGAATGGTTGGCGGCAGTCGAACAGTTGTCTCAGGTCGAAACGCCATGCCCGCTCGCGCGCATCGATCGCAGGCCGGCGGCTACGTCAGGCCGGGCAGGACCATCATGGGCCGGCGCTCCGTTGCTCTTTACGGGAGCGTCCTGGCGCTGGCCGGCATCGCAGCCGCGATGTCGATGCTCGTCGCCGCTGAGCGGGTCGCTCCCGCCACGACGGAAGGCTTCGGCTGGCTGGACCGGGCTGCGGCTGCTGCCGGATTGAAGCCCACCCGCCTCGAGCTTCGCGGCAACAAGCACACCTCCCGTACCGATGTTCTGGCCGCGCTCGCACTGCACGAATCCCCGTCCCAGCTTTCGTTCGATGCTGCGGCCGCCACACGTCGCGTCGAGGCGCTGCCCTGGGTCGCAACGGCGAAGATCAGCAGTATCCTCCCGGACACCGTCGCAGTGGAGATCGCCGAGCGCACGGCCTCGATCCTCTGGCGCGCGCCCGACCGCGACCTGCTGGTCGACATGGATGGCCGAGCGCTGGCGAGCGTCCCCCGCGGCAGCGACATCGGCTTGCCGATCGTCGCCGGCGAGGGCGCTGGCCCGGCCGCTCCTGCACTCCTGGCTCTCTTGCGATCCTTCCCCGAGATCGAGCGGCGCCTCGTCGTCTCCGAGCGTGTCGAGGACCGCCGCTGGCGGCTCATTCTGGCCGGCGGAACCCGGCTTGAGTTGCCCGCAGGCGCCGCAGCCGCCGCGCTCTCCTGGCTCGAGTCCCAGGCCGGCACGGGGCTCCTCGATCGTGGCTTGGAGGCGATCGACCTTCGCGTTGCCGACCAACTCGTCGTCAGGCCGGGATCGGCCCCTGTGGCTGAGATGATTGCCCGCACGCCCCCGACTCGGTCTACCTCTCGCGCTTCGGCGGCCGGAGGAGCACCGTGAAGGCCCATCAAGGCGTTGGAAACAGGCGGGGAAGGCCAGGTGGCGAAATCGTGGCCGCGCTCGACGTCGGCACGCACAAGGTTTGCTGCCTCGTCGGCCAGCGCGAGCCCGTGTATTCGTCCGCTGGCGAGATCTCGACCCGTCTACGTCTGCTGGGCCTGGGGCATTTGAGATCGCAAGGTATCGCTTTCGGCGCAGTCGCCGATCTGCACGCGGCCCAGGCCGTCGTTTCCGCTGCCATTACGCAAGCCGAGCAGGCGGCCGGTCTGCGCATCGAGCGCGTCGTTCTCGGCGTTTCCTGCGGACGGCCGCGATCTCACAGCTTCAATGGCCATATCGGGCTGGCCGAGGGGATCGTTCGCGAAGCCGACATCGCCGCACTCGGATCGGGAGCGCGTGCCTACGCGACGAAGGATGGCGAGGCCCTGCTGACCCTGAACCGGATCGCCTACGCGCTGGATGGCGTGGCCGCTGTGCGCGAGCCGCTCGGTCTGGCCGGCCGCCGTCTCGACGCCAATCATCACGCCGTGACTGTAGCGCCGGGGCCACTGCGCAATCTCTGCCTGCTGACCGAGACCTGCAACGTCCAGCCGACGCACCTCCTGCCGGCTGGCTATTCGGCCGCAATTGCGGCCACGAGCGAGGCTGAGCGCCGTTCCGGGGTTGTCTCGATCGACCTGGGCGCAGGCGTATCTTCGCTGGCCGGCTTTCTGGAAGGTCACTTCGTTTTCTACGCGGCCGTGCCTTTCGGCGGGCAACAGGTCACGGAGGAATTGGCCCACGCATTGTCTGTTTCTCTTGCGGAAGCGGAGCGAATCAAGTCGCTGTATGCGAGCTTGGCGCCGAGTGCGTTGGATGAGCACGAGTTCGTGCATCTTCCGCGCGAGGAGGAGAGTGGCGGCTCATCGCCGGTCGTTTCGCGTGCCCGTATCGGGCATGTCGCGATGGCCAGCGTCGGGCAGTTGATGACGCAAGTCTGCCGGCTGCTGGATGACTGTCCTATCGCAGGCATTCGCCAGGCGAGCGTGGTGCTCACGGGCGGTGCCAGCGAGATGATCGGGCTGGAGGCGTTTGCTTCGTCTGTGCTTGGTCGTCGTGTGCGTACATCCGGACCGCCCCGCCTCGACTGGGGATCGGCGCGCGGATCGGGAAGGCTGGCAGGGCCGGCTTTCTCGGGCGTAGTCGGGCTGGCGATGGCAGCGGCTTCACCTGCCGGGTGGATCGGGCCGCGAGACGAGGACGATATTGTCGCTCGCAGCTACCTGGGGCGCGTTGGCCAGTGGTTGCGGGAGAGTTTTTGAGGCGCGGAACTTGTTCCTCGTGGACGCCTCGAGTGTGCCGAGAGGTAGTTTGTGAGCGAGCCGGGGCGAAGGTCGTCCGGGTTTACGGCAGTTGCAACCAGTTTCGCGTCCAGGGACAGGCGCATGAACATCAAACTGCAACTTCCCAAGCTCATGCACTTGCGGCCACGGATCACCGTGATCGGCGTGGGTGGCGCGGGTAGCAATGCCGTCAACAACATGATCGCGTCGGGTCTTGCCGGCGTGAATTTCGTCGTTGCCAACACCGATGCCCAGTCGCTTGCCAATTCCGCCGCCGAGCACCGCATTCAACTCGGCGCAGCGCTGACCGAAGGCCTAGGGGCCGGTGCCAGGCCGGAGATCGGTGCTGCTGCCGCCGAGGAGGCCATCGAGGACATCCGCGCGCAGGTCGCGGGCTGCCATATGGTGTTCGTCGCTGCCGGCATGGGCGGTGGCACCGGGACGGGTGCGGCGGCGGTGATCGCACGCATCGCCCGTGAGTGCGGGGCTTTGACTGTCGGCGTCGTCACCAAGCCGTTCCATTTCGAGGGCACCAAGCGCATGCGGGCGGCCGAGGCCGGCATCGCGTCGCTGAAGCCCGAAGTCGACACGCTGATCGTCATTCCCAACCAGAACCTGTTTCGCATCGCCAACGAGCGCACGACCTTCGCCGAGGCGTTCGTGCTCGCCGACCAGGTGCTGAAGTCGGGCATCTCCTGCGTTGTCGACCTGATCGTCAACGAGGGGCTCATCAACCTCGATTTCGCCGACGTCCGCACGATCATGAGCGGCATGGGCACAGCGATGATGGGCACGGGCGAGGCCGCGGGCGACAAGCGTGCCGTTCTGGCCGCCGAGGAGGCGATCTCCAATCCGCTGCTCGACGACATTTCGCTGCGTGGCGCCAGGGGACTGCTCGTGTCCATTACCGGCAGTCACGATCTGAAGCTCTATGAGGTCGACGAGGCGGCAACCCGTGTCCGCCAGGAGGTCGATGGCGAGGCGAACATCATCGTCGGAGCGACCTTCGACGACACGTTGGGTGATCGCATCAGGGTGTCGATCGTCGCATCGGGAATGGAGCGCATGGAGGCGAACGGCTCGCTGAGCCGGCCCGCGCCTGCCGCACCGCAAAGCCTATCGCACGAGCCACCTTCGCCGGAAGACTTACAGCCGCCGCCGATCGAGCCCTATCCCGAGGCCTACCAGCCGGGCGCACCCGCGCCGATCCCGTCGCCTGGTGCAGCATCGGTGAGCGCACCGGTGGACGACCGGCAATACGCCAAGCCTGCCGGCCAACCGTTCGATTTGGCAGCGCAAGCCTCTTCGCCGCTGCCGTCGCCTTCGTCGCGTCCACCTGAATTGCCGGCCTGGTCCGAGCCGCACCAGCCCGACTTTGCGCGCGCGCTGTCCGAGGCTCTGGAGCCGGGAATGGAAATTGCCTCGTCCGCAGGCGCACACGATCACCAGCGATCTGGTGGATGGACGAGCCAGGGCGGTGCCGTGTTCGAGGATGCCCCGCCGCAGGTCGGACATGATCAACTCGCTTCGCTGGGACTTGGCCACCCCTCCCGTCAGCCGGCGCAGCACCACGATCAGGGTTTTCGCCCACAACCTCCAGTCGACCCCAGCGGTGCGTCTCGGCGGATGCCGCAGGTCGAGGACTTCCCACCCGTCGGCCAGCGCGAGTACCATGCCAAGAGTGCGCAGTACGTTGATCCAGCGCAGCCGCCACCAAGGGCTTACGAGCATTCAGCACCGGTTCCCGAGCCTAGGCGAGGGTTCTTCTCACGTCTGTTCGGTGGCAAGCGCAAGCGCCATGCCGCACAATCTCACGAGCAGAGTTATCCAGAGGCGGATCGCGCCCACGCACGCACGCACGCGCCAGTGCCGGCAGCGCCGGTTGGCCGATCGGCGAGCGGCACGGAATCTCACGGACGGCGCGAGAGTGAAAGCGCTGAGCTACCAGCGTTTTTTGGCGCCGACAGACGGTGGCGCGGTTCTGAATCGATCTGATCGAGCGATGCGGGGAACATCGGTAACAGAATGTAAGAAACCGTGATTTGTCCCCAGCAATCGGAGCGGGCTATCGTTGTACTTGCGAATCACTTCACGATCAGGGGGCTTTCGATCCAGGCGCGCCGCATAAGTCGGCGACATACCATGGATCGGTGCATGTCTCGGGTAGTGAGCGTTGGGAGACCGGCACCGCGATAGTGGGGTGTGTGTCGGTCGGGGGTATCGGTGAGGGGACGGCAATCAAATGCCGAAATCTATCATTTCCGCTTGGCAGACGACTCTACGCCGCGAGGTTGAGCTTGCGGGCAAGGGCGTGCACAGCGGGGCGCCGGCCTCGGTCGTGCTCCATCCTGCCGAGGTGGATACTGGGCTTCGGTTCCTCGTCAGCAAGCATGGCCGCATCATCGCGGACATTGCGGCCGACGTGGGGAATGTGAAGAATCTCACGCTCTGCACCGTCTTGGGCGACGAGTCTGGGGTCTCCATCGGCACAGTCGAGCACTTGCTGGCGGCCCTGCGCGGGCTGGGTATCGACAACTGCTACGTTGAGGTCGGCAGCAAAGAAGTCCCTATCATGGACGGCAGCGCGGCGGAGTTCGTCGCGGCCATCGACGAGGTCGGCCTTCGTGAGTTGAGCGAGCCTCGCCGTTTCATCAAGGTTTTGAAGCCGGTCAAAGTCGAGGAAGGCGAGAGCTGGGGCGAGCTTCGGCCGCACGGCACCTTCCATCTGGATGTCGAGATCGATTTCGACTCGTCGATCATTGGTCGCCAGCGCATGGCGCTGGATCTTTCCCCCGCCGTATTCCGCAACGAGTTGTCGCGAGCTCGCACCTTCGGCTTCATGCGGGATGTCGAGAAGCTGTGGAAGGCGGGATTGGCTCTCGGCGCATCGCTGGACAACACTGTCGCCGTCGGCGAGGACCGGATCCTCAACACCGAAGGCCTTCGCTACCAGCACGAGTTCGTTCGCCACAAGATGCTGGATGCGGTCGGCGACCTTTCGTTGGCGGGCCACCCCATCCTCGGCGCCTATCGTTCCGTGCGCGGCGGTCATCGCCTGAATGCGCATGTCGTCAAGGCCCTGCTCGCCGATGCGTCGGCGTGGACGATCGTCGAGGCCGCACCCTTGCGCGGTATTCGTGAGACCTACTATCGGCCGATGGGGCTCGCGCTCGCCGCTGGCGTATGAGCTACACTTCATCCTTCTGAATACACTCCTTGCGGCGCTGTCGGCTCGAGGGCGCCGCTTCGCTTTATGCGGACGCCTCCCGGTTCCCAGGCAAATCGAGCTCCGCACGCCGTGATGACCGGCGACGTCTCAGCTTGTCGAGCAGGATGTAGATCGCCAGCGTCGTGTAGAGCGTCAGCACTTGCGACACCGCAAGCCCACCGATTATCGCGACGCCGAGCGGCCGGCGCAGCTCCGCGCCGGGGCCAGAGCCGAATGCCAGCGGTATAGCGCCGAGGATTGCCGCGAGCGTCGTCATCAGGATCGGGCGAAATCGCACGATCGAGGCCTCCAGGATTGCCGCCCTCGCGTCGAGCCCTCGCTCACGCTCGGCGGAGAGGGCGAAGTCGACCATCATGATCCCGTTCTTCATCACGATGCCGATCAGCAGGATGATTGCGATGAACGCGACGAGGGAAAGCTCCATTCCAGCCACGTGTAGCGCGATGAGCGCGCCAAGCCCGGCGGACGGCAGTGTCGAGATGATCGTCAGCGGATGGACGAGGCTTTCGTAAAGTACGCCGAGAACGATGTAGACTGCCACGATAGCCAGCATGATCAGTAGGGGCTGCGAGCCTGCCTGCTGCTTGAAGGCCTTCAGGTCGCCGGCCTGATTGGACCGGATCGAATAAGGCAGTCGCACCGCAGCCATGGCCGCCGCGACCCGCTGGTGCGCCTCGTCGGCCGAGACGCCGGGCGGCACGTTGTAGCTGAAGGTGACGGCCGGGAACTGCCCCTGGTGGTTGACCGTCTGCGGCGTCAGTCCCTGCTCCACGCGCGTCACTGCGGCAAGCGGCACCTGTGCGCCACCGCGTGCCGTCACGAATACGCTATCGAGGTCGGATGGCGTGCGCTGGAACTGCGGCTCCACCTCGAGAACGACGCGATACTGATTGCGCGGGCCGTAGATGATCGAGACCTGACGCTGCGAGAACGAGTTGTTCAGCGCGGTGCCGATGTCTCTCACGCTGACACCGAGACGAGCGGCCGCGGTCCGGTCGATGATGATGTTGATCTGTTGCGCGCCTTGCTGCCGGTCAGCCCACACGCCGACGATGCCCGGCACTTTTCTCAGCGCTGCTTCCACGCGCGGCACGCTGGCGTAGAGCTCCTGGATGTCGTTGCTCCAGATCGTCCACTGGAAATCGGAATTGCTTTGCCGCCCTCCCATCCTCACCTCGCGCTGCGCGCCCACCCAGGCCCCCAGTCCTGGAACCTGGTCGAGCGCCTTCCGCAGCCGGTCGGCGACCAGGATCGTCGAGATGTTGCCACGCAGCGATGGTGGTTTCAGGCTGATGAGGAGCTGGCCGGTGGTTGCCCCGAACGTAGTATAGCCGACGCCGTCCACCGCCGGGTCGGCCCGGGCAATCGCCGACGCCTGGGATTGGATTTCCACCATGCGCTCGAATGAGGTGCCCGGTGCGACCTCCATCCATGCATAGATGATGCCGGTGTCATCCTCCGGGAAGAAGCCCTTGGGGCTTTTCACGAAGAGATAGATCGTCACCACGACCGTCAACAGCACGACGAGAAGCATCAGTCCGTTGTGACGGAGGCTTGCCCCCAGCGTCCATGCATAGCCGCGAACCATGCCGCCGAGCACGCGCTCCACCGTCCGGTCGGCAAGCGTGGCATCGCGCGAGGGTGGCGCCTTCACGAAATGTGCAGCGATCATCGCGGTGACGGTGAGCGCGATGATCGTCGATACGATGATCGCGAACACCAGCGTCACCGAGAACGCACGCACGAGCCGCCCCGGCACGCCATCCATGAACAGCAGCGGGATGAATGCGGCGATCAGCGCGACCGAGATCGTCACGATCGTGAAGCCGATCTGGCGAGCACCTTCGATTGCCGCGGTCATCGGGGAGGCGCCCGCCTCGAGGTTGCGGGTGATGTTCTCGATCATCACGATCGCGTCGTCGACGATGAACCCGACCGACACCGCGAGCGCCATCACGGACAGGTTGTCGAGCGTGAACCCGAACGCCCACATCAGCGCGACGGTGCCCGCCAACGACAGCGGCACGGTTATCCCGGCAGCGATCGTCGGGGTGACGCGCCTCAGGAACGCCAGCACGACGAGCATGACGAGCGCCACGGACAGAGCCAGCGCTCGCTGCATCTCGTGCACGCTGGCGCGGATCATGCTGGTGCGATCGTTGACCACGTGGAAGTCGACACCCGCCGGCACCCAGCGCCTCAGCTCGGGGATCATGGCTTTCACCGTGTCCACCGTCTCGATCACATTTGCCAGCGAATCCCGCGTCACCTGCAGCAGCACCGCAGGTTGGCCGTTGTACGTCGCGATCGAGCGCACGTTGCGTGTGCTTCTTTCGATCTCGGCGACATCGCCGAGCCGCACGGGGTTCCCGCTCGAAGACCGCAGCACGAGGTCGCGATACTCCTCCACGCTGCGCAACTGGTCGTTTATCGCGACGGCGATCGCCTGCGTCGGCGTTTCCAGGATGCCGACCGGCGCGTTCGTGTTCGCGCTTGCGATCGTCTGCCGGATTTGCTCGGCGCTGATGCCCATACCTGCCAGACGCAGCGGATTGAGCCGCACACGGATGGCTGGCTGCTCGGCGCCGTTCAGCGACACGTCCGCCACGCCTTTGACCTGCATGATGCGCTGCGCGACGACGGTGTCGGCCACATCGTACAGCACGGCCGGCAGCACGGTCTGCGACGTCATCGCCAGCACGAGAACCGGCATGGCGTTCGGGTTCACTTTGCGGAACGATGGCAGTGAGGGCAGGTCTGCCGGCAGCTCGTTAGCCGCATTGTTGATCGCGGCCTGCACGTCGCGCGCGGCACTCTCGATGTCGCGCTTCAGATCGAACTGGATGATGACCCGCGTCCTCCCCAGCGAGCTTCGCGACGTCATTTCGGTGACGCCGGAGATCTCGCCGAGACGCCGTTCGAGCGGCGCTGCCACCGTGGCCGACATGGTTTCCGGGTCGGCGCCTGGCATCGAGGCGTTGATGCGGATCGTCGGAATCTCGACGTTGGGCAGGCTTGCGATCGGCAGTGTGGCGTATGCGGCGATCCCGACCAGGAACAGGCCCAACGCCATCAGCGCGGTGCCTATCGGCCGGAGGATGAAGTGCGTCGAGAAGTTCATGCTTGGATCGCCGCCGCCGCCGCCGCCGCTGCGCCGCCCCGCCCTCGTCTGTGGGTGAGGCCTGCCCGTTCCCGCACAGTTGCAGGGTCATGCAACACGACGGTGCCCGCAACATGACCGTCCTGGACCCGAATTCCAAGTCGCATTACGCGTGATTCGCGTGGTTCATGAATGCCGCCACTTGCAGCAACGATTGGACGAGGTCCGATCCGTCGCCAGAAATAAGAATGGCCGCCCCCGTGAGGGAGCGGCCGAGGCAATTCTCTCAGCCCGATTTGCTCAGGCATTCATTCATCGGACGAACCAGCGGCGATCACGATGGAAGCGATAAGCCGCATGTCGGTGGCGCGGCAGAACGATGAACCGCGGCCCGTATGGCATGACGTACATGCGTGGCCTCTGCGGAACCATGACGGCCCGCGGGCGGTGGTGCGGAACCACGACGACCGGGCCGCGGCTATGGTTGAAGGAACGATGGCGCTGGTCGCCGCCGTAGCCGTAGCCGTAGCCCTGGGCGGAGGCTGCAACCGAGGTCGACATGGCGCCGGCTGCGATGACGACGGCTGCGAGGATGGCGCGATACATGGTAACTCTCCTCTATGGTGTGCGGGAAGGGGCTCCCGCTCATGATCGGAGAATGGCCTAGTGCCGCTGAACTCGCTCTGAACCAACCTGTCAGCCGTCATTCACCTTCCCACAGCCGCGCTCTTTCATGCGGCCGGCTTCTGCCCCGCCGGCCGGCGGAACTCCGGCGTCGACGGTAGCCCCCAGATGTCGCGCTGCTGGGCGGGGTCCCACACCTTCGGCCTCTGCGGACGATCCCGATGCCACGGCCGCGGATCGTAGTAGCCGAGCTCCTCGTCGCTGATCACGTCCATGTCGCAGAACAGCTCGATGATCTGATCGGCCGGATTGCGATGATAGGTGGCGATGTTGTGCCCCGGCCCATGTCGCACCGGGCCCCACAGGATCTCCATGCGCTCGCGGCCCAGCAGGTCGCATGCCTGTGTGAGCTGGGCGCTGTCGTGCAGCTCGAATGCGATGTGTTGCATGTCTTTGGACGGACCGCGCAGGAAGTTCACCGCATGGTGGTCGGTGCCGCAGCGCATGAATGCGAAATAGTCGCCGATCCAGTCCGAGAGGCGGAACCCCATCACCTTCGAGTAGAAGTCGATCATCTCCTGAGGCTCTGGGCAGAAGAACGCGATGTGTCCAAGTTTGTAAGCTCCCACGCCTTTCCCATCACCTCCACCGCTTTCCACGAAGCTCCATTTCGTATACAGCTCGATCGTGGTTTCTTTAGGATCGTTGAAGCTCAGGAGGCGCTCGATTCCCGGCATCGGGTCGCTCGCCATCTGGCACTGGATACCGAGGTCGAAAAGCCGCCGGGCGCCGCTCGTAAAGTCGATCTCCGGGCTGACCTCCAGGCCGAGCTTCGAGCACCGGTCGCGCGGCGAGCGCTCGAGAACGATCGACAGCATACCCATGCGCGAGCCTAGATAGGCGTGATCGGCATCGCGCGACACCAGATGCAGGCCGACGACCTGCGTGTAGTATTCGACCATTCGGTCGATGTCCGTCGTCTCGAACGTCGCGTAGCCGAGCCGCTTCACCTTGATCATTGCCACCTCCGAGATTGGCATCCACCGTCGGCCGGCACGATACGCACGCAGGTGCCGCGCGGGCAACTGCTCGCTTCGGCGTTGGCCGGCTCACCCCCCCAGGTGTATGTCGCCGCCATCGGGCAGAGGCGCGAACAGACTCTCCACCAGCTCCTCGGTCACGACCACGAGCCGCGGTGGGTTCCACGCCGGCTTGCGGTCCTTGTCGATCAGCAGCGCGCGGATCCCCTCCGTGAACTCGCCGCGATCGAACAGCCTCATGCACAGCCGGTATTCGACTTCGAGCGCCCGCTCCAGCGACGGCAGCGCCCGGGCGCGCCGGATCGCGGCAAGCGTCGTCTTCATCGCGAGCGGCGAAGACGGCCCGATCGCCCTGAGAGCCTTGGCCGCCATCTCGCCGGGCTCCGCAGCGAGCGCATCGCGGATTGCCTCGACGCTCGCCTGCGCGAAAACGCGGTCGATCATCTCGCGGTTGTCCGCGAGCGGCGATGGCGGCGGCGCAACAGCCCGCTGCGCGATGGCGACCGAGACGGGCTCGTCCGTGTCTGCCAGTGCACCAATCAGTTCGGCGATCCCGCTGGCGGCGATGCATGTGTCCGAGAACCCCGCATAGAGCGCGTCGCCCGCGTTCATGCGATGGCCGGTCAGGCCGAGGAACACGCCGAGTTGCCCCGGACATTGCGCGAGCAGCCACGTACCACCGACGTCTGGAATGAGGCCGATCGCCGTCTCCGGCATGGCGAGCATCGAGCGTTCCGTTACGATGCGATGGCTGGCATGTCCCGATAGCCCGATGCCCCCGCCCATTACGATGCCGTCCTGGAAGGCCACGAACGGCTTTGGGTAGTTTCCGATCAGCGCGTTGAGCACATACTCCTCGGCCCAGAAGCGCCGCGCCAGGTCGCTGCCCTCCTTGCGGGAGTGATAGATCGAGACGACGTCGCCGCCCGCGCACAGCCCGCGCTCGCCGGCCCCGTCGAGGATCACGAGTTCGACGGCGGGATCGCTCGCCCAATCGGTCAGCGCCGTGACCATCGGTGCGACCATCGGGTAGGCGAGCGCGTTGAGCGCACGCGGCCGGTTCAATGTAATGCGCCCGGCGCGGCCCTCGCGACGGATGATGAGCTGCGGCTCGGCTTCTGTAGCGTCGGACAAGGGCGGCTCCTTCAGACGAGGTTCTACGCGCAGATACAGGACGCCCCGCCCCGACTGCAAGCGCCGCTGCAGCCGCAATAGCTGAGACGCAGCGAGATCCTCATCGCCCGACGGCACCATTGACCCAAGCCCGGCAATGCGCGATGCCGAAACGTGGACAAGCATTGTAGGAGGGAGCACGCCTTGGAATACGGCATCCAGTTTTTCCCCGTGGTGGCCCTCCACGAGAAGCCGCCCGCGCAGTATTGGGGCGAGTGCCTCGATCTAACCGGCATTTGCGACGAGTTGGGCTACACGTCCGTGCGCACGGTGGAGCACTATTTCCATCGCTACGGTGGCCTCTCTCCCTCGCCGCTGACCTTCCTGGCCGCCGCTGCCATGCGCACGCGGCACGCGCGCCTCATCACCGGCGCCTGTCTGCCGGCGTTCAACCATCCCCTCCAGTTGGCCAGCGAGATAGGTCTCGTCGATGCGATCTCCGGCGGCCGTCTTGAGGTCGGGCTTGCTCGCGCGTTCCTGCCGCTCGAGTTTGTTCGCTTCGGTGTCAGCCTCGACGAGAGCCGCGCGCGTTTCGACGAGGCCATTGCTCTGCTTCAGCGCCTGTTGACCGAAGAGGGCGTTGCTCACGACGGCCGCTTCCACAAGTTTGCGGCGACGACGACCTATCCGCGGCCGACCCAGCGCCCGCACCCGCCGATCTGGGTTGCCGCGATCGCCACGCCGGAGAGCTTCGTCAACGCCGGCAAGGCGGGCTACGGCGTGATGGCGATCCCCATGACCGGCGGCAAGATGAACGAGCTGCTCGGTCTCTACCGCGATGCCTGGAAGTCTGCTGGCCACCCCGGCAATGGCCGCGTGATGATGGCTTTTCATATGTACTGCGCAGGCAGCGAGGCGCAGGCGCGGGAGGACAGCGAAGCCGACCTCGACTATTACCTGTCATCGGTCGTCGAAGCCTCGAGCGACTGGACCGGCGGCGAGTTCTCCACCAAGGACTATCCCGGCTACGACCGGATGATCGCGGAGTTCGCCAAGGAGAGCTGGAAAACCCAGGTCGACAAGGGCGTGGCCTGGATCGGAACGCCCAAGCGCATCATCGAGATGATCCGAACCTACGCCGATGAGGTCGGCGGTTGGGAAATCGCCTCCATGCAAGTCAACTTCGGCGTCATGCCGAAGGCCAAGGCGGAAGCCTCCATGCGGCTCTTCGCCAAGGAAGTCATGCCACAAATCCGTTAGGGCTGGTTCGAAATGGGCTGGATCGTGCGAAAGCTGACGGCGCTACGCCTTCCTGGTGGCGATGCTGCTGAAACTTGATGTGGATTAACGCGTTTCCAGGCTTAGGAATCAGATCGGCGTAGTAGTGTCCGCGCACAGAGCTGTGGACCAATTCATGCGCCAGGATCGAAGTGCCGAGATGAGGGTCTGCGCCAGTTGCGGTCAGGAACTCCCGACCCGGCAAAGGCTTTCGTTGAAAGTCGAAGAGGCTGTCTTGAGCCTTTGCAACCTCGCATTTGGCGAGGCTGTTCGTGCTGGCTCGGCGCAGGTCGAGATCGCGCATCTGGCTCTCTCCCTGGCAAATGCCGCACAAGCGCACCTGTCGGCGTGTCGGGTCGACCATCAAGTTCTGAAGGTGACCGCTGAGTGGTGGTTGGCGGCCCATTCACGGCGCAACGCGTCGGGATACGCGAGCGCATCCGTCGACTTGAAGCATCTTCTCGAGCGGGCGCAGCGCGCCGCAGCAGCCAGGGGAGCCGAGTTCGCTACGCTGGACGACGTCGTCGCCACCCTGCTGCATTCCACTTCGGACTTGCAGACGGCATCATTCGTGGCGCGCTTGGGATCGCCATCCGCGACCGGGGCGAGCGCGAACACGCCTGGTCGATGGCTCCAGCCCGAACCCGCCGTGGTCGCCAGAGATCATGCCAGAGATCATGCCAGAGATCATTCTCGAGATCATTCCAGCGCGCAGCAGCAGCGGACGATAATGCCGCAGCCCGTCCGGCGTGACCCGGCTGAACCGCGGACTTTCGAGCCGTCCCGTCTGGCGCTCGCCCCTTCGTTTGAGAAGGTCCACTCGAGCAGGTCTATCGGTTCGAGTTTGCCGAGCAGTCAGGTTGCGGATCTGCCCACGTCAGGCCTTTCTGCCCAGAGCCTTACTGTCCAGAGCGCATCGACTTCGAGCCACGATGACGCTCCGCCAGACGATGCAGTGCGGCATCGCGACGGAGGCGGCGGCTGGCCCCTGGATGCCATGGCTGAGCGGCTGGATGGCTTGGAACGGGCGCTCCAGGCCATCCATACCGAGCTTGCCCGTATGCAATCGCGGCAGGGCGATGCGGATCGCGCGAGCCCCTCGGATGCTTCCGGCAGCACTTCGAGAACCAGTAACAGGTCGTCGAGCAGCGTCCGCAGGCGATCCTCGCTCACCCGATTCAAGCGCCGCAGATGGGTGCACAACCGCTCGCGCCCAGATCGCGCGCTGCTGGAAGAGGAGGAGAGAATTCCGGCCCCGCGGCGCGAGGGCGGCCGCCCGCCGCGCCCCCGGCTTTCGCTGGCATCTTCCACGGCGCACCGCGATCCGGAGCCGGAGGAGGCCGATTTCGGCGAGCCCGACGAAGATGTGGCGCTCGATGAGCCCGATGCATCGGCGGGCCCTCGCGCAAAGCGGTTCTACTTGTCCCTCGACGACGAGGTTGTGCGCGCACCCTCGATTGGCCCCAGAACCGCCGAGCGATTGGCGCCCGCCGGTGTCGTTCTGGTCAGGCATCTTCTGGCTTGCGATCCCGAGTACACGGCCAAGCAACTCGACAATCGCTTTCTGAACGCGGCACGCATCAGGGACTTCCAGGCGCAGGCCCGCCTCGTTTGCGCGATTCCCTGGCTTCGAGGCACGCACGCCCAGTTGCTCGTGGGCGCGGGCTACTGCTCGCTTGCCGCGATCGTGTCCGTCGACTCCGAGGACGTGTGCTCGGACGTCTTGCGATACGCCGCCACCCGCGAAGGCCAGAGTGTGCTGCGTGCAGGCCCGCCACCTAGTATCGAGCGCATCATGCATTGGGTTCGCAATGCATCTATGGCCGAGCCTGAGCGGGCTGCGGCTTGAGCAAGCCTGTCGTCACGCGCCCTGCTCAACCATCCCGCCGCGGTAGTCCGGGCCACATCCGGTTCAGCACACCGTCCTTGCGGATAATGTAGTGGAACAGCGCTGCGCCGACGTGCATGGCGACGAGCGCGACGAGCAAGATCGCCGACAGTTTGTGCAATCCATAGAGCTGTTTTGCGAGATACTGGTTCTCCGCCAGCAGTGACGGCAACGGAATGCCGAATGGCTTGAACGGTCCGTAGGCCGAGGTCGCCAGCCAGCCGAGCAGCGGCACGATCAGCAACAGAGCATATATCGCCCAGTGCGTGATGTGGCTGACGATACGCTGCCAGGGCTCCAGTGTCGGCTCGTCGCCCGGCGCCCCATTCAGGAAGCGATTGGCAAGCCGTGCAAGGACGAACAGCAGGATCAGCAAACCGATCATCTTGTGACTGTCGTACATCTTGCCGGTCGGCGCTGCGAAGTTCGTGCGCTCGCCGTAGTTGACCATGAAGATGCCGAGCGGCAACTGGATCGCGATCAGCAGCACCGTCCACCAGTGGAAATGCCGGGCGCCGGTCGAATAGGTCTCGTGCTTTGCGGCAGGCTGGCCATTCGGTCTCATGCTTTCTCTCCCTCCCAACTCGAACGCAGATCGCAGTCGAAAAGCACGTCGCCATCCGGCATGACGTGGACGCCGGTAACGGGCCGCCGGGCATCAGCCAGACGTGCGATCGGCCGCAATTTCAGGCCGGTCTTGCCGCTGCCGAGGATCATCGGTGCGACCATAACGTGCAGGCGGTCTACGACGCCGGCATCAATGAATTGCGACACCGTCCAGGCGCCACCCTCCACGAGCATGGTCCTGACCCCGGCGTTGAACAGCGCCGTGACGATCTCCCGCGGTGCCAGCGTTCGGCCGTAAGCTTCGACGCGGAGCACCTCGACGCCGTCTGGCAATTCGCCCGCGGTCTCCGGCGCGCGCACCACGATGCGGCGCACGCCGTCGTCATTGAACACTTTCGCAGTTGCCGGGCAGCGCCCAGACGGATCGATCACCACCCGCACCGGATGACGGCCGGGGACGCGCCGGACATTCAGCAGAGGATCGTCTGCTACGACCGTGCCCACCCCGACCACCACGCCGTCGACAGTTGCGCGCAACCGATGCACGTGGTCGAGCGCGCTGGACTGGTTGATCCAGCGGCTCTCGCCGGTCGGTGTGGCGATGCGCCCGTCGAGCGACTGGCCGAGCTGCGCCACTACGAACGGCCGGTCGGCCGGTGCATTGCGCACGGGCGCACAAGGGTCGCTTTCGACGCGAGGCGTATGGGACGGCAGGCTAGCGCGCGCCATTGAGGCGACCTCTGCAAGGCATGAAACCACAGTGGTGGCCCGATAGCCTCACCGTGTCGGATTGGAATGCGGCACACACTATACCGACCTCGCACCGAAAGCATCACACGTCTCGGCGGTTCGCCGGGGCGCTATTGAGCCGCTCTGATGCGCGCAGGGACGGTGCTATAGGTCCCGCCGCAGCAGAAGGACGCGACCAGACATGCCCAAGACCGAAGCCGGCCGCCTTGGAGCCCTGACCGGCAGCCGCCACAAGCGCTTGTCCGGGCGCGACACGGCTCTCGCCGAGCCGGGCGACGGCGACGAGCTGTTCTGGCCGGCCGTACTCGTTTTCACGGCGGGATGGCTGCTGTTCGCATGGCCATGGCTCACTGGCCGCGTGATGATCCCCTGGGACGCCAAGGCCCATTTCCTTCCGCAAGTGCAGTTCCTTGCCGCCAGCATCGCCCGCGGCGAGTGGCCGTTCTGGACGCCGAACGTATTCGCCGGCCATCCCCAGATCGCCGACCCGCAATCGCAGATTTTCTCCCCACCCATGCTGCTTTTGGCGATCTTGAATCCGGCGCCTGGCAGCCACGCAGCCGACGTCACGGTCCTGCTCTGCCTGCTGGGCGCGGGCCTCGGCGTGCTCTGGCTGTTCCGCGATCTCGGATGGCATCCTGCCGGCGGTCTTATCGCAGCGCTCGGCTTCTCTTTCGGCGCCGCCATGGCTTGGCGCCTTCAGCACTTTGGACAGGTGCTGAGCCTCGCCTATCTGCCGTTCGCGCTGATCTTCCTGCGCCGTGCGCTCGATCGCGGCTCGCGGTCGTGGGGCCTCGCAGCCGGCCTCGTCGCAGGCTTCATCGTATGCGGCCGCGACCAGATCTCGCTGCTGATCGTCTATCTGCTGGCTGCCTGGGTGGTCGTGTGGTGGCTCTCCCGCAGCGACCGGAGCAGCGCCTTGGTCTCGAGCCTCCAGCCGCTCGCTGCCGGCGCATTCGGCGGTGTGCTCGTCGCCCTGGTGCCGGTGGTGCTGACCGCACTGCTGGCCGGCCAGTCCAACCGCCCGGAGATCGACTTCATCGGAGCGGGCCGTGGCTCGCTGCATCCCGCGCTGTTGCTGACGGCGTTCAGCCCCCACCTGTATGGCGCGGCTGGACCGATGGCCGATTTCTGGGGCCCGCCGAGTTTCGCCTGGCGCGGCACGGACCTGTTCACTGCGCAGAACGTCGGTCAGAGCTACATCGGCGCGCTGCCCATCGCCCTTCTGCTGGCCGGTGCCCTGCGTGGCGACCTGTGGGCGCGCGAGGTGCGCTTCTTCACCGCCGCCTTCGTCGTAATGCTGCTCTATGGCCTGGGCTGGTACACGCCCTTCTTCCGCCTCGCCTACGAGATCGTGCCCGGCATCGCGTTCTACCGCCGCCCGGCGGATGCGGTTTTCCTGATCGGCGGTCTCGGCTCCCTGCTCGCGGGCTACACCCTCCATCGGCTGGTGTCCGCACCTTACGGAGAGCGCTGGCCCTGGCGGGCGGCCGGCGTCCTCGGCTTCGTCGTGGCCATGCTCGCCCTCTCGCTCGGCGTGGCGCACGGGATGGATCGGGTCGGACCGGCGGCCGTCCCGCTGCTCTGGTCCGTCGCGGCCTTTGCGCTGACGTTCCTGGCATTGGCAGCGGCAGCCTATGTCCGCCACTTCCGCCCTGTCGCCGCGCTGGCGCTCCTGGGGAGCGTCACGGCAGTCGATCTCGCCTGGAACAATGGCCCCAACGGCGCCTCGGGCCTGCCACCGGACATGGTCGAGATGCTGGAGCCAGACACCCGCAACGAGACGGTTGCGTTACTGAAACGCCTGACCGCCGAAGGCCGCACCGACACCCGCCGCGACCGCGTCGAGTTGGCCGGGCTCGGCTTTCATTGGCCGAATGCGAGCCTGACGCACAACCTTGAGGGCACGCTCGGCTACAACCCGGTCCGCCTCGGCATTTATACCGCCGCAACCGGCGCGGAGGACCATTCAGGCCTGCCCGACCAGCGCAAGTTCTCCCCCCTGATGCCCTCCTACCGCTCGCGGCTGGCCGACATGCTCGGCCTGCGCTGGATCGTGACGGGTGTGCCGATCGAGGAAATCGACAAGCGTCTGGTCAAAGGGGCCTTCCCGCTGATCGCCCGAACGGGAGACGCCTGGGTTTACGAGAACAAGGGCGCCATGCCGCGCGTGATGTTCGCGCGCCGCGCCGTCCCCCACGACATGGATCAACTCGTCGCATCGGGCGTTTGGCCCGGCTACGAACCCGGGGACACAGTCCTGGTGGCAGCAAGCGACGGTGCGCCGCCCGCCGGGGCTTTTTCCCCACCTCCGCTCAAGGCTCCCGGCAAGGTCCGTATCGTTGCCTACCGCAACACCGAGGTGGTTCTGGAGGCCGAAAGTCCCGAAGGGGGCTGGGTGGTGCTGAACGATGTCTGGCATCCCCGCTGGGAGGTCGAGGTGACCGGCCGCCCGACGATCCAGGCCGTTCGCGCCAATGCCATTTTCCGTGCCGCTCCGGTGCCGCCGGGCAAGGTGACGGTCCGTTTCGTATTCAGGCCCCTGGCGGGTAGCTGGCGCTTGCCCGGGCGTTCCGGTCCAACATCCGACGGTTTTTCCGCCGATATGCGCCGTGCCTCACGGTGAGGGATCATGGCGCGTTCATTCGCGATGTCGCACGGCCTCGTCTTTCCCGGGGCCCTTGTTTGAGCTAGAGCCTGATCGGTCGAGGTGGAAGTCTCCTGGCTTCCACCGAGGCCGTGAATCAGTCTCTGATCCAGCGCGCCGAATCAGGAGAAGTTGCCCAGGGCGCTCGTTCCTCGGGTTCGTCGGTCACTTCCGCCCACCGCCTTCCTCCCTCGCTAGGTCTTCCTTCCACATGAGCTTGATCCGCGTTTACGTCAGAGCGCTGGGCTTCCTGGCACCCGAGAAGGGCCTGACGGCCATCCTCGTGGCAGCAGGCGGCGTCATCGCCATGGTGCTGGTCTACGAGCAGGTGCTGTTCGGCCGCGTCGTGGATGCCCTGGCGAAGAATACCGACGCCATGCCGTACATCATCCAATGGGCGGTGCTGGGCCTGTTCGGCATCCTGGCCGGCGTTGTCGTTGCCGTGATGGCCGACCGCCTCGCCCATCGCCAGCGCCTCGCCGCGATGCGTACCGCCTTCGAGCGCTCGATTACGCTGCCGATCAGCTATCACGCGGAGATCGGCACGGGTGCCGTCGTGCGCACGATCGTCGCCGGTGCGGACACATTGTTCAGCACGTGGCTGAGTTTCTTGCGCGAGCAGACCACGGCAGCGATCGGCATTCTGTTCCTGGTGCCGACCGCCCTTTGGATGAACTGGCGTCTCGCCGCGCTGCTCGGCGTCCTGGCGGTCGTCTACGCCGTGCTCAACGCGCTTGTCGTCTATCGCACGTCGGAAGGCCAGGCCGCCGTCGAGCGCCATCATATCACCGTGGCCGGCCGCGTCGGCGATGTCATCGGCAACGTGACGGTGGTGCAGAGCTACACCCGCCTCGCCGCCGAGATGAACGCGCTGCGAAGCCTGATGGCGCAGTTGCTGGCGGCGCAATACCCGGTGCTGACTTGGTGGGGCCTGCTCACCATCCTGACGCGCTCGGCCTCGACGGTGACGATGGTGGCCGTCTTCGCGATCGGCTCGATGCTGGCGTCCAAGGGTGAGGCCACGGTTGGTGAAATCGTCAGCTTCGTCGGTTTCTCGCAGTTGCTCATCGGCAAGCTCGACCAGTTATCCGGCTTCGTGACCCGGATTTTCATGAACGCGCCGACGCTGGGCTCGTACTTTCGCCTGCTTGATACCGAACTCGCCATCGTCGAGCGCCCCGACGCCCGGCCGATCGAGAACGTGCAGGGCAATGTCAGGTTCGAGAATGTCAGCTTCCGCTATGGCCCGGGCTCCCAGGGCGTGTTCGAGCTCGACTTCGAGGCCAGGGCAGGTGCCACCGTGGCGCTCGTGGGTCCGACAGGCTCCGGCAAGACGACGACGCTCGCTCTTCTCCAGCGGTTGCGCGATCCCGAGGGCGGTCGGATCACGGTAGACGGCAACGACATTCGCGAAGTGACGCTCGAGAGCCTCCGGCGCTCTATCGCCGTCGTGTTCCAGGACGCAGGCCTTTTCAATCGCCCGATCGCCGAGAACATTCGCGTCGGACGCCCGGAGGCCACCGACGAGGAGGTCTTGGAGGCGGCCAGGATGGCGGAGGCGACCGAGTTCATAAGCCAGAAGCCCGGCGCCTACGACTTCGTCGTGGGCGAGCGCGGGCTGTCGCTGTCTGGCGGCGAGCGCCAGCGTATCGCGATAGCACGCGCCATTCTCAAGAGCGCTCCCATCCTGATCCTCGACGAGGCGACGAGCGCGCTCGACACTGAGACCGAGGGCAAGATCAAACGCGCTTTGGACACGTTGCGCCAGGGCCGCACCACGCTCATCATCGCGCATCGGCTGTCGACGGTGGCCGATGCCGATTTGATCCTCGTCTTCGACAAGGGGCGCATCGTCGAGCGCGGGACCTTCCGCTCGCTCGTCTCCAATGGCGACCTTTTCGCCCGCCTCGTCGCCGAGGGCGATTTCCATCAGCCCAGCGAGGAGGCAGACGCGACCGAGCAGTCCGACAGCGGCTGAGGTCGGCGGATGCTGACCGTGTTTGCGACCTAAAGCTCGAACGCCTCTTTGACGCTGAACCCCTTTACGCCGCCGCCATGCTTCTCGAATCCGCGGCAATTGGCATATACGACAGTGTCGCCGATCCGATAGGTTCGCTTTATGTGCGTGTGGCCATGCACCCAGACCCGCACGCTGGCCAACTGCTCGATCAGCGCCTCCAGATCGCTTGCATAAGCGCCGTCGAGTCCGTTGCCGGTGAAGGCGGGATTAAGCCCCTTCAGGCTCGGCGCATGATGCGAGATGACGACTGACTTGCCGCCCGAAGGTCGCCCGAATGCCGCTCTCAGCGCGGCGACGGCGTTGTCGTGAGCGGCCGCTGCGTCGAGCGGCTGAAAGCGCCGCAAGCCATCCTCTGTCCTGACCTTGACGAAGAAGAACTCGCCCGCGCCGCGGCGTGCTTTCTCGAGGCTTTCCGGCTTTCTTCCCTCGAAGTCCGACCACAGCGTGGTGCCGAAAAAGCGGATGCCGTCGATCTCGACGGCCTCGTCGTCGAGCACGCGGACACCGGGCAATTGGGCACGCAGCGTCGGGATCGTCTCCGTAAGCACGCCATCGTAATGGTCGTGATTACCGGCGATGAGCAGGACGTGGCGGAACGCGCCGAGCGCCGCGTCGACAGTCCTGTGCACCCTGTCGCGCTGGCGAACTGCGTACGGATCCTGTCGCGTGGGGGCGAGGCAGGCCGCATGGCACAGATCGCCGGCGATGATCAGCACGTCGCCGCCCGGCATTCGCCAGGGGAATTCCTGGCTCTCCAGGTGCAGGTCGCTCATGTAGTGGCAGCGCATCGACATTTTCCGGCATTGGGCGCGCACGGCCAGTCATACCGCCGAGCGGAAGTCGTGATTTGTTGCTCTGTCCGCTCGGCGAGGCCGCGACTGCGGCCCGGCGCAAGCGCCGCAGCGAAAGTGAAGACCCATGTAGTGGGTCGAAACTTTCGCTCGAGGGTATCAGTCGTCGAATTAATGCTAAAGCTGGACCCGGCGTGCTCTCGGCCCCGCTGCATTGCAGAGATTGTCGCGGCCCGCGCGGACGGCGGCGCGAGCCGTTCACTCGGCCCCGAGGAATTCATAGAGTACGAGCCCATGAGCGGCAGACGATTGAGCAGGCCTTTATCGTTCGGCGGCATGATCGCCGCGCTATTTTTTTGCACGGCGTCGGCGCACGCCGAAAGCCGGATCAGCGCCGTCTGGGCCAACGACGGCGGCGATAAGGTCCTGCGCGAGGAGCGCCGCGCGTCGGGCGGTCTTGCCGTTGCGCCGTCGGGCGGCATCACGAACGCGGTCTGGGATGGTGCTCGTATCAGCTTGGCTGGAGCGCGCAACGAGGTCGTCGGCTTCAATCTGGTGATCGAATCCGCGGCTGGCGCGAAAGATGTAGGCGTCGTTTTCCAGCGGCTCGACGGCCCGAGCGGCGCTGCGATCACGACGCGTCCCGCGAAGGGCGATGCCGTCTACGACTATCGCGGACGCAACATCGAGTTGTTCCTGCTGCGCTATCTCCAGATCAAGGGTCTGTCGCGGCTGAGCTACGACCACTATGACGAGCGTTGGGTCCCCTCCAAGATGCGCCGGCCGTTCGAGGTGGTTCGCTCCGGCCTGTCATGGAAATCGGCCCCCGTCGCTGGCAAGGACCGCTTCGAGCATCGCCCTGGTTCCAACCGGCATTTTCCCGAGATCGCCGTACCACTCGAGGCTGCGCCTGCGTTCGCCGTCCCCGCCGATGGCAGCCAGAGCGTTTGGGTCGATGTCTACATTCCGCGCAATGTCCCGCCGGGCACCTATGCAGGCGCGCTGCGTATCACCGAGGCTGGCGCGCCCGATCGCGCGATACCCGTCTCTTTGCAAGTGCGCGGCTTCACGCTGCCGGACACGCCGACCGGTTTGGCCATCGCCGCCATCGAGCCGGGCGACATCGCCCAGCGGTTCCTCGGCCCGCGGGTGCGCCATGTCGAGCGCGGCTCTCCGGCCCACGATCTGATGCGCCCGATCATGGAGCGCCACGTACAGATGCTGCGCCGGCACGGCGTGGTCACGATGCTGGACGAGGCGGGCGGTGTGGCGCCGCCCGCTCCCGCCGCCGTCGCGCGCATCAAGGGAACGCTCTACAGCGCGGCGAAGGGCTACGACGGCCCCGGCCGCGACACGGCAGACAGCGTATTCTTCATCGGCCACTACGGCTCTTGGGCCTGGAAGAAGTCTGCGCAGGACGTCTTCAACAAGCAGACCGACGCTTGGATGGCGTGGTTCGCGCTCAACGCGCCGCGCGCAACGCCGATACTCTACCTCACCGACGAGCCGGACTTGAAGGAGGCGGCGAAAGCGGCCGAGATCAATGGCTGGATCGACAAGCTGTGGGCGAACCCGGGCATCGGCCGGCGCCTTTCGACGTTCATTACAGCGCCGCTTCCGCTTGCCAGGGAAAAGATCCCGCGAGTGAACGAGCTTGCCACCTGGTACGGCGTGGCCGACACGGGAGCGCTGGAGGCCGCGCGCAAGGCACATCTGGAAGCCGACAAGCGCAACCGGATCTGGCAATACAACGGCCAGCGCCCGGCCAGCGGCAGCTTCGCCATCGAGGACGACGGCACGGCGCTGCGCGTTGTCCAGTGGGCAGCCTTCAAGAAGGGCATCTCCGGCTGGTTTTTCTGGAACGCGACCTACTACAACGACTTCCAGAACGGTACCGGGCGCACCGACGTCTGGCGCCAGGCCAAGACCTTCGGCGGCACGCCGCGCTTGGACCCGGTGCTCGGCGAGACCGGCCACAACTACTCCAATGGCGACGGGGTGCTGCTCTACCCCGGCATCGACCGCATCTTTCCCGATGCCCCGGCGCCGGGTCTCGAAGGCCCCGTCGCCTCGCTCCGTCTCAAGCTGTGGCGGCGCGGCATCCAGGATCACGCCTACCTGACGCTGGCTGCGCAGAAGAATCCGGTGGCGACAAAGGCAATTGTCGACCGTCTGGTCCCGAAGGTTCTGTGGGAGGTCGGCGTCGCCAATCCGCGCGATCCTACCTATCAGCACTATCCCCGCGGCGAGGATGTCGGCTGGTCGAACAAACCGGACGACTGGGAAACCGCACGCCGCCAACTCGCGGACATCATCGAGGGCGGGTAGCAATCCAGGATTTGTGGCGTCGGATTCGCAACTCCCGGCCCGCAGGGCCGAGGCCGCGACTGCGGCCCGGCGCGCTCGCCCCGTTTGCGTGAGGCCATCTCGGAGGAACGCGTGTTGTTCCGCCCAACCGCCGATCCCATGCCCCGGCCCGCAGGGCCGAGGCCGCGACTGCGGCCCGGCGCGAGCGCCGCCCCTGCGGAGCGCCCGCGGCGCGTGAGCAATAAAATGGTGGGCCCGGAGGGACTCGAACCCCCAACCAAGCGGTTATGAGCCGCCGGCTCTAACCATTGAGCTACGGGCCCCACCCTCTGCTGGCGTCCAGTGGAGCGAGCGGAACGGACTTCGTACTAGTGTGATGACCGAGAAGTCCGCTGCATCCTTTTCGGCACGGGTCGGAGGCGGACTTCTCGGTCTCGATCACACTAGCTCATTGATTTAGCTAGTGTCGTTCAGATCGCGAAATTCGTTCGGTGTTCGCTGCAGAATGAGACGAATTTCGCGGTCGCGACACTAGTGTCCATCGGGCAGCTAGGCAAGCGAGGGATTGCACTTCCAGGTCCTCGCGCTGCCGCTGCGCCATCGCGGCATCAAGGCGGCACCTGCCGTATGCGGCAGGGCCGTCCTGCCGCCTGGCACCGGAAGCGGCCGCTGGCGACGGGAACGCATCCGATCCGCCGATTTCCCGCGAGTTGCCAGCGGGTCCATTCGGGCCCGTTCTGTGCTGCGCGGGTGAGCCAGTCCGACATGGCCTGCCTCCGCGCCTCGACTTCCTGCCCCGCCTCGGCAGCGCTCGCGACGATCTCTGCGCGGCACTCGCGCACCGCTGCCGCCCCGTGCGCCGTCGAGGCGACCAGCACCAAGAGCGATCCGAGGACCAGCTTCATGTTCATCGCCGCCTTCACGATCCGTGGCCAGTCGTGCAACGACCCCACGCTTCCACCTTGAGCTGCAGAACGTCCACGCGCCGAGCCAAGTTTCGTCCCATTCCCGGGCTATTTGCAAGCGATCCCAGATTTCGTCTTCATCCGCTGGACGCTGACATGTTCCCCGATCGCCTCACAGCCTGCCTGTTCCCAGCCCTTTTGCTCGTCGGTCTCGCCATGACAGAACCCGTCGCCGCCCAGGAACGCCAGCCCGAGCGTACCATTACCGTGTCCGCTGTCGGCTCGGTCGCCGCACCGCCCGATGTCGCGCGCATCTCGACCGGCGTGGTCACCGAGGGCCAGACTGCCCGCGCCGCGCTCGACGCCAACAACAAGGCGATGAGCGCCCTGCTCGACGGATTGAAGCGGCTGGGTATCGAGGCGCGGGACATCCAGACAACACACGTCGGCGTCGAGCCGCGCCATCAGCACCACCAGGACGGCAGGCCGCCACAGATCGTCGGTTATCGGGTGATCAACCAGGTGCGGATCACCCAGCGTTCCATCGCCCGTCTCGGCGAGACTATCGACACGAGCATCTCGCTTGGAGCCAACCAGCTCGGCGGCATCGATTTCGAGGTTTCGAGCGCGGAGACGTTGAAGGACGAGGCCCGCCGCCAGGCCGTGGCCAACGCACGCCGCCGCGCCGAGCTCTACGCGACGGCCGCCGGTGCGAGCCTGGATCGAGTTCTGACCATCTCGGAGAGCGTCATGGCGCCGGGCCCCCGGCCGTTGCAGTCCACCCGCATGGCGATGGCCGATGCAGTGCCGGTCGAGGCCGGTGAGCAGTCGCTCAGTGTCACGATCCACGTCACGTGGGGCCTGAAGTAGCGGGCACCTATCGAGGCTCACGCGGAGGTCTCGGCTTGTAGCGCGGCAGCGACCACCCCCAGTGCAGCGCCGCCGCCCGCAGCGTCAAGCCTGCCGCAAAGCCTGCCATCATCGCGCCAGGGCGTGCAGTCCCCATCGCCGAGAGAACTGTGAAGACCAACGCGGCCAGCATCGCCGCGGTAACATAAATCTCGCGGCTGAGGATTACCGGCGTCTCCCCCGCCAGCACGTCGCGGATGATCCCCCCGAACGTCGCCGTGACGACCCCCATCGCGATCGCGACGATCGGCCCGGCACCTGCATCGAGCGCCTTCTCCGCGCCCGTGACGGCGAACAGCGCGAGCCCGACCGCATCGAGCCACAACAGCAGTCTCAGCCGCGACTGGGGAATGTGCGCCAGGAAGAACATTGCGCAGGCGACGCCGACGCAGAGGACGAGATAGACGGGTTTGGTGATCCAGAACACCGGCAGAAGGCCCATCATGATGTCGCGCAGCGTTCCCCCGCCGATGCCCGTCGCCGTCGCGAGCAGCGCGAAGCCTACGACGTCCATCTGTTTGCGCGAGGCCGCCAGCGCGCCCGTGGTCGCGAACACGACGATGCCGACCCAATCGAGCGCTTGTGCTATGGGTTCGATCATCGAGGCGCACTCCAGTGGGCGGCGGCTGGCGGTGATGCCGCTTTGGTAGCGTACCGTCCAGGCGCTGTTCAACGGCTATGGTCGCGCATACGGTAGGGCCAGCGCCCAATTGCAAGAGGCACGACATGCTCGAGATCTACGGACGGCCCAACTCGCTCAACGTTCGCAAGGTGCTGTGGCTGTGCGAGGAGATCGGCCTCCCCTACCAGCGCAGCGATTGGGGCCGCGACCACAAGCCCACGACCGATCCCGAGTTCATGCAGCTCTCCATTTTCGGCGTGGTTCCCGTCGTCGTCGACGATGGCTTCGTTCTGCGCGAGAGCAACGCGATCCTGCGCTATCTCTGCTCCAGGCACGGCCGCACGGACCTCTATCCGGCTGATCTGAAGGCCCGCGCCGTGATCGAGCAGTGGATGGACTATGCCAATACGGACATGGGCACCGGCATGCGTCCTGTTTTCCAGGGCAAGGTGCTCGGCATGAAGCCCCACGACCTTCCCGAAATGGTCGCCTGGGGGGCTGCCGACTGGAACAAGCAGATGGGCCGCGTGGACGCCTACCTTCAGAAAGCCGGACCCTACCTCGCCGGGCCATCCTTCACGCTTGCCGACATCCCTGCCGGGCTCATGATCCATCGCTGGATGGTGCTCGACTTCGACAAGCCGAAACTGCCGGCGCTGCGCGCCTATTACGAGCGCCTTGGTGAGCGCGAAGGGTTTCGCAAGCACGGCTGCAACGGAATGCCTTGACGCCTCGCGTCGAGCGCGGACCGGTCATCTGGCCCGGCCAGAGCGAGCCGCAGTATCGCCGCAAAGAAATCCGATGGACCCTCTATCGGCGCAACACCCTGCCTGGATTGGAGCGATGTCAGTTCGAGCCGCCGCCATTTTATTGGTGCCATCCGCGATGCTGCTGCCGGGCATCGCGACGGCGCAGACATTGTGCGTGGAGTGCCGGGCGCCCGACCGGACCTACAGCTGTTCGGTAAAGGACGGCGAGCGCGCTGCGAACATCCGCGGGGCGTCCAAGGCGCTGGAGTTCCTCTGCATCAGCGAGATCGCCCGCAAGGGCAAACATGACGTGTGCCGGGCAGGGACCGCCTACGCGGGGCCGTGTATCGGTGAGCCGTTCGAGATCGACGTGGCGCGCCTGGGGACCGAGGTGCCGGCGGCCGCCGCGTCACCAGTCGAGGGGGGCTCGGGCAAGCCCGGCGCCGAGGCCCCGTTAGCGAAGCCGTCTGCTGCCCAGCCTCCCAAGACGCTCGAGGAGCTTGCGCGAGCTACGGTCGCCAAATCGAAAGAGCAGATTTCAGCCGCGGATCAAGGCGTTCGCAAGGCTGGCGACGCGGTCGGCGGCACGCTCAAGAAGTCCTGGGATTGTGTGGTTTCGCTGTTCAGCCGCTGCTGACGATGGCGTTCTACTTTTCGGCAGAACCAGCGAACCGATCAGAAGACCTGTCAATAGCGCAATCCGCCAGCCCGTATCAATGCCGGCTGAGCCATTCGCGGGCGAGCTTCTGCGCCTTCGCGACCTGGGCCTTTGTCATCTCGCGCGAGAGTTCCTGGCGATAGCGCCGGGCTTCCGCGTTTCCGCGCAGCGCGGCGAGATTGAACCACTTGTGGGCGGTCACGAAATCCTGCGCGGCCTCGCGACCGCTGGCATACAGCAGACCGAGTTCGAGCAATGCGTCCGGCGCACCGCCTTCCGCTGCGAATTCCACGATGTCGCGTGATGTGTAGTCGAATCTGGCCATCGGGTGGATCTCCGGTCCGGTTCCTCCATCCGCACACAATTCATCAGCGCACGGGGTTACGCACGAGGATAGGTTGGCGCCGATGAAAAATAGTTAATACGGCAAATTAATCGACTGATTTAAGTAGACTTTTTCATTTCCGATTCGCGTAAAGCTGTGCCGGTTCGGTACGCTTGTGCGCAGCCGGCGTGCACTCTGGCCCGCTAGCGGTCTCAAGGCATTGCGGCCGCCGGGACGCCCGCCGACGTTGGGGCATCGAGTTGTCCACATGGCCACCGCTGTCGCGACGCGCGGCCCGCAATCTCTCGTGGATAACCGCGCGCCTGCTCCTCTTGTTGCCCTCAGGTCGTCGCCACGGGCAGCCGAATCGCTCCAGGATGAAGGACGAGCTGAAGCGTTTCGGCATGGCATTGCAGGTGCAGCGACATATGAATCTGCTATCGACACGACTATCCTGGAAACTGGCACTGCTGGCGTTGCTGCCCGTTCTCGGCGGTTGCGCGCAGTCCTATAATTCTGCGCCCTACGAGCAGCGCTCCGCCCGCAGCCCGGCCGAATACCGCTCGCAGCAGCGTGCGGCCCGGGCCGCCGGCACAGTGCAGCGCAAGGCGGTGCGCGTTCGCCCGAAGAGGATCTACACCGCCAGGCCGGTGCCGCGACGCAAGATGGCGCCTATCGAGCGCTCAGCGCCCCTCGCGCCGCCCGCTTCTCCGCCTGCTGCCCGCGAGCGAGCGCCGCTTGCGCCAGCCACTGTCCCGGTAGCTCCACCGCCGAGGATGCAGCCCACCCCGCCGGTAAGGTCAGCGCCCCCGCCGGCGACGATCGCGCCGGTCCAGCCGCGCACGGTCGCCCCTCCCGTGCCACCGACCCGCGCTGCTCCCCCGGTCGCACCGCCCGCACCTGCACCGGTCGATCCTTTGCCGACGCAGCCCGGCCCGCCTCCACCCCGCCCGGACATGCTGCCAGCACCCCCCAACCGCGTGAACATCACCCCACCCAGATCGGCAGCCGGCGGCATCGTATCGGCTCGTCCCGCGACACCGGGGCATTTGGCGATCACCGAGCCGCTGGCTCAAGGCGCCGCGCTCAAGCTATTCGGCAGCTCGGCTGAAACCATCGGCGTTCGCCTCGATCAGGCCCGCCGCCTTCTCGGCCTGGGCAAGGTTATCGAGGCGCGTATGGTCCTCCAACTCTTGTTGCCGCTCGCGCCCGGGCCCGCGCTGCACGTGCTCGGCCGGACATATGATCCGTACTATCTGGGCCAGTTGCCCCGGATCGATGACGGCTCCGAGCCGCGCCGCGCCATATCGCTCTACGAGGAAGCGCTATCCCACGGCGTGTCGTCGGCAGGCGGCGATCTCGATCGCCTTCGCGCCAGCGCAGTCGGCGCTCGCTGACCAGTCAGTCAGCCGCTTGGGTGCGGGACGATCCTGGGATGAAGGCGGCTGACATGCCCGCCTACGGCAAGCCAGCCCTGCGCAAATTTGAGAATTCCTTGTTGTCCGGGCAATGCTAAGTTTCATCCTCACGCGATGAACGACGGGAGAGAGCGCGGAGGAGCAGGAGACGCCATGATCGAATTGCATACCTGGGGAACAACCAACGGCCGCCGGCCGATCATCATGCTCGAGGAGGCGGGAATACCCTACAAGTTGGTCCCGGTGGACATCAGGAGCGGCGCCAACAAAACGCCGACGCATCTGAGGATAAGTCCCTACGGCAAGATTCCCGCGTTGGTCGATACTGATGGCCCCGGCGGCGAGAAGGTGCACATCTTCGAGTCGACTGCGATTCTTCTCTATCTCGCCGAGAAGTCGGGCAAGTTTTACGGCTCGTCGCCAGCCAAGCGCGCCAAGGTCCAGAAGTGGCTGATATTCAGCGTCGCCAACGTGCTGCCGATCTTCTCGATCATGCGTGAGCACAAGGAGCTCGAGGCCACCGCGGTGAAGCTGCTCGATGTTCTCGAGGGACAACTCTCACGTCACGATTATATCGCCCGAGAATATTCCATCGCCGACATGGCGCCGATCACGCGCCTCATTCAGTTCACCGATCACGAGTGGATGAAGACCCGCCCCAACGTCGCTCGCTGGATGGCCCGGGTTTCCTCGCGCCCGGCGGTGAAGAAGGCGCTGGAGATGCCGATCGGTTGAGGGCCGCCGCGGGACGCGATGGCCGATTTCGCGGCCAGCGTTGCTGGCAGCAAAGTTGACGCGTGGCCCCCGCCGGTGTACCAGCCGGCCGCCTCGTGGTGATTTGCGCCATCTTGCAGCCACGTAAAACAACTCGCTAAACAGGCCGCGCGCGCACCCTGGCTCGGGCGCCGGTCTCTCGGCCGGCGTGACCTCGATGAGCCGGGGTTTTTTCGTGCTTCCGCGATGGAGATCCACGTCATGTCCGCCGACACGCCCCACGCCGGCCGCCCGCGCAACCTCCGGCCCGAGACGCTACTCGTGCATGGCGGAACCCTCCGCTCGCAGTTCGGCGAGATGTCCGAGGCCCTGTTTCTCACCCAGGGCTACGCCTACGATAGCGCCGAGCAGGCCGAGGGCCGTTTCACGGGCGAGGACCCCGGCTTCCAGTACAGCCGCTTCTCGAACCCGACGGTCCAGATGTTCGAAGACCGCATGAAGCTGCTCGAGGGCGCCGAGGACGCGCGCGCCTGCGCCACCGGCATGGCCGCCGTCACCGCCTCGGTCCTGGGCGCGATGTCTGCCGGTCAGCACATCGTTGCGGCCAAGGCGATGTTCGGCTCCTGCCGCTACATCGTAGAGGACCTGTGCCCGCGCTTCGGCATCGAGTTCACGCTGGTCGACGGCCGCGACCCGGACAACTGGAAGAAGGCCGTCAAACCCAACACGAAGGCATTTTTCTTCGAGACGCCGTCCAATCCGCAGCTCGAGATCATCGACATTGCCGCGGTCTCGAGGATCGCGCACGACGCCGGCGCCATCGTCATCGTCGACAACGTGTTCGCCACGCCGATGGGCCAGAAACCGCTTCAGCACGGCGCCGACGTCGTCGTCTATTCCGCGACCAAGCATATCGACGGCCAGGGCCGCTGCCTCGGCGGCATCGTGCTGGCGAGCACCGAGCTCATCAAGCGCTACTATCACGATTGGCTGCGCCAGACCGGCCCTGCTCTCTCGCCCTTCAATGCCTGGGTGCTGTTGAAGGGCCTCGAGACGCTGCCTGTCCGCGTTGCCCGCCAATGCGCGACGGCCGACCGCATGGCCCGCCATCTCCTGACGAAGAAGGGCATCGGGCAGGTCATGTACTGCGGCCTGCCCGACCATCCTCAGGCCGACGTCATAAAGCGCCAGATGACGAGCGGCGGTCAGGTGGTCTGCTTTGTGCTCGACGGCGACAAAGCCGCCGCTTTTCGCTTCCAGAATGCGCTGCAGGTGATCAAGATTTCCAACAACCTGGGCGACGCCAAGAGTATCATCACCCATCCAGCCACCACGACGCATCAGCGCCTGAAGCCCGAGGCCCGCGCCGAGCTCGGCATCGGCGACGGTATGCTGCGACTATCGGTTGGCCTCGAGGCGTTCGAGGATCTGGCCGAGGACATAGATGGCGCACTCGCCGCAGCTTTCCCGTAAGGTTGACCGCTGCCGGTCGACTAACTCAGATAAGTCTGCCAACTCATATATGACGTCACGTTGACATTCTCGCCTGCTGCCTGCTGCCCAATGGTCCGACATGTACGAATCCATCACGCATGACATCCGCGTCCGCGTCACGCCGGAATACGTCTCCGAGCAATCCGAGCCGGACGAGGGCTATTTTTTCTGGTCCTACAAGGTCGAGATCACGAACCTCGGCGGCGCGATGGTGCAGTTGAAGACGCGGCATTGGCGCATCACCGACGGCAACGGCCGCACCGAGGAGGTGCGCGGGCCGGGCGTTGTCGGCGAGCAGCCTGTCCTGGAGCCCGGCCAGAGCTTCAGTTACAGCTCCGGCTGTCCCTTGAAGACGCCGCAGGGCCTCATGGTAGGCAGTTACCAGATGGTCGGCGCCGACGGCGAGATGATCGACGTCGCGATCCCCGCCTTCTCCCTCGACAGCCCGTTCTACCGGCCCACGTTCAATTGAAGTGGAGGCGACGGAGGTCGCATACCTACCCAGCCACGATCTCACCTTCGTATTCGAGCTCGGCCGGGCCGGTCATCAGGATGTGGTCGTTCCCAGCCCACTCGATCTCGAGCGGCCCGCCCGGCAGATGCACGACGACCTTGCGTCCCGTCCGCCCGGTCCGCGCCGCGCACACCGCCGCCGCGCACGCCGCCGAGCCGCAAGCCTTCGTCAGCCCCGCCCCGCGCTCCCATGTCCTGAGCTTGATGTCCTCCCGCGACCGCACCTGCGCCAGCGAGATGTTGGCCCGATCGGGAAAGATCGGGTGATTTTCGAGCAGCGGCCCGAGCCGGCCCAGGTCGAAGGCGTCCACGTCGTCGACCCAGAACACCGCGTGCGGGTTGCCGACGTTGACGACGGCGGGCGAATGCAGCACTGGCGCGTCGATCGGGCCGATCTGCAACTCGATGTAGCGCGTGTCGCGGAACTCGTCGCGAAGCGGGATGTCCTGCCAGCCGAATCGTGGGACGCCCATGTCGACGGTGATACGGGCCATGCTCTCGACGTGGGCGCTGACGAGGCCGCTGTCGGTCTCATAGAGCGGATCGCGATTGCCGCGCCGCTCCGCCTCGAGCCAGGCGATGCAACGCGTGCCGTTCCCGCACGCCCCCGACAGCGTTCCGTCGGTATTGTAGATGCGCACATAGGCGGCTGTGCCAGGCGTTCTGGGGTCGTGCAGCGCCATCAGCTGGTCGAAACGCGTTCGCGGCTCGCGGGCGAGCGCCGCCGCCTCCTCCTCGCCGATAACGCGCGCGGAGCCGCGCAGATCCACGACCAGGATCTCGTTGCCGAGCCCGTTCATCTTCACGAATCGGAGAGATGCTGTCTGTGCCATTCGGCTAATATGGCCGGTGCTGTGGCGAAGGCAACCGGTGCCTCGTTGTGGGGCAAAGGCAGGGCGTTGTCGGCTGAGTTTCTGCACATTTTCGGGATGCGGATCCGGAACGATTGCCAAACCGCAGCAATGCCCCTACTTTCATCTTGCGTCCGAGGCTGGGTTGCCTGAGCATCTGTAAGGTTCGAAGCCACAGGGCTCTTGTGAACGGCACCTTCGCTTTTGGCGCCCCGCAGTCGATGGGCGCGACGCTGATGCGCTGCCCCCGCCGACGGACGCGGGATGAGGCGCGCCTGCAAAAGGATCATAGCCGCCAGATGACAACCGCTCACGAGGGCAGCCTCCAGGCCGTACCCCAACGCGATGTCCCACCAGACAGAGCGAGCACGCAAGCTCTTCTCGACAACGTCCTGCATTGGCTCGACGAGGCGAAGGCCGAGGCGGTCGTCTCGATTGATCTCGCGGGCAAGTCTACGATTGCCGACTTCATGGTCGTTGCCTCGGGAAGATCGGAAAGGCACGTGGGCGCGATCGGCGAGCAACTCCAGCGCAAGCTCAAGGAGGAGGGCTTCGGCCGCGTCCGCACCGAGGGCATCGAGCAAGGCGACTGGGTGCTTGTCGACGCCGGCAATATCATCGTGCACATCTTCCGTCCGGAAGTGCGCGAGTTCTACAAGCTCGAGCGGATGTGGTCCAGCGAGCGCCCGGCCGAAGGCCAGACGCACTGAACGCTGCCACCGCCAGCCGCGGTGGCGATCGGAACACTCGAGGATTGCCGATGCGCCTCGTCATTGCGGCCGTCGGCAAGCTCAAGGATGGTGCCGAGAGGGATCTGTACGCGCGCTATGCGGATCGTGTGGCCGCGTCTGGCCGGAGTGTAGCCTTGGGGCCGCTCGAGCTTCGCGAGATCAACGAAGGTAAGGCCACGTCGCTGGCGGCGCGAACCGCGGACGAGGCCGACCGGCTGCTCGCCAAGAGCAAGGGCGCCGGTGTCTCGATCCTCCTCGACGAGCGAGGCAAGGCGCTGACGAGCGTCGATTTCGCCAAGTTGTTGTGCAAGCTGCGCGACCGCGGCGAGAGCGAGGCGGCTTTTCTGCTGGGCGGCCCTGACGGCCACGGCGAAAAAGCGAGGCAGGCTGCCGCTGTCACACTCTCGCTCGGTCCGATGACCCTCCCCCACGGCCTCGCGCGCATCGTGCTGGCCGAGCAGATCTATCGCGCGACCACCATCGTCACGGGCCACCCCTACCATCGCGCATGACATGGCGACGCGGTCCACCCGCGTCGCTCGCGCAAACGTGTCTCGGCACCCAAATGGTTCTCGGGTAGCTACCTCTTCCGCCGGTAATTTGCCGGGTTGAGGGAGGGGCATTCATGACGTCCACATCTAACGCAACCAGGATTTTTGCCGGCTTCATCGCGGGCGCGCTGGCCGTGCTGATTTTTCACCAGGGCATGTATGTGCTCATGCAGACTGAGGGCCTTCCACTTCGGGGCGCGCCCTACCGCTTGACCCCCACGCCGCTCTGGCCCGAATTGTTCGGCATGTTCAAGTTGGCCGCGATCAGCGTTCCCGGCATCGTGCATCAATCCATTTGGGGCGGCCTGTGGGGAATATTGTTCGCGTTCCTCGTCGATCGCATTCCCGGCGGACCGGCCATCGTGAAAGGCTTCGTCTTCGGCGTGGTATTCCCGATGCTGCTCGGTAGCTGGCTATTGGTTCCGCTGATCAAGGGCGGCGCCATGTTCAGCGGCGCCTTCGCCAAAGGCGGCTTCAACATTCTAGCGTTGAGGAACGGCTTCCTCCTCAATGGTGTCGCGTTCGGCATCGGTCTCGGCCTGCTTTACCCGCTGCTCGCACGCATGATGTCGGGCCGCCGGGCCTGACACCCCTCACTGCCGAACACCCTCGGAAGGTCTAGTCGTAGCGCCACGGCTTGACCTCGATTGCAATTCTTGCTGCTTTGACGTCAGAGTCGATCACACCATCAAAGAATGCGACGACCGAGGGAGAATCTTATGGGCATGGCCGTCACGAGCAACCCAGGCAGGCGCGGCACGGCAGCGTTGGTGCCGTTGGCCGGTGTCGCGTTTGCAAGCATCGCCGCTTCGAGCGCCGCCCTGGCGCAGGACTTCTACGCGGGCAAACAGCTCACTATCATCGTCGCCAATACCGCGGGCAGTGGCTACGATGCTTATGGACGGCTTCTCGGCCGGCACATCGTGAAATACATACCCGGCAAGCCGATCGTCATCGTGCAGAACATGCCCGGCGCCGGTAGCATCAAGGCGGTCGACTACACCGTCAACGTCGCTCCCAAGGACGGCACGCAGATCACGCTCGCCATGCCCGGCGCGCTGATTGAGCCGCTGACCGGCGATCCAGCGAAATATCGTTACGATCCAAGGACGATTGCCTACATCGGCACGATGGATAGCGGCACACGCATGTGCATGACTTGGCCGGCCACAAAGGCCAAGTCTCTCGAGGACGCCCGCAAAGGCAATGTCGTCATGGCTGCGACGGCGCTCGGCAGCTCGGCCTACGATTATCCGAATTTCATCAACGCGGTTGCCGGCACGAAGTTCAGCGTCGTGACCGGCTATCCTGGCCCCGGTGCGATGTTCCTCGCTGTCGAGCGCGGCGAGGCCGACGGCGTTTGCGGCATCGACATTTCGACATATCAGGCGCTGCGGCCGGGCTGGCTCGAAGGCGAGAAGAAGGGCAACCCGCTAGTTCAGCTCGGCCTCGACGTGAACCCGAGAGCTACGGCACTCGGCTTTCCACCGATCTGGAATTTCATCAAGCCCTCGGACAAGCCGCTGGTCGAGCTGATCGTCAGCCAGCAGGTGTTCCAGCGGCCGTTCCTCGCCCCCCCCGGCACGCCGCCCGCCCAATTGAAGGCGCTGCGCGCTGCGTTCATGGCGGCGCTCAAGGATCCCGACTTGCTGGCCGAAGCCAAGAAGAGCAAGATCGAGCTCAGCGCGAAAAGCGGCGAAGAGGTCGAAGCCCTGGTGAAAAAGATCTACAGTGCACCCAAGGAGCTGATCGCCCGCATGGCCAAGGTGATCCGGCCTTGATCGCGCTGCCGGCATGCGCGAAGAAGTAAACCGATGGTAGTTGTTTAAGGATGGGAAATCCGACAATGGCGCATTCGCATTCGCAATCGGTCTCGCGGCTGGCGGTCGTGGTCGCGGCTGGCTCGCTGATGGTGGCGCCGCACGGTGCGGTGGCTCAGGACTTCTGGGCAGGCAAGACCGTGAGCCTGATCATCGGCTCGGAGGCGGGATCGGGCTACGACACCTACGCGCGCGTGGTCGCCCGGCACCTCCACAAGCATCTGCCGGGCCGGCCGACTGTCGTACCGCAGAACATGGGCGGCGCGGGCAGCAAGCGCGCCACCGAGTTCATCGCGCTGATAGCACCCAAGGACGGGACATCGATCGCCCTGGTCTTTCCCGGCGCCATCGCTGATCCGATGATCACACCGCGTGAGCAGTGGCGCTACGATCCCGCCAAGCTCGAGTTCATCGGCACCGTCGACAGTGGCACGCGGCTTTGTGCCACCCATCTCGATTCGAAGGTCAAGACTTTCGAGGACGCTCGAAAGCAGACGGTGACGATCGGCGCCTCGGCGCCCGGCGGCTCCACCTACGATTATCCAACCATGCTCAACGCGCTGACCGGCACCAAGTTCAAGGTCGTCGCCGGCTACAAGGGCACCACCGACGTCGCAGTCGCCATCGAGCGCAAAGAGGTTGACGGCTGGTGCGGCATCGAGATCAGCACCTTCTATGCGGTCCGGCCGGAGTGGCTGCCGAAGAAGCAGGTGAACACCTTCGTGCAGTTGGGCCTCCAGCCGAACGCAGACATGACCGCGCTGGGCATTCCCTCGATCTGGAACTTCGTGCCCGAGCAGAACAAGAAGGTGATGGAGTTGATCGTCAGCCAACAGGTCTTCCAGCGTCCGATCATCGCTCCGCCCGGCACGCCGGCCGCGCGCGTGAAGGAACTGCAGGACGGCTTCATGGCCACGGCGAAGGACAAGGAGTTCTTGGCCGATGCTGCAAGGCTGAAGCTGCAGATCAACCCGCAAAGCGGTCCCGATGTCGCCGCTCTCGTCAAGCGAATGTACGCCTCTCCGCCCGATCTCATCGCACGCATGAAGAACGCCGTCCGGCCGCAGTAGGTCGGCGCCATTGCGGGGCGACAGCGGCGCAGCTTAGCACCCGACATCGGCCCGGGATCGGTCCGGCATCGAGCCCGAGATCGGACTGAGACATAGTTTCAGTCCGATTGTCTTTGTGAGCGGGCTCCGCTAGGCAGAGTTCTCGCGACTTTAGGGACTGGCACGCTGCAGCTCATCGCGGGCAGCACGAGTGCGATTGCACCCATAGCGGGGGAAGCCGCACTTGCTCGGCATCATCTACTCGATCCTCTCGGCGGCGACGTTCGCCCTCAATGCCACTGCTGCTCGTCGTGCCGTGCTCTCCGGCACCGTCCTGCAAGGCCTGATGGTGACCGTACCGATCGGCGTGCCACTGTTTCTCCTCCTGACGCTGGCGACCGGCGAGACCCAACTCCTGACGACCTTCTCGCTGGAGGCTATCGCCTGGTTCTCAGCCGCCGGCATGGTTCACTTCGTTATCGGTCGCTACTGCAACTTTTCAGCCAGCGCCGCCATAGGTGCCAATCTCGCATCTCCCATTCTTCAGGCCGAGGTGCTTGTCACGCTGCTCCTGGCGATGGTGGTTCTGGGCGAGCAGCTCACGCCGTTGCGCGCCTTCGGGATCGTGCTGTTGATCGTCGGCCCTGGCCTCGTGACGATCCGTGAGCGCTCAGGCACACAGCCGGCACAGGTAGCGAAAGTCCCCGTCGCCACTCCCGGGAGCAAAGCGCGCCCGATTTTCGTGCCGCGCTACGCCGAAGGCTACCTCTATGCGACGCTGGCCGCCGTCGCCTATGGCTTCAGCCCGATCTTCATAGGGCTAGGCATCAAGGCTGCCGGCGGCGGCGGCGCAATGGCAGGAGGTCTCGTCTCCTACATCGCAGCGACGGTACTCGTGGGCATCGTGATCGTCGCAACTCGGCAACCCGCCTCGACGTATCGGATCGCCCCATCAGCGCTGCGATGGTTCCTGTTTGCAGGACTGATCGTGTTCTTCTCGCAGGCCTTCCGCTACGCGGCGATGGCGCTTGTCCCCGTATCCGTGGTCACGGCCTTGCAACGGCTGTCTTCGTTGTTCCGGATCTACTTCGGCTGGCTGATCAATCGCGACTACGAGGTGTTCGATCGCAGCGTGATAACGGCGACCCTTGTTTCAATGATCGGCGCTATGGCGCTTTCGATCAGCACGGAGCTGTTCCTGTCGCTGGCCGACTGGCCGGAATGGCTCGTTCGCCTCGCGCGCCTTCGTTGGCCTTGAACGTGCGATCGACGTCGTGCGGTGTGGCGACAATTCTCGAGCAATTTCGACTACGATACGTCTCAACTCACCGCGTATCTGGCGAGAAATATCGGCACGAGAAGCACGCCCGTCGCCCAGATGAAGGACGACGCGATGTTGGCGATCTGGAACGGCAGCTGGCGCATCGCGAACGACCCGGCCACGACCGGCACGACGGCCCGGACCGGTCCGAAGAAATGCCCGAAGAACACGCCGAGCGTGCCCCACTTGTCGAAGAAGTCGCGTCCGCGCTTCAGCATCTCCGGCCGCGTCTTGAACGGCCACACCTTGTCGATGTCGTCCTTGAAGTACCGCCCGATCCAGTAGGAGACGGAGTATCCAAGCGCGCCGCCGATGCCGGCGGCAAGCCACACCCACAAGATCGTCGTCGTGCCGACGCTTGCGCCCCCGACGAGCCCCGCGATCGCGACCAGAATCACGGTCGAGGGCAGTAGCAACGAGATGAACGCCAAGCTCTCGCCGAACGCCAGAAGGAATGTCACTGGTGCGATCCAGGACTGATGGTTTTCGATGAAGGCGATCACGCTTTGCGCGAGATGTTCCATGTACGGCTCGTCTGGCGTCGCGGCCTCGGACAGGGCGCGCGGCGGATGTCTCCGCCTTGGGTTTCAGATCATCGACCGGACGGGACGTTAGCGTAAAGCGATACTCACACGCCATATGGTGGAGAGCACATCACTCTCGACAAATGGCTTGAGGCCTATAGCGAAAGTAGCTGGCGTCGGGATGCACCGTTCTTGTGGCGGTAGAACGGCACGGCTGCCTCGGTTGCGGGGAAACCTTCCAGGTCGAGCTTCAGCCGGTCTATCAGGTCCTCGAGTACCACGCGGGTGATTGCAGGCAAGTCGAGCGCGCGCATTTCGTCGAACGAGAACCAGTCGAGGCTCGAAAGCTCCCCGTCGATAATCTCCGTCCGCAGCCCGACCGCCGACACATCGGCATAGAAAAACCGGCTGTCATATCGGCGCGGACGTCCCGGCGGCGTGATCGCCCTGGCAAAGAAGCGGATCTGGCTGAGTTGCGGCATGAAGCCGTGGGTATAGAACCCCTTCCAGGCATCCGTCTCGACGGGCCGCTGCGGTTGTCCAGGGGCGCCGACCAGGATGCCGGTCTCCTCGAACGTTTCGCGGATGGCCGCAAGCGCGATCGCGCGTGCACGCACGGCCGAAGGCGTATCCCGCATCTCGATCAGCAGCTTAGCTGCATCAGCCTCGTGCAGCTCGTCGATCGTTTCGACATTGCGGTCGGCGGCATCGACGCGCCCGCCAGGGAACACGTACTTGCCGGGCATGAACACCTGATCGGGGCCGCGCTTTCCCATCAGGATGCGCGGCTCGCCGTCGGTGGTATCGACGATGATCAGCGTTGCGCTGTCTCTGGGCTTGGGCGCCAGCGTCTTGTCGACGCTCCGCGAGATTTGATCGGATTCGCTCATCTGCCCCCCTCGGAATGGCTAGGCGCTGGAATGGGATCGGGCTGCGCAGGCTCCGGGCCACTGCCGAAGCCATGCATGTGCAGCGCCCACTGCAGCCCGATAAGCCCACCTTTGATCCTCGGCAATAGCCAGAGCGATAGGCCGATCGTCAACGGAAACCACAGGGCCACGTGAACGAGCAGGCTCGGCGCGAAATTCTTCTCTACCGCAAGTACGCCGGCGACCACGATGTGTCCCACGACGAACATCGTGAAATAGGGCGGCGCATCGTCGGCGCGATGGTGGTGCAGCTCCGTCTTGCAGCTCGCGCAGGCGTCCTCGACCTTGAGGTACTTGCCATAGAGCCGCCCCTGCCCACAGGCCGGACAGCGCTGGGCCAAGCCCCGCCAGATGGCCTGCCACGTATCGCGCGGCCCTTCTCCCGAGGAAGCGGGGCTGCCGGACTTCTCGACGATGATGCTCATGTCCGCACTAGTCCACCGTGCGCCGGGCTCCGTCAAGTGGACCCACGCCCGCGCGAAAGGATGGCAATGCCGTCTTTCCCTTGCGCCTACGCGGGGGCTGTTCGAGGCGTCTCCGCTTCCGTGCTATGCTGCCTCGACGCAAGGGAGGCGCCGATGCCCGTTATCGACCATGCCAAGCTGCCCGCCGAGCCGTTCCGCGGCAACTCGACTTATCAGACCCTGGTGGGCGATGCGGCCGGCTCCACGCCGGTATTCGTGGGGCTCCAGACGGCGCAGCCCGGCTATCGCACGGCGCTGCACTCCCACCCCTACATGGAGATCATCACGGTGCTCGACGGACAGGGCGAGGCCTGGCTGGAGGATACCGAAGGTGTTGTCGCGCTGCACCCTGGTGTATCGCTGGTCCTGCCCGCCGGCATGAAGCACTGGTTCTCCGCGACGGGCGATGCCCCGCTTCGCGTCATGGGCATCCATGCTGCGCCGGCTCGAACCGTCGTCGTTCACGACGAATAGCCGGTCACGATGAACCGAGCGTCGTTTCCATACTCGCCGCGGCGCAGCGTCAGCGCGCCCTCATTCGTCTGCGGTGACGGCTTGCCTGATGTCCGCCTCGCTCTTTTCTGCCATGCACATGCCGGCCGCGATCAGTGCCTTCTCGGTCATCCCGTGGAACTGCGGGTCCTTGGCCTTGGCCTCGATCAGTTGCACGCTGTGTCCGAGCGCTGTGAGCTTGTCCGCCCAGTCCTTCTGCTCGCTGAACGGAGCCACCTGGTCGCGCGGATCGCCGATCACGAACATCCGCCGGCCCGGCACCACCGGGATCTCGCCGACCTGTCTGATGGGCACCAGGAAACGCCGTCCCGGATCACCGAAGATGTTGGTGCGCGACGTTCCCCCGCCGGTCAGCCGCGGCACGTCGTAGGCGCCCGCGCCCATCGCGGCGCAAGCGATGTCGCGCCGCCCAGTCACCAAAAGTTGCGCGATGATCCGAGCCCCACCCGACTGCCCTGCGAGCGCGAGCCGCCTTGTTCCCAATCGCTCCTTCAGCGCGTCGATGGTCGCGTCGATCACCTGCCCCTCGTCGCGCCGACCGCCGAGCAGGTGGAAGCCGCTGGAGCCCATCAGTCCGGGCCGCCCGATGATAACGACCGGCACGCCGAGCCGCGAAGCCCAGATCTCGGCCCGGCGCTGATAGCTGGTGCGCGAGGCTTCCTGGGTCGCCCCAGCCAGCTCGCTCTCTTTCACGTCGCCACCGAGATAGATGAGTGCGGAGCTTGCGTTCCGGGCGTTCGGTGAGGCGACGTAGGCGATGCATTCGACGCCGTCGGAAGTCACTGCCCAGATCCGGTCCTCACGCTGCAGGCACTGGGCGCGGGTGATCTTTTCGATGCGCGTATCCCCGCCGCTGCCGACGTTGAGAAAGGCGACCGGTTCCTGCGGCCCTTCCGACGGAGACGGTGCGAAGGCCTGCCAGCCGAAGATCAGGGCGGCGGCGACGCCAAGCCCAAGCCACATGCTTTGCACGCCCAGGAAGCCGCCGTGGTGATTGCTCATCTGCCCGCTCCAGGGTTGAGGGGCCAAGGCACGGTCGAGCCCTCTCGTTGTCTTCCACGAGATAGGATGCCGGATAGGTCCGCGCAAAGGGTATCGCGCCCGGGCCTGAACCGGAACGGCGTTTTGATGCCGAAATCGATTGGGGACCACCTGCCATGCGCAGCCAGCGGTTGGGAAACGCCCGAATTGCCTCTACTGCTGAGCGGGCCGCGTGTAGGAATGTGGCGTCAACATCGATTTCGAGCCGGTAGCCCGGTATTGCCGGGACCCACTTCCTTGGCCAGTTCCCGCTCCACACACAGACCAGCTCCCGACGCCAAGGCCGCGCCCCCCGATATGTCCTCCATCACGCCGCCCGAGCCACCCGGGATCAGCCAGAACGCCGCCGGCTTCGCTCTGCTGGGTGTTGCCGTGCTCTGTTATGGCGGACTTTGGCCGGTAATTCGCGCAGCCGGCCCCTACATCCCGCCGTTCTGGTTCGGAACGCTGCGGGTTTTCATCGGCGCGATCATCCTGTTCGCGGTCCTGGCGGCCAGTGGCCAGCTTCGCGTTCCCACGCGCCGCGACCTGCCGGCCGTGCTCAGCGTCGGCATTTTCATGTTGGGGATTTACGTGGTGCTCATGCACTACGCCTTGCAGTTCGTGCCTGCCGGTCGCGGCGCGCTGCTCGCCTATTCGACGCCGATCTGGGTCGTGCCTGCAGCCGCGCTGTTCCTTGGCGAGCGGCTGACCAACCTGCGCCTGGCCGGGCTGGTCTGTGGGCTGCTCGGCTTGGGCGTTCTGTTCAATCCGATGGGGTTCGACTGGTCCGACCCTAGCGTGCTGCTCGGCAACGGCCTCTGCCTGTTGGCGGCGTTCTCCTGGTCGATCGCCATACTGCACATGCGCGGCCACACGTGGAACCTGTCGCCCCTGCAACTCGCGCCGTGGCAGCTCCTCGTCGCCGCGACCGTCGGCTTGCCGTTCTCGCTGCTGCTCGAGCCGCGCACGCATATCGAGTTCGGCTGGCCGCTGGTGCTGCTGGTTCTCTATGGCGGCGTGCTCGGCACCGCACTGGCGATGTGGAGTACCGTCTCGGCCATCCGCCGCATCGGCGCCGTTACCTGCAGCGTCGGACTGCTGGGCGGTCCCGTCATTGCCACGGCGATCAGCGTAATGTTTCTGGGGGAGCCGCTGACGCTGACGCTCGCCTCCGGCCTTGTGCTGATCCTGTCCGGCATCGCGATGGTGAGCCTCGCACAGGCCTGGGACCGCTGAGGTCCGGTCTGCTGCTTCGCCTACCGCTGCACCACGTAATCGTCGAAGGACCGGTCCGGATAGAGCGCGCTCCATGCGCGGCGGGAGCTGGTCTCCAGGTGCTCGCGGTAAGGGCTGTCGCGCCGTATCGCGATGCCGTAGTTGAACGCCTCTCGCACCACGATATAGCGCTCGAACAGCCGAGGATCGGAGTAGATCGTGGCGATGAGGCCGGTGTAGTCGCGCGACGGCATCCAGATGAGATCTGGCTTGCGCGATAGCAGGTAGTCCATCGAGAAGCCCTTGCGGCCGATCGTCGTGTCGTTCAGTCCGACGAGATCGATCAGCGTCTTGCCGGTGCTGGCAGCGCCCAGATAGCCGACCTCGGAAGCGGCAAGGACTGCGTCGGCCGGCAGCGGGCCGATGATCTCGTCGGCAACCTTCTTGATGACGTCGAACCAGACTTGTCTCGGCAAGTCCCCGGTGGCGACCGTCGGCAGCGGCGGCAACGGAACGGGTTTGGCCAGCACCGCGCGCATGTAGGCGCTCTCCACCGCTCGCTGCAGCGGCCAGGTGACCAAGGCGACGCCGGCGAGCGCTACCATCGCGATGCCGATGCGCGTCAATTCCGGCCTGAGTGACGGGGCGACTGCAAGCCGCCGGTCTAGCATCAGCATCGCCGGGATCAACATGTATGGCAGGAACGGCAGGTAATACCGGCCGATCCAGCCCATCACCTGCCGCATGGTGAGCAGATAGGCGAACGTCGCCAGCACGGGCAGCAGGAGAACGGCGAGAAAGGCGATGTCGCGACGTTTGCCGGCCGCCAGCGCGACCGCGATGAAAGGCGCCGCCATGACCACGGCCATGAGCAGATTTTGAACTGCGTTCTCCGGGTTCTGGAAACCCGTGTAGATGTGCAAAGACTTGGCATAGAAGCTGAGCGGCAGCGGCACGCCGAAGACCAGCCAGCAGACCACGAGCTCCAGACCGATCAGGGCCACGGGAAGGGCCACGAGGCCAGCGAGATCGCCCCATCGCTCCGGCCGCCGCTGCCAGACGAACGCCAGGAAAGGTACGCCGAGCGCGCAAAGCCCGTTCTCCGGTCGCGTCAGCACGGCGGCGAAGGCGAGCACCCCGACGAGGCAGGCGCGCGCGAACGACGGCGCTTCCAGATACCTGAGCACGCCCAGCACGATCGCCGCGTGTGCGGCCATCGAAAGCATGGTGTCCATGCCCGTCGACAAATGGAAGGTGAAGAACGGATTGACCAGCAGCGGCAGCGCGATCAGACCTATCGTGAGCGGACGGTCGCGCAGCATCTCGCTGCGCGCCTCCCGTGCGACCGCAGCCCCCATCAGGGCGAAGGCCAAGCCAGCGGCGAGCATCGAGGCGACCGGCAGCGCATAGCCCGGATGGAACGGCAGCCACGTGAGCGGCAGCACGGCCAAGAGCCAAAGGTGGCTGGTCAGCCCGTAGGTCTGGATGCCGTCCGGATTCCAGGCGAGACCGAGCCCCCCCTGCAAGTGAACGGCATAGCGCCAGAACATATAGCTGTCGTCGAAGATCGTGGGCCCACGACTCATCGCGCCCCAAACCGAGGAGATCGCCAGCGCCGCGGAGAGCATTAAAGCCCATTGGCCGGTCGTCAGGCCCGCCACACGCGCTTTGCCGACGAGCACCCCGCTCGATTGGGGCGCGACGGTTTCGTCCGGCGGTAGCCCCGAACCTTGCAATACGCCGGATTTTAGCATGGAAAGCCCCCCCCCCTCGAGCCCGGCGCCAGCCTGGGCCAAGCTGCAATCTGCCCACGGCGGATGCCCGCGAGTTGCTTGCCGAGCACGTCACTTAATCAGAGGTCGATTTCGCGATGATTAATCGTGCTGGCTCGCTCCATCCGACATCGCCGTTTCGCCGAGCGCTACTTTGCCGAAGATCGCAACGCGCGCCGCCTCCAACTGCCTGGAATCACCGTGGGTTCTGCGCGCTCTACCCACTAAGGCAGCCCCAACTATGACGGATGGAGTGTTCGACGCAGTTGCCCTCGCCATACGCGCCCGAGCCGTTTAATGATTGGGTAAAGGTAGGCCCCCGGCTGTGGCAGGTCGCTGCGCGCAGTGCCGGAGCACGAGAGGGCGAGCAAGGGGGGCCGGTTCGACGATGACAGCTTCATCCACGGGCAAGGCGGTGCTGCCGGGCGCGACGGCGAGCCTGCAAAGTGCTCGTCAGTGGATTAATTTCAGCCTTTCCGCCATCAGCGCCCTGTGGGTTTTCGGGCTGATACTTCTGATCTGCACCAGCGTCGCCATGCGCGCCTTCCTGAACCAGCCGATTTCGGGCGTAGAGGAGTTCGTCGCTCTTTCCGTGGTCGGCTGCTTATTCTTGCAGGTGCCGGCCCTCATCGCGCAGCGACGCCTGCTGCGTGCTGAAATGTTCATCGAGCCGTTCGAGGCCTGTAATCCAAGGGCCGCAGCCCTTCTCAACTTCGCCTATTCCATCGTCGGTGGCTTGCTGTTCTGGAAGCTGCTGGTGTGGGCTACACCCAGCATGCTGGATTCGTGGGAGACGGGCGAGTTCGCCGGAGCGCAGGGCGCCTACCAGATCCCGATCTGGCCGTTCAAGGCAGCGCTCGTCATCGGTGCGCTGCTCGGATTGATCCAGTTCGTATGGGTGGCCTTGGAATATCTGGCCGGCTTGGCGCGACCGGCTCCCGTCGCTGGCAAGGAGGAAGAGGTTGGCCAAGGCCCGCTCGGCGGCGCGCTCGGCTGGTTGCTCGTGCTCGCCACGATATGTGGCGCTATGGCCTTCGTCTGGTTCCTGTTTTCCTCCGACATGAAGCCGATCCACGTCGGCGTGTGGTGTCTGGCCGCGATGCTGGTGCTGGTATTCCTCGGCATGCCGATACCGCTGATGCTGATGGGATTGTCCTACATCGGTATCTGGGCGGCGCGCGGTGCTGAGTTCAACGCGATCAACACGCTGGGTCTTGCTGCCTGGAGCTCCGTTTCATCGTTCGAGTTCGGCACTATTCCGCTCTTCATCATGATGGGCGTGGTTCTCGAAAAGGCCGACGTCGGGCAGGATGCCTATCGCGTCGCCGCCGCTCTTCTCGGGCGCCTGCGCGGCGGGCTCGGCATCGCGACGGTTTTTGCCAATGCGATCTTCGCGTCGATCGTGGGTTCCTCCGTGGCCTCTGCCGCCGTGTTCAGCAAGATCGCGGTGCCCTCGATGGTCGAGCACGGCTACACCCGAAAGTTTTCCGTCGGTTGTGTCGCCGGCTCGTCAGTTCTGGGAATGCTCATTCCGCCGAGCCTGCTGTTGATCATCTATGGTCTGGTCGCCGAGGAGTCCGTCGGCAGGTTGTTCGTCGCGGCCTTGATTCCCGGAATTTTGCTGGCAACCGTCTTTTGTGTCGGCATCTGGCTGCTGGCCACGTTCCGCCCGGACTTCGTTGGCCGCGACGCCCTTGTCGACAATTCGATCGAGCGGATGCCGCTCGGCCAGATGATGACGAACCTCGCGCCCATCGTGATGCTGGTCGTCGGCGTGATCGGCGGCATCTACGGCGGCATCTTCACGCCGACGGAGGCGGCGGCAGTCGGCACATTTCTCGCGCTCGTGATTGCCGGGGCCCGCGGCCGTTTGTCGGGCAAGGTTGTAAAGGAGATCCTGCTCGAGACCGCCGCGGTCTCCGCCGTGATCCTGTTCCTGATCGTTGCGGCAAACTTTTATACGCGCCAGGTCGCCCTGACCGGGATTCCAAGCAACTTTGCCAACTGGGTGACGACGGCCGGTCTCGGAATGATTGCGTTCCTGGCGGTCTATATTCTCGTGATCTTCCTCTTGGGCATGATCATCGACAGCGTGTCCATCATGCTGATCGTGCTTCCGATTATGTTACCGGTGCTCGTGGCCCTCGGCGGAGACAAGATCTGGTTCGGCATCGTCACCACCATCGCGATCGAGATCGGCCTTCTAACGCCGCCGTTCGGGCTAGCCGTATACGTCGTGAAAAGCGTCTTGCCCAAGGACTTCGTCTCGCTAAACACCATCTTCGCGGGCGCCTTCCCCTTCGTGCTGATGATGATCCTCGTCACCATCCTGGTGATGGCGTTTCCACCCCTGAGCCTCTGGCTGGCGAGATAGCCGGCTCTTGTTTCGTGGCCGCGTGCCGATGCGACGTGCCGCGCGTCACGCCCAGTCTGATGGAGACCGTCGATGCCCACCCGCACGCTGATCCGATCCGGCCGCATCATCACCGTCGATCCCTCAGTACCCGACCTCGAGAAGGGCGACGTGCTCGTCGAGGACGGCCGCATTGCCGAGATCGCCCCCTCGATCTCGGCCGCTGATGTGGCCGAGACGATCGACGCTGCCGGCATGATCGTCATGCCGGGCCTCGTCAACGCCCACATCCATACTTGGCAGACGGGACTGCGCGGCCTCGCCGGCGACTGGGCAGGAACCAACTACTTCCGCGCGATGCATGCCGGCCTTGCGACGTTCTTCAAGCCCGAGGACGTCTACATCGCCAACCTCGTCGGCGCGCTCAACCAGATCAATTCCGGCACGACCACGCTCGTCGACTGGCACCACAACAACCCCACGCCCGCCCATTCCGACGCCGCGATCGACGGCCTCCTCGAAAGCGGCATCCGCGCGGTGTTCCTGCACGGCTCGCCCAAGCCCGACCCCAAGCCGGGCCAGAAGCCTTACAGCGAGATCCCGATGCCGCGCGCTGAGGTCGAGCGCATTCGCAGGGGCCGCCTGTCGAGCGACGACGCACTCGTAACGATGGGGCTTGCGATTTTGGGGCCGCAGATGGCCGTCCACGACGTCTGCCTCACCGACTTCGCACTTGCCCGGGAGCTCGACCTCGTCGCGAGCCTGCATCATTCGGGTCCAAGAATGCTGGGGCCGGACGCCTACGTGGCCGCTGCGGAGAAAGGGCTGATCGGGCCGAAGGTCAATGTCGTCCACGGCAACGCCCTCACCGACCGGGACCTGGATGTCCTCATGGCCAACGGCGCCACGTTCTGTGTGACGACCGAGGTTGAGATGCAGATGGCCTATGGCGAGCCGCTGTCCGGCCGGGTGCGCGAGCGCGGCGGCTGGTTCGGCGTCGGCTCGGACATCGAAAGCGCATACGCCGCCGACATGTTCGCCGTGATGCGAACGACGCTTCAGGGCGAGCGTTTTTTCGCAGGAATGCGCCACATGGCCAAGACCGGCGAGGCGCCGTTCCCGATACCGGTCACCACCCGCGAAGCCTTGCGCTGGGGGACTATCGACGGTGCGCGCATGGTCCACCTCGACAAGCGCATCGGCTCGCTCACGCCCGGCAAGGCCGCCGACATTGTTCTCATTCGCGCGACCGACCTCAATTTGCTGGCGGCGAGCAATCCGGTCCATGCCGTCGTGATGTATGCGAACCCCGGCAACGTCGACACGGTGATGATCGGCGGCAAGCTGATGAAGCGCGACGGCAAAGCGCTGACGGCCGGTTTGGTCGAGAAGGTCGCGGCCCTGATCGCATCCGGCGAGCGCATCCAGCGCGAGTTTCGCGCCGTCGCCCCGACCGCCAGCTTCGCCACGTAAGACTACTTTCACAGCTTCGGTTGGTTGCGCCTGCTCAATGCGTTCAATGTCGTTGGCGCGGTAAGGTTTCGCTTTATCGGCTTGAGCGCCTATATGATCCTCGTTGAACGGTCCCGATGAAGGGGCGGTGCATTCGAGCGAAAAGGAGCACCACATGAGAAAGTTTGCAGTTCTGGCGTCGGCGCTGGTGTTTGCATTCGGCGCGGTTGCCTACTCTCCCGAGGCGGAAGCACGTCGCCGGGGCGGAAACGTCTTGGCAGGAATCGTGGCGGCCGCCGTGGTCGGTGGCATCGTTGCCGCGAGCGTCCACTCGCACCGCCGAAATAGCTACGCCTACTACCCGCGCCGCTCGTATTCCTACGGTCCATCCTACTATTCCGCGCCCTCCTACTACTACGCGGCGCCGGTCTACTATCGTCCTGCGCGGGTCTACCGCCCGGTCAGGTATTACCGGCCAGTGCGTGCCTACCGGCCAGTGCGTGCCTACCGACCAGTGCGTGCCTACCGGCCAGTGCAGGTCTATCGCACGAGATACCACGCCCCGCGGCGCGTCTGGCGCGTGCATCGCCGATAATTGCTCGCCTGAGACAAGGAAGCCCGGACCAGGTACTCAGCCGCCGGGCTTCCGCTTCACGTCGAGCGTGGTTCGCAGGTGCATCGTGGCATCGCCCGCGGTGCCGCCCATGCGCCCGTCGCTCCAGCCGAGCGCGCGCGCGTAGCTTCCGAATAGCCCACGCGCCTCCACCTAGCCTTCCGTGATACCGGTCGGCCCCTCTGCGTGTGGCGCGACGTACAGGGCGTCCTCCGGGCAATAGATTTCGCACAGGAAGCAGGTCTGGCAGTCGTCCTGCCTCGCGATCCGTGGCGGCGCGTCAGCGACGATGTCGAATACGTTGGCCGGACAAACGCGAACGCAGATGTTGCAGGCCGTACAGCGACCATCCGAGACGATCTCGATCATCGCAGGACCCGGCTCGGGTCGCCGACCCGGTCCCTGAATTCGACGGGCCGGATTACGATCGGTTCGGTGCCGCTGACGTGCAGCCGTCGCGAACAGGCAGCACTTGGTCCGGGAAAGTCGGCACGCCTGTGCATTCCCCGCGTCTCCTTGCGCTCTATAGCGCTGGCCAGTGCCCACCGGCTCGTCATGAGGAGCGCTGCGGCCTCCCGCTCGCGCACGGTATCGGCAGGAACGCGCCGTCTGTCTGGCTGCAAGCCTTCGCCCGCGTCGCGCCATAATCCATCGAGCCGCGCCATCGAGCGCTCGAGCCCCTCGCCGCTGCGGAAGAAGTTGCGCTCGAGCGGCAGCATCTCCTCGCGGACGACAGCCTTGATTTCGTCGGCGTGAAGCGCGCTCGAGCCCCGCTTCCGGCTGCGATCATGTACCATGCCGGCCAGGCCGAGGCCGCTCGTCCGGCGCTTGTCGCGTGCGGGACGAGCGGCAATGGCGAGACGAGCGGCAGCCGCTCCCGCCCAGTTCCCCGATGCGATGGCCCACGACGAGTTGGGTCCGCCCCCGCCGGTGATCGCACCCATGACCGCCTCACGGCCGGCGGCGTCTCCCGCCGCGTAGAGCCCGGGCACTCCCGTTGCACAGTCGTCGCCGACGAGCCGTATGCCGCCCAGTCCGCGCACCGTGCCCTCACAGCGCAACTGCACCTCGAACTTGTCCACGAACGGGTCGATCCCTGCCCGGTCGAATGGTAGAAAGCAATTGGATTGGGCTTGCCGCAGCCATGCCCGCTCGCGTGCGCCGGCCTTGTCGAGCCGGGCGCGCACGGGGCCGTTGCGCAGCGCGATCGCGATGGCGAGCTGCCGGTCGTCGCCAAGCTCGCCCAATTCGCGGCCGTCTGCGTCGAAGAAAGTCGCCCAGCGATACGGCATGCCTTTGTTGACCGAAGAGCCGGCCGGCACCACCGCGTACTGAGACGACATCTCCATGCCCGACAGCGCCGCTCCCGCTTCCGCAGCCATCAGATAGCCGTCGCCGGTCAGTCCCGTGGCGCCGAGAAACCGCTCGCCGAAAGCGCATCCCCCGGTCGCCAGCACCACTGCCGAGGCGCGCGCGGCCCATACCGCGCCGCGTTGCCGGTCGATGCCGGCCGCTCCAGTCACGCCCTCGTCATCGCCGAGCAGCTCCAGCGCTGGATGATGATCGAGCACTTTTACGCCGGCCCCGATCACGCGCCGCCGCATGAAGCGCATGTAGTCCGGCCCCCGCAGATTACCGCAATAGGGATTTCCCGCCTCGTCTCGCGGAAACGGGTAGGACCACTCGATAAGCTGATTGAGCCCGCGGCAGGCTCCATCGAGCACGCGCTCTGCCATCGCGGCCTCAGCCATGCCTCCAGTCTTGACGAGATGACGGGCAACGGAGCGGGTTCTGGCCTCGCCCTGCGCCGCTTGCCACGTCTCTGTGTTCGAGGGCGCAGTGGCCCCGCTGGTGCCGAGAAAGCCCTTGTCGGCGAGAATCACCTCCGCACCTGCGCGGCGCGCCGAGATCGCTGCCCATGCACCCGCTGGCCCGCCGCCGAGCACGAGCACGTCCGCGACGAACTCCAACCTCTCACCGGCTTTCGCAGATGCGGGCCTCTTCGACCGCACGCTTTCCCCCATCGCTACCGTTGTCCCCTTGCCCCTTGCCCCGGGCGACTATCGCGCCCGCGAGCCGCCTACTTCCATTCAAGGGTTGCAGCCGTCAGTTTGCGAACCGCCTCCGGCGCCGACGACGCACGTTTCAACAGGGCCTCGATCTCCGCGGCAGTCTTTGCCCTGACTTGCAGGTTCTGCTTCGTCGCATCGGCATTGAAAGCCGCGTCCGCCATCGTCTTGGCATAGGCCTCGCGCAGGATCTTTACGCGCTCGGCGGGCACCTCGGCGGCGAGCCAGTGGCTGTAGCCGATCGCGGTCGGCAGCGAGATCAGCGATGCGATCTGCCGATGCTCCTCGGTCTTCATGAGATCGAGCACCAACGGCAGGTCTGGCAGCTCCGGCTGTTTGGTGAAGCCGAGCTGCGCGAGGAAAACGACCTTCTTGTCGCGCACCCAATCCGGCTTCTGGCCCAGGAAGCCATAGTAGCTCGAGCGCCCCATCGCCTCCACCTCGCCGCGCTCGATGGCGACGTTGACGGCGGCCGTGCCCTGGTAGCCACGCACGAGGTTGAACTGCGTTCCGGCAGTCGCGTTGAGCACCTTCGCATAGACCCAAGCGTCGTCGTTGGTGCCCGTGGCCCCCATCTGCACCACGCGCTTCCTCGCGTCCTCGAGCGACTTGATGCCGCTCGTGTGCCAGGCCATCACGAGCCCGTTCGACGATGCCACGTTGCCGAGCCAGTTGAATTTGGACACGTCGTAACGCACGCCCGCGCCGCCGAGCAGTTGGAACAGCGGGATGTTCTGGTCGACGGCGGCGATCACAGTCCCGTCCTTGGCCGCCAGATTGTAGACGTGGTTCGTCGCGACCACGCCCGCGGCTCCCGGCATGTTCTGCACGACGACGTTCGGCTTGCCCGGCACGTGATTGCCCAGGTGGCGCGCCAGTAGCCGCGAGTAGAGGTCATAGCCGCCGCCCGCCGCGTAGCTGACGACGACTGTGATCGTCTTGCCTTCGTAGAACGGCGATTGCGCTAGTGCCGTGCCGGTGGTGCCCGCCGCGGCGAGCATGGCGAGCGCAGCACGCGCCGCCGTCGAGACTAACTTGCTCATGCTTCTGATTTTCTCCACGTTACTGAGCCGCCGGCTTGTCGAAGCGCGCCGACGTCATGTGCCCCAATGCCTGAACCATGCGCCGGTAGCTCTCCACGCCCGCCTCGTGCTCGCGCACAGAATCCGGATCGGCGATGCCGGCCGGCGGTCTCTCCTGCGGAAAGTAATCGTGATGCAGCTTACCGCGTACAAGCAGCGCCGAGCAAAGCGCGCCGCTCTCGATGAGGTGCTTGTTCGGCTTCACGTGTGCCGGCACGAAATCGAGGCAGAAGCCGATCCGGCGGAAGTCGCTGTCGTTACCGGGTGAGCCGTGCACCGTGCAGGTGTGGTGCAGCGACATCTCTCCCGGCTGCAGCGGCATCGGCACCGTGTCCTTGTCGGCGACAGAGAGCTTCGCGGTTTGTCCGCTGGAGAGCAGATTGTCCTTGTCGGGCTTGAGATCCACGGGAAGCTGCCCGAGCTTGTGGCTGCCCGGCAATACGCGCATGCAACCCGATTGCAGCGTCGCCTGCGACAGTGCCACCCACGCGGTCACCTGGTCGAGCGGCTCGAGGCCGAAGTAGGTCGCATCCTGATGCCAGCTCACGAAGCTCTTGCTGTTGGGCTCCTTGATCCAACTCGTCCAGTGATAGACAAGGATGTCCGGCCCGATCAGGTCCTCCACGGCATCGAGGATCGTGGGGTGGGTCAGAATCTCATAGGCCCAGGAGAACAGCAGGTAGGTTTTGGCGCGCTGGTTGCCCGTGAGCGGGAACCCCTGCTGCCGCTCGAACGCCTCGAGCTTGGCGCGATAGCCGGTTGCTTCCTCCGCGGCCATCACCCGCACCGGCGTCAGGTGCCCATTGTCGCGAAACGATTGGATCTGTGCCGCGTTCAGCATCTTCGGATGGTTCATTCCGGTCGCCTCCTATCGTGAACTGGAGACGAGCTTAGGCGGAGTGAACCGTCGTTTCAAATGCTGTGATCGAGTGGCAGCGTCGTGCCCGCCTGTTTGGTGGCCCGCGTGAGCCGCTCGAAGCGCACCACGAGCAGCACGGCGAACGTCGCCAGGCCGATGGTGAGGCCGGCCCATATGCCGACGGCGCCGAGCGACGCGCCAAAGCCCAGGCCATAGGCGACCGGCAATCCGATCACCCAGAAGCTGAGCGCGGCCATGCCGAGCGGTACGCGCGTGTCGTTGAGCCCGCGCAGCGACCCGGCGGCCACCGTCTGAATCCCGTCCAGGATGAAGAACGTCGCGCCGACCAGCAGCAGCGTGGCCGCCATCGTGATCGCGGCAGCGTTGGCGGCATCGCCCGCATCGAGGAACAGCGCAGGCACTCGATGCCTGAAGATCGCGATCAGGATGGTCATCGCCACCTCGAAGGCGAAGGCTAGAGCGATGGCCGCGAAGCCCGCGCGGCGCACAGCGGCCGGATCGCGCCGGCCGAGCGCTTGGCCGACGCGCACCGTCGCGGCCATGGAGATGCCGAACGGCACCATGAACAGGATCGAGGCCACCTGGAACGCGATCTGGTGCGCGGCGAGCGCCGTCGTGCCGATCCACCCCATCATCAGGCCGGCGACCGCGAACAGCCCATACTCCAGCCCGAATGCTCCCGAGATCGGCAGGCCAAGCAGCACGAGCCGGCGCAGCAGCACCCAGTCGGGCCGCAGCAGCCCGCCGAGCACGTGATATTTTCGGAACGGCTGCATCGTCTCTGCCACCGTGAATATGGCAACGCACATGGCGGCATTGACGATCGAGGTGGCCAGGCCAGCGCCCATGATGCCCAGTTGCGGCAGGCCCAGTGAGCCGTGGATCAGCCCGTAGGCGAGCAGGCCGTTGAGCGGAATGGCGACGAGGGTGATCCACAGCGCCGGCTCCGGCCGGTTGAGCGCACTCATGAAGTTGCGCATCGCGACGAAGATCCAAGACGGCACGAGGCTCCACGCGAGCCCGTGGAGGTAACGGCCGGCGAGTTCCGCCGTCGCCGCATCCTGACCGAGCGCGACGAGTATGGACGCCCCCTGGAACTGAACGGCCGTCAGGGGAACCCCGGCGATTACGGCCGCCCAAAGCCCCACCCGCAACGCACGCCGGATCATGCGCGGCTCGCGCGCGCCGAATGCCTGCGCCGCCAGCGGCGCGACGGCTGCGACGAGGCCCATACCGAGCACGAAGCAGGTGAACAGCACCGTATGCGCAAGCGAGGCCGCAGCCATCGCCTGACCGCCGAGTCGGCCGATCAGCGCGAGGTCGGTCGTCATCATCGCGACCTGGCCGAGCTGCGTCGCCGCCATCGGCAAGGCGAGCGCGACCGTATCGCGCATCTCGCGCGACCACAGCGCACGAGCGCTCTCTCTCGCTGCCGCTGTCGATTCCCGCGCGGCGCTGCCGTCTGACCCGTTTTGCATGGCCCGCGACTACCCCGCCCGGCTGGTCCAGTCCAGCGCTTACCTCGTCGAGTGGGCTCAGCCGCTCAGTATCTGACGGCCATTTCTGCGAGTTTTGCGACGGTATTCATGTTGCGCGCCGTGCCGGCAGCCGCTGCGGGGATACGCAGCTTCGAGCGGCCCTGCCCTCGAGGATAGTGAACATAGATTTCCCGCACGCCGAGTGCCGTCTCCTCGTCGACCCTCCCCGAAATCGCTTCCAGCCCATTGGCTGGCGGCGTCATATCGAGAAAAATTGCGACGGTACGATTTGCTTCCACCGTCGCGAACGGATTGCCCTTGAGGATCGCCGCCATCTCCGCGGCCGTCCGAATCATAACGCAAACGGGCTTGCCGGCGTAGTCCCGTAGTCGCTTTTCGAGCGCTGACTTCACGTTGGCCGACGCTTCCTTGCTTTCGAAGACGACGTTGCCGCTCGCGATGTAGGTCGCGACGCCTGTGAAGCCAGCGTCCTCGCAGATAGCTCGCAGCGTGACCATCGGAAGCTTGCCCGTTCCGCCCACATTCACCGCGCGCAGCAGGCCAACGTAGACAGTCATGGTGCCTTTCCTTCGTCACTACGACACTACGAATAGTGTTCTGAACGAGAAAGGGCGGACCACCAGTGTCCGCCCCTGTCTCATTTCTGCTCGATCGGTCGGGCGTGATCAAATGTGCTCGACCAGCGGCCGGCGCACGTACTCGGGCGCAACGATGCAGTCGACGATCCAGCGCTTGCCGGACTTCACCGCCTCGATGCCGCGCTTCAGCGCCGCCGGCACGTCCTCGATGTTGGCGACCATCTCGCCGTCCCATCCGCCCTGCGCCTTGGCCGTCATCACGAGATCCGGAGCGGGTCCCTCGATGCGCTGGCCGACGTGGGCGTTCTCCTCGGGCCGATGGCGATCATGCGCGATGTGCCGCTGGTGCTCCTCGTCGTTGAAGTACGAGCGGTTGTTCGCCGTGATCACCAGCAGCGGAATGTCCTGGTTGGAGGCGCTCCACAGCGCCCCGGCGCCCATCATGTAGTCGCCGTCGCCCAGGATCGCGACCGGAATGCGGCCGGGGTGCTTGTCG
>CAMAYR010000001.1 GCA_945862355.1 Devosia equisanguinis | reverse complement strand
GTCGTGTCGGTGTCCGACTGCACGATCTCGAAGCTTCGCATCCCATCACCTGCCGAGTGAGCCGCCCTCGACAAGAGAAATAGCTGATTCGCAAACCAACCCAGACCCTTACGCCATCACCACCGGATCGGAGTTACGGAAGCAGGATTCTGAATACACAGACTGCCGCGCCAGCTCACCTTGCTTTGGCTGGGGCAGTAGCCTTTGCGAGCACACCGGGCTTAGTCTGCTGCACGCGGCACGCCTCCGGCAGGTTCTGCAATTTGCCCTCGGTCTCGAGCTGCGCCAGCCGCGCACAATCGTTCGAGCCGGCGTCGGCCTCGCCACGTGGTGATACGGTCATCAGCCGAGTTTTCATCTGCGCGAAGATCTGGGGCCGCTTCGAGCGATAGCGCTCGATGTCGCCGAGCGGCCAGTCACTCACGGAGACTTCGATGCGATAGGGCCGTCCGAAGGCGTTCGTGCCCACGCGCGCGGCACGGTAGTCCAGCGACCCGACATTCACGACCTCTCCCGCCGCGAGGGTGAAGCGCGCAAGGCTGGTGCGCACGAGGCCGGTCGTGCGGTCATAGCTGGCGATCTGCTGCGTCTTTGCGCCGGTACTGCAGGCATATGATACGACGTGAAACTCGCCCGGCGGCAATTCCACCTCCGCGATCGGAGGCTCGGCGAGGGAACCGGCATGCATCACGGCGACGGGGGTATGCGGGCGGTAGCCGGGCCCTTCGCACATTCCGAGCCATACGCCGACGTGCTGGCAGGATGGGCTCGCCGCCCCAAGGCGCATAACTGCGACGCCCTTGCCCGACTTTGCTAGAGCGCCCGGGCTCGCAACCTCGCCGACCCGCGTCGTCTGACTGCACGCCGCGAGCAGCGCCACGATGCCGACCGATGCTGCCACGTGACCCAAGCGGTGTCTCGACATTCTCGACATGGCGCCCCACCCCTGGCTGATGCGACCACCGTTGGCTCGTGACTGTTCGCCTAGTGATTGGCCAGCCCTGCGAGTGATGCTACTCCGGATGCGGATCAACGCAACAGATTTTGGGAAAGGTGGACTTTGGGGAACGGCACGTCCGAGGAGGGGGTATCTTCACTTCCAGCAAGACACCAACGTTTCGACGCGCGGTTGGCAATCTGCAGGCTTGTCGGTAGATCTGCGCCAGAAACAAGGAATGGAGGCGGCCGATCACAGCCACGACAGAGCCACTGACCGCGGCCTGCCTCACTGGCCTGCCCGGCATACGACACGGCTTCTTCACCCGCCGTGGCGGCGTTTCGCAAGGCATCTATGCGTCATTGAACTGCGGCCACGGATCGGCTGACACGCGCGAGGCAGTGACCGAGAACAGAAGGCGCGTAGCCATCGCGCTTGGCCAGTCGGACGCGGCGCAAGTGCTGACACTCTATCAGATCCACAGCGCCATCGCTGTCGTGGTCGATGGAGCCCTGCCGCGCGAAGCGCTGCCCAAGGCCGACGCGCTCGTCACCCGCACACCGGGGCTCGTCGTCGGCGCTCTCGCGGCGGATTGCGCGCCCGTGCTTCTCGCCGATCCCGAGGCGCGCGTCGTGGCGGCGGCCCATGCCGGCTGGCGGGGGGCTTTCTCCGGCGTCGTGGAAGCCGCGATCCTGGCGATGGAAGGGCTCGGCGCTGCCCGATCTCGGATCAGAGCTGCAGTGGGGCCCTGCATCGGCCAGACCGCCTACGAGGTCGGTCCGGAGTTCGAGGCGACTTTTTTGGAATCCGATCCCGGCAATGCTCGTTACTTCTTCCGGCCAGATCCGGCTGGGCGGCCGCATTTCGATTTGCCGGCTTTCGTCGAGAGCCGTTTGATCGCGGCGCGAATAGCCACTGTCGAGCGTCAGACGCCCTGCACCTTTAACGATGATTCGCGTTTCTTCAGCTTCAGGCGCACGACGAAGGCAAAACAGCCCGACTACGGTCGCCAAATCTCCGCCATTGTTGTCTCCTAATCAAGCGATCCACAGTTTTTCTGCGCGAGAGCAAAGCCTTCGGCTGGCGAATCGGCCAAACAAGCAGCAATCGGCACTTTACGGTGTTGTCTCCTTACGGTGTTGTCTCCTCGGTACTATCAATCACGTGATCGTGTACCGGAGAGGGAGTAAGGCCGCAGGGTATGTATGACGGCCACCGGAGTGCAGCGGGCTAGATTTTCGGGGGACGTCGAGATGACGACCACAAGCGCTGTCGCCGTAAGCCAGTTGAACCATGCGCATCGAGCGAGGACTGCTGCGGCGCGGGGTTTCGCGAGGCCCGAGGCTCGATCGCGGGCCATGAAACTTGCAGTCTTCGTTTGCTCTGCCCTGGCCGGGCTCTCCATGGCTGCTTGTGGTTCTTCGGGCCTGCTGGGGGATGGCACCAGCGACGTTACGTCGGCAACGGCCGTCGCCCCGACTGCGCCGCCACCGGCCCCGCCGGTCGTGAGCCAGAGCCGGGTGGCGATCGCCCCGGTCATGGGAGCGCCCGAGGCGGTCAGCGCGCAGGTCAGTGGTCAATTGAGCAGCGCCCTCGAGCGGCAGCGGGTTCGCGTCGCGCAGGCATCCGAAAAGCCCGAGTATACGCTTCGCGGCTACATGGTAGCGACGAAAGAGCGGGCGGGCACGAAGGTCTCCTACATCTTCGATCTGACGGATGGCGCCGGCAAGCGTGTGAACCGCATTCAGGGCGAGGAAATGGCTCAGGGCGGCTCGGGCGCGACCCCCTGGGCGGCGCTCACGCCGGATATGTCTCAGCGCATCAGCGACAAGACTGCGACGACCCTTGCGGCTACCTTGGCAAGTCTTTCGAGTGGTGGAGGTGCGGCTGTGGCATCGGCGCCGCCCGTGGGCGTCGGGGCAGGTCGCACGTCGCCGACCGCCTCCGCGCTTTCTCCCGCTTCGCCATCGATGCCGTCGGCAGGACCGGCTACAGGCAGCTTAGCTTCCGTATCCGGCGCAGCGACTGCAATCATCCCATCGGTAGCGGGCGCCCCGGGAGACGGCAACACGTCACTCTCGGGAGCCATGCGCAGCGAGTTGCAGCGAGCCGGCATCGGCGCCGCGGCTGGCGGCCAACGCGCTTATTCCGTGGCTGGCAAGGTTACGGTCGGTCCAGTTAAGGACGGCAAACAGTCGATCAAGATCGATTGGCGCGTCACCGAACCAGGCGGCACACTGCTCGCGACTGTTTCCCAGAACAACGACATCCAGGCCGGCTCGCTTGATGGCCAATGGGGCAATATCGCCAGCGACGCTGCGCAGGGTGCTGCCGCACGCATCAAGCAGCTCATAGACGAGCATCGCGCCGCCAGTGCCAGCCGTGGCGGTAGTGCCCAGGTCGGCCCTCTCTCGAAGGGGTGATCGGCCGTCCGGTCTATGGCGAACGCCGCCGGGTACCAACGCAAATCCATGATCTGAACGAGGCTCCGCCATTTACACGCCGGGGCCTCGTTGCTATGAGCCTCGCTTCTGCAGCACTCGCACCAGCACTCGCACCAGCACGGGGGGCCGCACCATGAGCAGCGGGTCGCGCAAGAAGGCCAATGGAGGCGAGAAATTGCGGATCAAGCTTGTCTCGGGGAACGGCAATCGTCCACTCGCCGAGGACATTTCTGGCGAGCTCAAGGTCGACCTGACCCGGGGCATCTGCAAGCGCTTTGCGGACCACGAGATATTCGTCGAGTTGCAGGAGAACGTGCGCGGCGAGGACGTGTTCGTCATTCAGTCGACGGCGTATCCCGCCAACGACAACCTCATGGAGCTTCTCATCCTGATCGACGCGCTGAAGCGTGCCTCGGCGCGGCGCATTACGGCGGTCATGCCTTATTACGGATATGCCCGGCAGGACCGCAAGCCGGGCCCGCGCACTCCGATCACGGCAAAGCTCGTCGCCAACATCATCGAGCGCGCCGGAGCCGACCGCGTTTTGACGCTTGATCTTCACGCCGGCCAGATACAGGGCTTCTTCGACATCCCAACCGACAACCTGTTCGCTGCGCCGGTGATGGTGCGTGACATCAAGGATCGCTACGAACTCGACGATATCATGGTGGTGTCGCCTGATGTCGGAGGCGTGGTCCGCGCCCGCGCACTGGCCAAGCGCATCAATGCGCCACTGGCGGTCTGCGACAAGCAGCGCAAACGCCCAGGCGAGATCGAATCGATGGCCGTCATCGGCGAGGTGGATGGCAAGCGCTGCATACTCGTCGACGACATCGTCGATTCCGGCGGTACATTGTGCAATGCCGCCGATGTATTGTTGAAGGCAGGCGCCAAGGAGGTGATGGCCTACATCACTCACGGCGTCCTTTCGGGCAGCGCGGTGGAGCGCATCGAGACCTCGCGGCTCAAGTCGCTGGTCATCACAGATTCGATCGAGCCCACGGAGGCCGTCAAGAAGGCGCGCAACATCCGGGTGCTTTCGATCGCCAGTCTGATGGGCGAGGCGATCAAGCGGACGGCTAACGAGGAAAGCGTCTCGGGTCTGTTCTACGACTACTGACGCCTTGCACTGCCGTACCCATTGGCAGTAGTCTGAACCCAAGACGGTGCGGTCGCGCTGGGCGGACTGGTGGACGATTGCTGCGTGGCCGATTGTCTGTCCGCCGATCCAGGCCGCCTGATCGAGCTTCGGACGGTTCAAAAAATAGGGTGAACGTCTATGGATCGCAGGGACTTTCTCGTGTCGGGCCTGGCCGCGGGTGGTCTTACCCTGGCTGGGGCGGCACCAGCTGCCGCCGCTGACTTCAGCGGCAAGACCATCACCTATGTCATTCCCTTCGGCACCGGCGGCGGATCGGACGTATGGGGTCGGTTCATCGCTCAGTTCCTGTCCAGGCATCTGAAGGGCAAGCCGTCGGTCATCGTGAAGAACCAGCCGGGCGGCGGCTCGGTCGGCGGTGCGAACTTCTTCGCCGCTTCGGCAAAGCCCGACGGTCTGACGATCCTGGGTACATCCGGCTCCACTCAGTTTCCGTATCTGTTGGGCGAGCCGCGCGTGAAATACGACTACAAGGACTGGCGGCTCATTCTCGCCGGACCAACCGGCGGTGTCGCCTACGTCAGCGCCAAGACCGGCGTGAAGTCGCTGAAGGATCTTTCCAGCCTCAAGTCAAAGCAGCTCTTCTACGCGAGCCAGGGCGTCACCTCGCTCGATCTCGTGCCGCTGCTGGGCTTCAGGTTCATGGGTCTCGACGTGAAGCATGTGACCGGCTTTCCCGGCCGTGGCGAGGGCCGTCTCGCGTTCGAACGCGGCGAGACGACGATCGACTATCAGACCACGTCGGCTTACCTGCGCAGCTCTCTGCCGTTGGTGAAGAAGGGCGAGGCGATCGCACTGTTCAGTTGGGGTGTTCTCGATGACAACGGCAATCTGGCACGCGATCCCAACTTCCCCGACCTGCCGCACTACGAGGAAGCCTACCAGATCGTTCACGGCAAGAAGCCGTCGGGCATCGAGTGGGAAGCTATGCGCGCCTTCCTAGTCGCCGGCTTCCCCGCGCAGAAGCTTCTCGTGCTGCCGAAAGGCACGCCCGACGACATCGTCGACACATATCGCGCAGCCGTTCGCGCCATGACGAAAGATGCCGATTACCTCGCCAAGCGCGACCAGACCATCGGCGAGTACGAGCAGGTGACGGACAAGGCCGGCGAGGCGCTTTACAAGAGCGGCACGACGATCTCTCCGGAGGCCCGCGCCTGGGTGCGCGACTTCCTGGCGAAGAACTACAACGCCACCTTCAAGTGAGTTGGCGGCTCGGCCTGGGGCGATGACTTCCCTGGCCGATGTCCCTGGCCGAATGGCGCCGCTGGATGTTTGGTGTAATCTCCGGTAGTTCCAACCGCCTGAGAGGACGCCGCGCATGACGCCACTGCTGAGCCCCGCCATCGACATCGCGGCCGGTTTGCGCGCTGGGAAATTCTCATCGCGCGAGCTGGTAGAAGCCTATGCTGCCCGGATGGACGGCATCGGCCGCAGCCTCAATGCCGTCGTCGTGCGCCGCATCGAGGCGGCCCTGGCAGAGGCGTCTGCCGCCGACGGGTTGCGTGCGGTGGGCCGCAGCCTCGGTCCCCTTCACGGCGTACCGGTGACGATCAAAGAGTCTTTCGACGTTGCCGGCCTGCCCTCGACCTGGGGCCACCCCCAGCGTGCTTCCCACAGCGCCGTGCGAGATGCCGTCACCGTCTCGCGACTCACGCGGGCCGGCGCCATCGTGATGGGCAAGACGAACGTGCCCAAGGATCTCGCGGATTGGCAGAGCTTCAATGAGGTCTACGGCGTCACGCACAATCCTTGGGACGAGCAGCGCAGCCCTGGCGGCTCGTCGGGCGGTGCTGCTGCCGCACTCGCGGCCGGCCTCACCGCCCTGGAGCTCGGCAGCGACATTGCCGGCTCGATCCGCGTGCCGGCCAGCTATTGCGGCGTGTGGGGCCATAAGCCGACGTTCGGTGTCGTCCTGACGGGCGGTCATGCAATGGTCGAAGGCGCTGCTCCCGTCGACCTTCTCGTCGCCGGCCCGTTGGCGCGATCCGCATTCGACCTGGAGTTCGCGCTCGACTTGATCGCGGGCGCCGATGCCGACGAGCCCGGCGTCGCGGGATGGCGCCTCGATCTGCCGGCCGAGCCACGCACCAAGGCAGCCGAGTTCCGCGTCGCGATCCTCGATACCGATGTCAACTTCCCCGTCGATTCCAGCATACGCCGCGCGCTCGGCAACCTAGGCGATGCGCTGGCGCACGAGGGCGCCAGCGTGGATCGCGCGCCGGATCTGCCGATCGGCAGCCGCGAAGGCTACGAGCTTTTCCTCACGCTGCTGCGCGGTGCGACGTGCACGCGGCTCGACGAGACGCAGTTGGCCGCGCTGTCGGTCAAGGCGCGCGGGTTCGATATGGCCGACAGGTCCTACGATGCCATCATGCATCGCGCGCTGACGCAGTCCCACCACGCCTGGCTTGCCGCGCACGAGAAGCGTCAGGCACTTCGCCGCGCATGGCGCGAATTCTTCGAGCGCTACGACGCGCTGATCTGTCCCGTGACCACCACACCGGCGTTTCCGCTGATGACCGGTGTGCCAAAGATCCAGCAGTTCTTCGACGTCGACGGCGCCAAACGCCCTGCCTCCGACTGCTATTACTGGATCGGCATCCCCTCGCTTTGCTATCTCCCCGCCACCTCGATTCCGATCGGCTCGAGCCCGGCAGGCTTGCCGCTGGGCGCGCAGATCATCGGTCCAGAGCTTGGCGATAAGCGCTGTATCAGACTGGCCCAGATCATCGAGCGCGCGTTCTGTGCCTTCGTTCCGCCACCTCGGTTTGCGGGCTGATCGGTCGACGCGGCAGGCGCCCCGTCTCACCCCACCCGCACGATCGCGCACGCAGCCGATCCGCCGACCGGGCACTGCTGGACCGGGTCGAAGGTGTTGAACGCGGCGCTTGTTGCCAGCAAGCCCGCCATCAACCCCGACTGCGCCGCGCGCACATGCTTTTCCACCGGCAGCCCAGGCTCGAATAGCGTCGTGCGCAGCCCGTGAACGAGCCCGTCTGGACGCACGCCGGACTTGATCATCATCGCGACGACGCGCTCGGGCTTGGCAAGCTCCCCGTCGCGGTCGAGTTCGAGGCCGGCCTTTACCAGCATCCGCTTGAGCGGTCGCATGTCGGTCAGGTCGTCGCTCACGCAGGCGCACGCGACGAGATTTCCGCCCGCGCCGGCGCGATTTCCCAGCACGATCACCTCGACCTGCTTCACTGTCGGGCCGGTGAACGTCTGCACGCGCCGGGTGAAGAGGTCGGCCTTCTTCATGATGCTGGCTTCGCTGACCGCCCCGGCCTCGACGTCGCCGATCGCGATCCCGCCTCCGAGGGCTGCAACGGCACGCGCCTTCCGACCGCGCATACCCTTGTCGCCCGTTGTCGGCTGCGGCGTATTGACGAGCACAGTCACCACATCCTTCGCCTCGAGCCCGGCATCGGCCATCGCCTTCAGCGTCAGCTTGGCGACGTGCGACTTGAATTTTGCCCGGTCGAGGTCCGCGTCATCGGGCGGTGCTCCGCGCGCGATGCCGATGGACAACCGCTTCGACCGGCCGGCGGGTGCGTCGCTGGCGACCTCGGCCAGCACATAGCCGAACGGCGTCGCGAGCCCCTCGCATCCAACCACCGTCACCATCTCCGCGCGGCTGTCGAGCCCGTGTCGTGCAAGCAGGGCGTAGACGGCCGCCCGCGCCCGTTCCCGGCTGCCGTCCTCGTACTCACCCTCCACCTTATAGACGAGCGCCATTCTGGCGACACGCTCCGGCCCCCACGCTTCAAGCTGCTTGGCGAGGCCATCGGTGTCGGTTTGCGACGCGAGCACGAGCCGTGCCAGCTCAACAGGCATGAACAGTCTCCAGTGTTGGATGGAAAAGTGGAATTGCATGCCGCGTTGACAGCAGCGAGGACGTCAAACTCTAATCACAGCCTTGGCAAAGGCAAGCCGCCGCGACCTCGGAGAGCATGACACGCATGAGCGACATTGATCGAATCATCATTGCCGGCGGCGGACCGATCGGGACGCTGACCGGCCTCCGCTTGGCGCGACATGGAATCCCGGTCACCGTTCTGGACCGTCTCGACAAGCCGGCCGAGGATCATCGCGCCGCCACGTTGCAGCCCTCCACCCTCGACCTTTTCGCTCCGATGGGCCTCACCGACGAGATCCTCCGCCAAGGCTTGATCTCGCCGATGTTCCAGTGGCGGGATCGGGAGACGCACAAGGCGGTGGCGGAGTTCGACTACGGCTATCTGAAGGACGATACCGCCTTCCCCTATGTCGTGCAGATCGAGCAGCACAAGACGGTCAACATCGCGATCGCAGCAGCCAGGAAAGAGCCGCTGTTCCAGCTGATCCGGTCCATCGACGTTTTCGACGTCTCCCAAGGCAGCGACTGGGTGGAGGCCAAGGCGCGCCACGAGGACGGCAGCGTGGAGGTCTTCCGCGGCCGCTGGCTGATCGGGGCGGATGGTGGTCGCTCCGTGGTGCGCAAGGAGATGGATGTCTCCTTCGATGGTTTCACCTGGCCGGAGCGTTTCAACATCGTCACGACCACCCGCGACCTCGAGGCGGCGATGGGCTTTCGCCTGCGCAACTATTGCGCCCACCCCGAGCGCTGGGTCTCGCTGATGAAGGTGCCCGGCGAGGATTTCGAGGGCCTGTGGCGCTGCGTGTTCCCCGCCAAGTCCGACGAGACCGACGAGGAGGTGATGAGCGATGCCTGGATCACTGCGCGCTTCGCCGAATGCCTCGCGCCGGCCGGCGAATGCGAGATCGTCCACCGCAATATGTACAGCGTGCATCAGCGCGTGGCAGGCGCCTTCTACAAGGGCCGCTTCGCGCTAGCCGGTGACAGTGCCCACATCAACAACCCCATCGGCGGCATGGGCATGAACAGCGGCTTCCAGGATGGTCTCAACCTGGCCGACAAGCTGGCCGAGATCTGGAAAGGCGCCGATGCCGAGCCGCTTCTGGCTCGTTACGACCGCCAGCGCCGCCTGACGGCGATCGAGTACGTGCAAGCCCAGTCGATCGCCAACAAGCGTACACTCGAGGAGCGCGATCCAAAGGTCCGCGCGGCGAACCTCGACAACCTTCGGCGCATGGCGGCAGACAAGGAGAGCCATCGCGATTTCGTTTTGCGAAGCTCGCTGATCGCGATGTACCGCAAGTCGGAGATGATCGAATGACCGGTTTGTCGAGGTCCGCCCGATGATCGAGGCCGGCGCCAGCCTCGCGGATGCAATCCGTGGCATCGCTGCCCGACTGTCTGGCGCCGGTATCGAGGATGCCCGCCTCGACGCCCGCCTTCTCGTGGAGGCGGCGACGGGCGTTTCACCAGAACAACTCGTGCTCGACCCCGCGCGCCCGTTGTGTGCCGAGCAAGCCTGTCGCCTCGAGGCCTTCGTCGAGCGCCGCCTGGCTCGAGAGCCGCTCACCCGTATACTGGGTGAGCGGTTCTTCTATGGTCGCGCGTTCGAGGTGACGGCAGCAACTCTGGATCCGCGGCCGGATACCGAAACTGTTGTCGATCTCGCTTTGTCGATCGCAGCCGAGGAAGGCTGGCGCGACCGTCGGATCGAGCTTCTCGACGTCGGCACGGGCACAGGGTGCCTGCTTCTGTCGCTTATCGCCGAATTGCCGCGCGCTCATGGGCTCGGCACCGACCTGAGCCCGGCCGCGATCGAGGTCGCAAGGCGCAACGCCTCGCGGTTGGAGCTGGCGGATCGTGCGCGCTTTCAGGTGGCACGCAGCTTCGAGGGCATCGCCGGCAGCTTCGATCTCGTCGTGTCCAACCCCCCCTACATTCCGACGGACGAGATCGCCGGGCTCGACCCGGAAGTGCGCTGTTTCGATCCCCACCTGGCGCTCGACGGCGGCGCCGATGGGCTCGATATCGTTCGCCAGATCGTGGAGGTCTCCGCAAACAGGAGGCCGGTTGCCCGCGGATGGTTCATCGTCGAGATCGGAGCCGGCCAGGCGAGGGCCCTCGTCGAGCTGATCGCGACGCTGTGTGGACCCCAGGTGGCCCTCGCGAGCCGGCGCGGTGTAGACTTCGGCGGCCACGTCCGCTGTGTGGCTTGGAAACCACAAATTTAGAAGCCGCACAATTCGCTATTGGCAGCAGACCCGTAACCAGCTAGTCTTCTTCGAATTCTGCAGGCGAATGAGCGCGGCTCGATCGCGAGTTGGCTGCCACTGCTGCCGCACGGACGACTACAAAAATCGTTGAACGGCGCATCCCCGGTCGGATGCAGCGCCAAGGCGCGAGAGACGAGCAGGGATTGTGGCGTCGCGCGCCGTGCCGCGTTCAAAGGACGCTGGTACCAGGTAACCCGGTCTTAATGGCGATCATAAAGAGGTCAGGCGGTCGTGCGTGTGCCATGCGGCCATACGACTGGCGATCCTTGATCCGGACGGCGCCACGTCACGCATGTGCTTGCACATTGCGTCTCTCCACAAGCATTAACTGATGATGGCATTGCTGGTGCAGAAGGTTTTTGCAAAGGTTTGCAGGCACATAGCTCGAGAGAACAGGGTTCCATGAGGCAGGGACAGCAGAACCGCCGTGGCCGAGGTCGCGGCAACCAACCGCAGAACCGGAAGGGGCAGAATCACCACAATCCCCTGATGCGGACCTACCAATCGAATGGTCCCGACCAGAAGATCCACGGTACCCCGGCCCAGATCGCCGAGAAATACATGTCGCTGGCGCGCGATGCGCTGTCGTCGGGCGATCACGTGCTTGCGGAGAACTATCTGCAGCACGCTGAGCACTACAATCGTATCATCCTGACCTTCCGCGACCAGCAGATCCAACAGGGCGGCGGGGAAGGGATCAGCGGCGGATTGCCCCGCCATCGCCAGTTCCAGGTTGCGGGCGAGCCTTACGATGGTGACCCCGGTGAGGACGGAGATGAGGCCGGCGGCGACCAGTCTCAGATGGGAATGCGCGCCAATGAGCCGCAGCCGCGCATGTACGACTCTGGACAGTCTCGCGAAGACAGGCCGCAGCGCCAGGGCGGGGACCAGGGCTACCGCGACCAGGGTGCTCCGCGCGACCGCGAGGGCGGTGGCCGGGACCGGGAATACCGGGATGGCGGCCGAAACTTCCGCCAGCGCGACCAGCGGTTCGGCAATGATCGGGGTGACAGCAGAGGCCAAGACCGGGGCCAGGGTGATGCACGCGGTAACCGCGGCGAACGCCAGGAGCGGTTTCCCCGGGGTGAGCACAACGGAGAGCGCTTCGACCGCGGTGATCGGCAGGAGCGCGGTCCGCGCCCGGCTTATGGTGATCGGCAGGATCGCGGTGAGCGAACCGATCGCGTTGAGAGAGGTGATCGTCAAGATCGCCCAGAACGTCAAGATCGTCCGGAACGTCACGATCGTCCGGAGCGGCAAGATCGGTCGGATCGAGCCGAACGTGCCGAGAGACCAGAGAGACCAGAGAGACCGGAGCGCTCGGAGCGCTCGGAGCGCGCAGATGTGAGCGAGCGGCCGATCGCTGCCGGTGGCCTCGAGGTCGAGCGCACGCCCGAGCCCGCCGCGCCGGTTGCAGCAGCCCCCGCTGCGCCGCGCCGCCGCGAACGGTTCGTGGAAGCCGCCAGCGATCAGCCAGAGTTTCTGCGTCGACCTGTGCGCCGGCCGCGCCGCGATGCGAGCGCGGCAGAGCCGGGCGAGGCCGCACCTCCCGTCGCACGACCGGCAATGCCGGAGACGCCCAGCGGCGACTGATCGCGCTACTTCTCAGCTTGCCGGCACGTTTGCTGTGTCGCCGACGGCAATCTCGCCGGCAGTTTCCACCGTCGCATAGACGCCGAAATCGGAGCGCCCCCACGTTCGCTGCAGTAGCGCTGGGATTGCCATGTCGCGCGCTGCCGTCGTGGGATCGACATTGGTAGCCTCGCAGCGAACGGTGCGGTCGATCACGCGCGTCGCCACGTCGCCGAGTTGGAACTCTCTGCCAACCCAGCCAAGCTCGGCGAAGGCCGGCAGCCCGTCGAGATGCACATTGGCGCGAAAGCGCAGCGGCTCGACCGGTCGGCCCGCGACCCGCTCCAGTTCGCGCACGCTCGCCAGATTGACGACGTGAAGGCACTTGACCGCAACATCCGTGAAGCTGTGCCCTGCCGCCGATACGATGCGCGGCGCACCTCGCAGATCGGTTTTCATGAACGCTGCGAGGAATTGCTCGATGAGCCGCCTGCCGAGCGGCGTGTCGAGTTGGCCGCGCGCGACCTGCCGCCCCGCGCGGAAGATCGTCAGGGTTTGCGTGGCATCCTCGAAGCGCGCCTCCAGGCTTGCCAGTCGCTCGTTCCGCATCAACATCAGGAAGTTGATTTTCGGCAGGTGTCGCGGGGCGTCCACGTCGAACCGCCCCGGACCGTTCTCGATCGCGTAGGCGCGATCGTGCGGCATGGTCCCGCCGGCCGCCAGTCTCACACGCGTCATCGGCTCCGGCGTCATGCCCTTGATCGGATAGCGGTAAAGTGCAGCGATGTGGGGCGCGTTCATCGGGCATCGCTCCTGGTCGGCGGTGGTCGGCGAACCGTGTCGCAGTGCCTGCAGCACGCCAATGGCCGAGCGCGCCAACGACGCATCACGCAGGCGGGTACGCTGGCAGCGCTTGAGGTCTTCGCGTCGCTCCTGTCCGGCGAGCATCCTCTATCGTCATACGTACCAGGGACTTGGGACCCTGGGTATTAGTGGCCCGTCGTCAGTTGAATCGAGTCTGCCGATAGCGCAGCCAGTGCCAGATCATCAGCACCATACCAATTGCGAGCGCGGCGACGTCGAGCAGCATCGCGCCCATCAGCACCTCCTGCGGGATCAGGCATGCCAGGCCGACGACGATTGCGATGATCCTTCCAGCCCATCCGACGGGGCCGAGCCCGTGCCCGAGGAGCCCAGCCGTAACGAGAGGCGTGGCTACCAGCGCGGAGGCCACCGCGAACCCGATTTCGCCCCAGCCGCCCTGCATCAGCAGCGCCGGCTGGTAGATGAACAGGAATGGCAGGATGTAGGAGATCCAGCCGAACCGGAACGCCTCCCATGCCGTCTCCTCCTGGTTGGCGCCAGCGAGGGAGGCTGCCGCGAATGCGGTCAGCGCAATCGGCGGCGTGATCATCGACAGCATGCCGTAGTAGAAGACGAACATATGCGCGGCCATCTGGTTCACGCCGAGTTCGACGAGCGGCGGCGCGGCAAGCGAGGCGAGCAGCAGATAGACGCCCGTTGTCGGCAGCCCGAGGCCGAGGATCATGGCAGCAAGGGCTGTGATCACCAGCAACAGCAGGAAGTTCGCCTTGCCCCAGGCCAGCATGGCCATCGACAGCGCGAACCCGAGACCCGTCGTCGTCAGCAGCCCGATGATCATGCCCGAAACGGCGCAGACCAGGATGACGTCGCACATGCCGTCGCCTGATGAGATCAGCGTGTTCAGCATCCGTCGCGGTGTCAGTCGCGTCGGCCCCGTGCCCATTACCGCCAGGAACGCGATCAGCGCGATGCCCGCATAGACCGCGCCCTGCTCTGCTTGCCAATTGAACGTGAATATGCCGCCGAGCAGCACGCCGAATGAGATCAGCACGGCCACGCCGGCCCGCCACAGCGAGACGCCTTCGCTGTCGGTCTTCTGCTCGAGGATGCCGAGCTTCTCGCGCCGCGCGAGAAAGTCGATCTGCACGTAGATCGACAGGTAATAGAGCAGCCCTGGCACGATCGCGGAGATCAGCACCACCGAGTACGGTACGCGCAGGAACTCCGCCATCAGGAACGCGGCAGCCCCCATCACCGGCGGCATGATCTGGCCACCTGTCGAGGCGCATGCCTCGATCGCAGCGGCGACCTTTGGCTTCATGCCAGATCGCTTCATAAGCGGGATGGTGACCACGCCAGTCGACATGACGTTCGACACCGAGCTGCCCGAGATCGTGCCGAACAGCGCCGAGGCCACGACCGAGATCTTGGCCGCGTTCCCGTGCCCGTGACCGGCGACGAACATCGCGAGGTAGGTGAAGAACTGGCCGCCACCGGCCATCACCAGAAGCGCGCCGAACACGATGAACGGTACGACGACGAAGCTTGCGACCTGCAGCGATTGTCCCAGAGTTGCCGTCGAATCGGTGCCGAGGAACCGGAACAGATCGTCGATCGGTTGCGGCCTGCCCTTAAGCGCGCCCGGGATGTAATCGCCGAACAGCGCATAGGCGAGCATTCCGGCGAAGATCCACACGAGCGACATGCCAGCGACCCGCCGCAGCGCCTCCAGGCACAGCGCTACCAGTGCAATGCCGATCGCCAGGGCCTCGAGCGGGTATTGAATAGCCTGCTCCGACAGGATCTGGAAGCGCATGAACATCCAGATGCCGAGCGCGCAACCGGCCGCCCCCAGGACAAGGTCGACCACAGCTGCCAGACCTTGCTTTCTCGCGGAATAGCGCCAGTAAACCACGGCTGCCGAGCCGCCCAGCATCAGCCCCGCCACCTGCTCGGGAAACACGAGCAGGCCGACCCTTTGCGGCAGATCGACCACCATGCCGATGGCAATCAGCGGCATGGTGGCGGCGAGCAGCGCGGCAAGAGCCGTGCTTCCTCGCGCCAGCCAGCCGTCCGCCGCCTTGCCGGCAGCGGTTGTTGGCATGCTTTCTTCCATTCCGCTGCGCTCAGACTGGTTCAGACTGCCGAAGTCATTTCGCGACGCCGAGCGCCTTGTAGGCCTTGATGGCGCCCGGGTGGAACTCGATGCCGATGCTCTTCGCCATCTGCTTCTGCTCCATCTCGTTCCAGAGCGGCCCGGACTTCTTGAGGCCGGGAACGCCTGCGTGGAGGGCCTTGACGACCTTCTCGACGAGCGCATCCGGCACGCTCTTGGCCGCGAACATCGTGTAGTCGAACGACATCACGAGCGTTCCCGGCGCATTGCCTGGAGTCCGGGGGGTGGATGGCACGGACCGAAGCGTCGTGCCTGGCAATAGCTTGGCCACCGCCGCCTCGTCACTCTTGGCATACGAGATGTAGCGGATACCGCTGAGCGAAGCGTTGAGGTCAAGAGTGATCTGCGAGCCGACGGAGCCGATAGCGATGTCCGTCTGGCCCTGCTTCAAGCCATCCCAATGACGGGGAAAGTTGGCCATCGGTACGCTGACGACGTCGTTATAGGTCAGGTTGCCCGCGGCGAGGCCGGTCCGCATGATGAAGTCGCCGAGCGAGTTGGCCGTAAAGCGCGGCCATTTCTTGCCCTTCATTTCCGCAAATGTCTTGGCCGGCTGCGCGGCAGCCACCAGCAGTCCCGTGTTGAAGGGGAAGAGGACGGCGACGAGCTTCAGGTTCTCGTTCTTCTGGCCCTGCGACATGCCCGTGCCGCTTATGGCGTAGGAGGTCTGCGGTGCGTTGGCGATGCCGAACTCGATCTTGCCGGTATTGACCAACGGCAGGTACTGGGAAGTGTTGGCTTGCACTTGCGGCCGCACCTGGAGGTCCGAATTCTCCGCGATCGCCTTGGCGAGGCCGGTCGCGATCTGCTCGGTGGCGCCACCTGCCGTGGTGGCCAGTCCGATCACAGTCTGCGACGAGGCCGGCGCGGTGATGGCTTGAGCAGATATAGCCGCCAGCGCGACTGCCCTGGTGAATGCGAGATTGGCAATCGTCATGCTGACCCTCCCGGGCTTGATCCGGCCCGTTTCGCCACGCCTCGCCGCCGGGCATGACGGACCCATGCGGCACAAGTGTCGATGTAGACAGAGCCAGCGGGATTAGTCGAGTCGGGCACTCGGCATATTCCGTATCGCGTACCGGGGAGCGCGCTATGCCGTCTCGACGCCGCTGCCCACTCGGCCACGAGACGTTCCTGGTCGTCGTGCCCAGCCAGCATCGGCTGTGCCCCTGGCGCAAGATCAGACGGATTGCTGACGCTGGGCATGCGCAGGCGTCGTGCGCGAAGCGCGCGAGGCGTCAGCCGGGGTGCGCGCCAAGGCGATGTGGACGAAATGGGTAGGATTGCTCCACCTCCCCGACGTCTCTCCTTGGCGCAGTCCTACGCAAGCCGCCGCTCGCGTGGGGCGGGAGGGGCTAGGTACTGAAGACCGGAGTATTCGCCGTAGATGGGGCGTGTCGGCTTCGACCCGACGCGACTTCGGGGCGTCGGCCGTCGGCGGAGCGACGGCAGCTTGCATAGCCGCTGGAGTTCTCATCGCGCCGCCTCGCTCGTCCGTCTCAGCGCGATTGTCGCGTCGGCGGAGCAGCGTCCCAGAACCGGACGCTGCCGTCGGCGCTGGCGACGGCGGCGCGGCTGCCGTCCGGCGCGAAAGCGAGCGCGCGGGCCGGTGTGCCGCTTTCCGGGGCCGCGCGGATGACGCGGCTCTGGCGCAGATGCCACAACTGAACGCTGCCGTCGTCCGCAGCAGATGCGAGCAGGTCACCCGCCGGCGAGAATGCGAGGCCGCGAATGCGGCCGTTATGTTTGGAGTTCAGGCGATAGAGGCTCGACGACGACGTGTTCCAGACGCGGATTCTTCCGTCCTCGGCGCCGGCCGCCACGTATCGGCCATCGGGCGAGAATGCGAGCGCGGACACCGCGTCGCGATGGCCGCGATAGCTGCGCACCAGCTTTAGGTCGCGGCCGCGCCACAGCCGCACCGCTTTGTCCTGGCCGCCCGTTGCGATCAGCTGGCTGCGCTCCGCGTAGGCCACTGCGGTGACCGGGCCATCGTGCGCTTCGATGAGCGCGACGGGTGTTTGGGGCGAGGCCGTATCCCAGACCGTCAACGTCGCGTCGGCGCTGGACACGAGTACGCGCTGTCCATCGCGCGCGAAACCAACCGCAGTGATGCTCGCCTCGCCGCGGCGATAGCTCGCGATCCGCTGGCCGGTATCCAGGTCCCACAGCGCGGCACGCCCGTCCCCGTGACCGGTCAGCGCGCGCCGCCCGAGCACGGACATCGCCGTAGCCGCGCCCTCTGCTGGCTCGATCGTGCGCACAGCAGCCCCGCTCGATGCATCCCAGACCCGCAGTGTCGCGTCGGCACCGGCGGTCACGATCAGCTTGCCGTCTGCGGTGAAATCCACCGCATTCACACCGCCCCGGTGCCCGGTGAGCATCGTGACGCGTGATGGTGCCGGCGTTGCCGAGCGCGCGAGAGCTGCTTTCTCGACGATGCGTCCACTCCGCTCGCCGGCGTCTTGCGTCAACCTGGCAAAGCCCGGAAGCTCATCCTTGTAGGTGACCGCAAAGCCGGCGATGGCAGCCCCGATGGCGAACTTGGTCGCGAACGAGCGCCACTGACGTCCGCGGGCGAGGCGGACGGGCTTGGGCCGCGCCGGACGAGGTTTCTGCGGAACCGGGACGGGTAGCTTGTCGGCTGATTTCTGTTGCGATCCTGAACGGCTCGGCTTCGAGGCGGCCTGCGCAGCCGGCGGCCTGCTTTCCTCCGCGCGTCCTCGGGTCGGGGGCTTGGAGCCCGGCGCGGAAGCCGGTGTGTCCGCACCATCTAGGATGCCGGGCTTCGCCGCGACCGACTTTTGCTTCAGCCCGTCGATCAGATCGAGGATCTGGCCTGGCGCCCCTGGTGCGTCGGGAATGGGCGCCGCTCCTGGCTGAACGGTCAGCTTCACCGTCGCCCCGCCGTTGCGGGCGGCCGGCGTCGCCCGGCCGGCGGCGCGCTCGAGCCATCCTGGTCGGGCAGGATCAGGCGCCAGCAGATCGCCACGCCAGGCGGCCACCGACTGCGGCCGGCCACCCGGATCGAGGACCAGTGCCCGATCTACAGCCGCCAGAAAGCGTGGTCGATAGGAGGCGAGCGAAACCGCTTGCGCAGGCGCCAGCTCGTCCTTCACCACGCGCGAGGGAGCGTCGGCGGGCCGCCGCCCCGAGATTGCCTGATAGAGTGTCGCGCCGAGCGCGTAGATGTCGGTCCACGGCCCCTGTCGGTTGCCGCTTTCCGCGTATTGCTCGTAAGGACTGTAGCCCGGTTTGACGAGCGCGCTGACCGTGCGCGAGCGGGCCGCGATCTCCCCGCGCGCCGAGCCGAAATCGATCAGCACCGGCGCACCGTCCTTGCGGACGATGATGTTGTCCGGCGCGATGTCGCGGTGCAGGTAGTCGGCGGCATGCACCGTCTCGAGCGCATCGAGCAGCGGCGCCAGTATGTCGTCGAGCTCGCGCTGCCGTGGCGCGCGTCCCAGGCTCTTGAGCCACGCCTTGAGGCTCTGGCCCTCCTCGAACGTCAGGACCATGTAGGCGGTGCCGTTCGCCTTGAAGTAGCGATAGACACGGACGATGTTGGGATGATCGAAGAGAGCGAGCGCCTGCGCCTCGTCGATGAACCGGTCAAGGCCCCATTGGAAATCGGCGGCCGTGTCCTCGCCGCGGGGGACGGCGAGATGGCCCTCTCCGCGCGCGGCGAAATCCGGCGGGAAATACTCCTTGATGGTAACCTGCCGGCCGAGCGCGATCTCCTGGGCGAGATAGGTCATGCCAAAACCGCCGGCACCGAGCACCCGCTCGATCCGGAAGTCTCCAACCAGCTCTGTCCCCGATGGGAGCGCCAGAACGTTCGTCATACCGGCCCGCGCTGCGGCGAGCCGAGCCCGCCGCTGGTCCCACTCCTGTCCCGAAGTCCCCTACACGGCCTTCGGTCCGGGGCGAATCCCCGGATGAGGCAAACCAGCCACGACACTGCGCTGACAATGTGGCGGCCGCGCTCCGCGTGACACCGCGCCCCTGGAATTGAGACTTTATGGCCTCACGCTGCACGCGCGTCTCGGCCTAGTTATGCCGCCGAGCGGAAGCCGTGACTTGTTGCTCTGTCCGCTCGGCGAGGCCGCGACTGCGGCCCGGCGCAAGCGCCGCAGCGAAAGTGAAGACCCATGTAGTGGGTCGAAACTTTCGCTCGAGGGTATTAGGCGTCGCGCCTCAAGTGACCAACGGTGTGGCGAGGATGGTGTCAACTAAGGCGCGATGAACGCCTCACTAAGCCATTGCTGATTCTATTGGCCCATATGTCGCGCCTGAATCGGACGGGGGTTGCGGCTATGGTGCGATTTAGGCGCTACGGGCCACTAGATCGCGGCAGCCACCCTATGCTTGGCGTCCCGTGCGCCGCGTTGCGTGAACCTGCTCGCGCCAGATCACGATGAGACCGGCCGCGATCACGATCGAGGCGCCGATCAGCATGGTCAGCGTCGGCACCTCGCTGAACAGGAAGTAGCCGAGCGCGATGCCGAACAGCATCGAGGCGTATTCGAACGGTGCGACGGTGGAGGTATCCGCATAGCGGTAGCATTGGGTTAGCATAAGCTGGGAGACGCCGCCGAGAACCCCGCTCAGTACCAGGATGGCGAACGTCGCCGGATCGGGCATCCGCCAGCCGAAAGGAATGGTCGCGAGGAATCCGATCGAGGCGATGAGCGAGAAGTAGAATACCACGGTCGTGGTGCGCTCCGCGACGATCAGCCGGCTCGTCACCACCGAGCCGATCGCTACCACCATCGCGCCGGCTACCGCACAGAATGCGCCGATAGCCTCGCCGGAAGCCGCCTCGCCTTTGAAGAACGTCAGCCTTGGCCACAGTATGACGAGCACGCCGACGAGCCCGATCAGCACGCCCGTCCAGCGGAACACGCGCACCGCCTCCCGCAGTAGCAGCGCCGCCAGGATCGTCAGGAAGAATGGCATCGCATAGCCGAGCGCGATCGCGTCGGGGAGTGGCAGATAGGCGATCGCGGCGAAGTTGAGCCCCATTGCCGCCAGACCGAGCAGCCCGCGCCAGAAATGCCCCCAGGGATTGCGGGTGTAGATCGCTCGCGGCATCTCGCCCTGCCAGGCGAGGATGGCGATGATCGTCAGCAGCGCGAAGAACGAGCGGAAGAAGCACACCTCGGTGATCGGCACGACGCTGGCGCCGGCTTTCACACATGCCGACATCAGCGTGAAGCCCAGTACAGAGCCGACCTTGAGCAAGATGCCGAGCCGCGGGTTGGCCCCACCGGGGCTCACGCGTCCCGCTCCAAGAACGCGCGGAGCAGAACCCGGGCGATCGCCTGCCGGCCGGGACCGGTGAGGCCACCGGGATGGCTGCCCTCCAGCAACTGGCATACCTCGTCACGGGCGAACCAACGCGCTTCCTCCAACTCCTCCGGATCGATCGTCAATGCGGTGGTTGTCGCCTGCGCGATACAGCCGATCATCAGCGAATGCGGGAACGGCCAGGGCTGGGCCGAATGGAACGCCACCTCGCCGACCTCGACACCGGCCTCCTCCATCACTTCGCGCCGTACCGCGTCGGCGATGTCCTCCCCCGGCTCGACGAAGCCGGCGAGCGTCGAGAACATGCCCGGCGCGAATCGTCCCGAGCGGCCGAGCAGACAGCTTCGGCGATCGGGATGCTCGACGAGCATGATCACCACCGGGTCCGTGCGCGGAAACAGGTCGCCGCCGCACGCCCAGCAACTGCGCCGCCAGCCGCCGTCACGCGGTCTCGTCTGCCCGCCGCAGCGCCCGCAGCAGCGCGCACTCTGGTGCCAATGTTCGAGTGCCTTGGCGAGGCCGGCGAGCGATAGCTCCTCGCTCGACATGACGCCCTGCATGGCGAGAGCGCGCAGATCTACGGCAGGGCGCGACAGGCCCAGGGCCAGGGGAATCGAATTGAGATGGTGCTCGGTGAAAGTGAGCGCGAACCGGCCGGCGCCGCTTTCCCTGTCCACGCCGAGAAAAAACGGAGCATCGAGCGGCAAGCCGGCGTCCGCCAGCTCCGCTGCCCTGAGCCATCGCAGTGCAGCTTCCGTGCGGGCCTCGTTCGACACGATGACGGGCTTGTGCCCGACGAGCAGCATGAAGCGCGCATCGTCCCGCTCGGCGAGCGCGGCAAGATAGGCCGCATCCGCGCGCTTTTGGCTCTGCCTGTCGAGGAGCGAGCTCGATCTGAGTGTCGGTATCATGGTTGGTGTGCCTCGGCGGCGCACCACAGCACGACCGCTTGCCGGCTGCAACGACTAGTGGCCCGTCGCGCCTGAATCGTATCATAGCGGCAACGACCGTCCGATTCAGGCGCGACATGAGGGCCACTAGAATTGACAATGGCTCCGTGAGGCGTTCATCGCGCCTTAGTTGACAACGACCTCGCCGCCCCGTCGGTCAACCAGGGCGCGACGCCCACTAGTGCGTGCCCAGTGCGGGCGTTTGGTTGTTTTCCTGCGTGCTCGAGTTGTCGGCTGTGGGCCCCTACTCGGGCCACCGTGCTCAGGCTACCGCGCTCACGCCGGCGACCAGCAGCATCGCGCCGATGGCGGCAATGCCCAGCCCGAGCGTGCGCACCCTCGCCTTCGCGAGCATAGGCTCGCCCTGTGGCGTCGGCCGCGCCACGAGGTAGGCGAGCGAGGCGATCGCGAGCTGCGTCAGGGCAAGGCCGATCACGTAAGCCGAAAGCGGCCCCGTCTCCGCGCCAATGATCGTCTCCGCGAATGCATACCCGTGCAGCAGTCCGACGAGGGCGAGCAGCCCCCCCTCGAGCCAGGGACCGCGCGCGGCTCGTCTGCGCCAGACGGCGACGCCGACGAGCACCACGGATACAGCGAGCAGCACCTCGGTATAGGGCAGGTTCAAGCCGAGAATGTGCATTTGCAGCCCGGCCAGCATCGCCACCACGAACAGCGCAGGCAGCATCAGCCCATAGCCGGCGATGGCAGCCAGAAGTCCGATGCCGACCACGAACGCTAAGTGATCGGGCCCGATGATCGGATGGCCGATGCCCGAAAGCAGGCCGTGCCAGAACGTCGTCGGCATCATGCCGCCGGTCGGATGATGCGCGTGGGCGGCTGTGGCCAGGAGTTGGATCGCGGCCACGGCACCAGCCGCGCGGAACATTTTCGATGTGCAGAGCATCATGACCTCTTCCCAGCCGTTCGTTCACCGGCAACCAGTTAGCCATCGCCGACCGCTTGTGTCAAAAAGTGATGTCTGACCTTCGGCGAAGGCAGAAGAGCCCCGTGATGAATTTGGCCTGCGAAGGGGTGCTCTTTCTGCCGCCATCTCCCCGGAGCGGCCTGCAAGGTAACCTTCACGCCGCCGGGACCGCGACGCGGCCCGAAGGCCGGTGCAACCTCTTCGCTTCAACGGGAGCACATGATATTGATTTCCGACCTCTTTCACATCATTCGCGAGCTTGTCCTGCTCGCGGCCGCGGCCGGCATCGCTTGGTGGTGCTGGGATGCCTTCAAATCGCGCACCGCCCACCGCGACGACGCCGCCCGAGCAGCCCTCACCGCCGATCGGCAGGCGGCTGACGTGAAACTGCTGGCGGAGAGGATCGAAGCCCGCCTCGCCGCCATCGCGATGCGGCTCGACGAGATGTCTGCACGCGGATCTGGTGGCGATCGGCTCGCCGCCGACAAGGTTCGGGTTCACGCACTGCTACAATCCACCACGGACCCGTTCTTGTCGTTCGAGGAGATCGAGCGTGCGCTTTCGGGCCCTGACAAGCCAGTGGCCGATCCGTCCTCGGCGGAAGCCGATACCGGCCAGACCGTCGGGGCCCCGCTCGCGGCCGATCGATTGCGGCGCGTGCTCATCGAGTTGGTGCGGGACGGCGCCGCCGCGCAGATGGACCGCGACCGCTATTTCATCGCCAGCGACTTCGAGACTGGCGAAGATGATGGCGAGACGTCCACTCCAGTATGAAGTGCAGGGTGATCGAGTGTAAGTTCGTTCGTCTCGATCAAGCTGATTTATCGAGAAGCATGAGATCGTCGGTCCCCGGTCCAGCCCCGGACTAGCTGTTGCCTGCGACATCCCGGCAGGCTACTTTGGCCTGCTTGATGTGAAGGATTCCGGGATGCGGACTGTTGCCGCTCTGCTGGCCGCGATCTACCTCGTCGCGAGCTTACCTGCACTGGCCCAGGAGGGTGACTGGATGGCCGGTGTGCGCGATGGCGCCCGTCAGGCACCGCCTGCTGCTGCCCCGAAGCGGGTAGCACCCAGAACTGCGCAGCCGTCGGCCGCGGCACGGGCAAAGCGCTCCGGAGCGCCTCAGGCCAAAGCGGATCTGCCCCGCCCCGCCCATTCCGGCAAGCCATCCCTTCCTGGCCGCAACGTGCGCGCCGCTGTCGCTTCTGTCGCCACCATCCCCACCTCGGCCGATATCGCCGCGGCGGAGGCCGCTTTTACACGGGCGAGGGAGGCTTATCGGCGCGGCCGCTACGAGAGCGCGGTAGTGGAGCTCAACGAGGCTCTCGGGCGCAATCCGAGGTTCGCCGAAGCGCTGAGCCTTCGCGGCTACGCCTATCTGCGTGACGGCGCTCCCGACCGCGCTCTCCAGGATTTCGCATCCCTGCTTGCCGCCGACCCTGCCAATGGCAGTGCATTGCTGGGTACCGGCGCCGTTCATCTGGTGCGTGGCAGGCTTGTCGATGCTCAGGCACAGTTCGAGCGCTTCATCGCCCTGAAGCCGCAACACGTTGCCGGATGGCTCAACCGCGGTCGCGTCCACGAGCTTGCAGCCCGCCACGAGGCGGCCCTGGCCGATTATGGCGAGGCGCTTCGTCTGGAGCCGCGCAGCGCGCTCGCGCACTATCATCGCGGTCACGCTTTTCTGCGCGCCGGCAGCCGGTTGCTGGCAAAGGTCGATTTCGATGCGGCGGTCGCGATCGAGCCGCGGTTGGCCTCGGCCGCCGGCACGCTGCGGCTGCTGCCGTTCCTCGGCGTGCCGGGCCGCTCGGAGGTATGGGAGGAGCCGTCGGGGGATCTCGTCGTCGCACCGGCCGACGCCTCGGCAGCGGTTGCATGGCGTCATTCGGGCTCGCCCGCATCTTCTTCCACGCCGATCAGCCCCGAGTTCGATCCTTCGCTGATCGGTGCAGCCGGTGCCCTCGAAGCGCGATCGTTCGAGAAGGCGATCGCCGACGCGGGCGATGCATTGCGTGCCAACCCGCGCTCTGCCCAGGCCTATCTGGTCCGCGGCACGGCCTATCTGTTCAAGCGGCAGTGCGATCGGGCGACGGCGGACTTCGACGAGGCGATCCGTATCGACCCGGGCATGGCCGACGCCTTCGTGATGCGTGGCGAGTGCTACACGCAGCTGTTCCGTCTGGAGCGCGCGCTGGCCGACTTCGAGGAAGCACTGCGCCTGAAGCCCGACAACGCTGCAGGGCTTCGTGGGCGTGGCTTCGTCCATCTCATGCGCGGCAATGCAGCCGACGCAATCGGCGATCTTGATCGTGCGCTGGAGAAGGATCGCTCGAGCCACACCAGCTACTATCTCCGTGGCCTGGCCAACACGCGCCTCACGCGGCATCGCGAGGCGATACACGACTTCGACGAGGCGCTGCGCCTTTCCCCCGACGACGTCACTGCGCACCGGGCTCGGGCGAGCGCCAATCTGGCAGTGGGCGATGTCGCCGCTGCCCTGCGCGACCTCGACAAGCTCGTCGAGTTGGAGCCCGCCAATGCCATGCACCTCGTAAATCGCGGCTCTGCCCTCGAGCGCAGTGGCGCCGTCGCCCGGGCTCGCGAGGACTATCAGCGGGCAATCGATCAGGCGCCTGCCGACACGCCGGCCCATACTGCCGCGCAGCAGCGCATGAAACGAATCACCGGCTCGGGCATATGAAGGCGCCGGCCGCGCCACCAACCGCTCAGATCAGTCCACGCGTCACCATCGTAACGCCGAAGCCGATCAGTGGCTTGATCCAAGCTTCGATGGCGGAGGCCACGGCGATGCCGGCGGGCAGCGTCCAGTCGAGGTTCCCGAGCGTACCGCCCAACGTGGTGGCGGTAATCTAGCGAGGGATGCGACGCGAGGGGTATTGTGCAATTGCAGGCCGGACTATGATCCGACGAGACCCTTACACCCCCATCTGCAAGCCGGAAGTCGCACCCATGCCGTATCGCGTGACTGCCTTCGCCGCCCTGTTCACAAGCCTCGCACTGATCGCACCTGCTGGCGCCCAGGAGACGCCGAAGGGTTTCGCCTGCACTTTCGCGCGCGGCGCTTCGCAGGCCTACACCAAGGGTCGCTATCGCTCGCGCCCGGCGAAAGTGCTGAAGATGGAGATCGGCGCCATCGACCTAGACGGCCAGCGCGCCGACCTCGTCACCGCCGATGGCAAGGGGACGCTGCGCATCGTTCGCGCGCTAGGCGCCAACCATTTCCTCGAGGTCGTCGCCGAGGGCTATCTGAACATCACGACGGTCTATCAGCTCGACGCGAAGCGCAACGCCTACCCCGCCGTCCATTCGCGCCACTTCGGCCTGTTCGGTGAGCCGTTGATCGCGCAATACACCGGAACCTGCACGGCGAAATGAAGGGGGAGACGACGAAATGGCTGAGTTCACCGGCATTACGAACGGCAAGCCCGCAGTCACGATCTACCATAATCCGAAATGCGGCACCTCGCGCACCACGCTGGCCGCGATCCGAGCCGCAGGAATCGAGCCGGAGGTGATCGAGTACCTTAAACATCCCCCGGGTCGCATCCGTCTCGTGGAGCTGATGGAGGCCGCTGGGCTCTCCCCGCGCGAACTTATCCGCGCCAAGGAAAAGGAATTCGCCGAACTCGGCCTCGACCTCGAGGGCTCTACCAGCAATGCGCTCGTCGACGCGATGGCGGAGCACCCAATCCTGATGAACCGCCCGATTGTCGTCACGTCCATGGGCGTGCGCCTGTGCCGGCCCTCCGAGCGCCTGAACGAGATCCTGTGAGCAATTGGTGCCGCCTTCTGGGGGCCAACGCTCCCCAGCGCTATAGTGGTCGCCCAGCCATATCCCGGAACCCGAAACCCAGCCCCCATCATGCTTCATCTCGTCAAGCTCAGTGTCGGCACCGACTCGATCGAGGATCTCGGCGGCTGGCAGGCCGAGCGCCTTCTCCAGATGAAAGCATCGGGAGAGAAGAAGCCGCGGCTGTTTCATCGCACCGGCCAGCGCCCCAAGCGCGATGCGGACCTGCTCGACGGTGGCTCGATCTACTGGGTCATCAAGGGCATGATCCTGGCGCGACAGAAGCTCATAGGCTTCGATGAAGGTACGCGGCCCGACGGCCGGGCTTGTTGCCTGATCCTGTTGGAGAACGCGTTGATCCCTGTGCGACCGACGCCTCGCCGCGCATTCCAGGGCTGGCGTTACCTCGAAGCCGAGGACGCTCCCCCCGATCTCGATACGCGCGTCCTCGACGATCTCGCAGGCATGCCGCTTCAGATGCGCAAGGAGCTGGCGGAGTTGGGCCTGCTGTAGGGTGCCTCGCTCAGATTGCATGAGCGCGGTCGCTGGAGTATCGCCTTGCAAGAACACGTTCCCATTCCAGCAATGCACCAGCGGTGGAAACTCGGCTGCGCGTGCCCGCGCGACGACGTATAACCCAGCCATGACCAAAACCATCTACAAGATCCTCACCGCGCACGAATGGCGGGACGCTGTGCGCTCCGGCAGCTATGCTGGCTCCGCTGACGACGTCCGCGACGGCTTCATTCATTTTTCGACGGCCGAGCAACTCGGGGGAACGGCCGCCAAGTACTTCCGAGGCAAGCCGGATCTCGTGCTGGCAGCGTTCGAAGCCGCCAGCCTCGGTCCATCATTGAAGTGGGAGCCATCACGTGGCGGCGCCCTGTTCCCGCATCTCTACGGACCACTTCCCACGACGCTCGCCCTGCGCGTCGAGCCGCTGCCGCTCGATCCCGACGGCGTGCCCATCCTGGCTCAGGATCTCACTCCATGATCACTTCTCTCTCGAAGCTCGCCCAACCGCTCTTGCTGATGATGCCGCCCGAGCAGGCGCACGAGGCAACGCTCGTTGCACTCGAGAAAGGGCTCTATCCGCGCTCATCGAAGCACGACGATCCGCGCCTCGCCGTCCAAGCGCTGGGTCTCGACTTCCCCAATCCGATCGGCATGGGGCCGGGCTTCGACAAGGAAGGTCGTGTGCCCGACGCGCTCCTCGACATCGGCTTCGGCTTTGCCGAAATAGGCACGATCACGCCACTGCCGCAACCCGGAAATCCCGCCCCGCGCGTGTTCCGTCTGCCGCGCGACAAGGGCGTCATCAATCGCCTCGGCTTCAACAGCGGCGGTCAGGCCGCCGCACTGGAGCGTCTCCAGCGGCGGCAGCGCAACGGTATTGTCGGCATCAATGTCGGCGCCAACAAGGACTCGCCCGATCGCACGGCGGACTATGCGAAGGGCATCGAGGCATTTGCCGGCATCGCCAGCTATTTCACCGCCAATATCTCATCGCCCAACACCCCGGGGCTGCGCGACCTGCAGGCCCCCGCTGTGCTCGACCAGCTTCTGGAGCACGTGATGGCCGCGCGCGAGAAGGCAGCAGCCGTCAGCGGCCGGCGCGTGCCCGTTCTCGTCAAGATCGCCCCCGACATCGCCGAGGACGACATCGCCGCGATCGTCGGGCGCATGATCGCCCATGGCGTCGATGGCATCATCGTCGCCAACACCACAACCTCGCGTCATGGCCTTCGCGACGTCGAGATCGGTCGCGAGGCAGGTGGCCTATCGGGCAAGCCGCTATTCCATCGTTCGACGGTCATGCTCGCGAAGGTGGCCAGGCTTGTCGCCGGCCGCACGCTGCTGATCGGCTCCGGCGGTATCGATTCCGGAGAGACCGCGCTTGCCAAGATCGAGGCGGGCGCCACGCTCGTACAACTCTACTCATCCCTGATCTACGAGGGCATCGGGCTCATCGACATCATCAAGGCCCATCTCGTTTCGGCTATGGAGAAGGAGGGCGCGACGAGCCTTGCTCCCTTTGTCGGCCGCCGAATCGAGGAATGGGCGGCGAAACCGATCGAGGTGTAGTCTTCAGCGTGTTGTGGCACCGATCACGGCGGCTGCTCGAGGGCGGCAGAACATGACCATCGCATCCCGCTTCACATCACTTGCCCACATCGAGCTTCCTCTGCTGCTCGCGCCGATGGCAGGTCCGGGCACACCGGAGCTGTGCATTGCGGTGTCGGAAGCCGGGGGCCTCGGTTCGCTTCCCTGCGCCATGCTGAGCGCGGCGGCGATCGAGCGCGATCTCGGTATCATCCGCCAGCGCACGCCGCGGCCGGTCAATGTCAACTTCTTCTGTCATCGCGCACCCGAGCCCGACGCGGCGCGCGATGCGCAATGGAAGGCGCGCCTTTCACCGTACTACGCCGAGCTCGGTCTCGATCCGGATGCTCCCATCCACGCCGCCGAGCGCCGCCCGTTCGACGATGCGACGTGCAGGTTGGTCGAGCACTTCGCGCCAGAGGTCGTGAGCTTCCATTTCGGTCTGCCGGAGCCAGCGCTGCTAGCGCGCGTCAAGGCGACCGGTGCGCTCGTGCTCTCGTCGGCGACGACTGCCGCGGAAGCGCGTTGGCTCGAGGCGAACGGCTGCGATGCGATCATCGCGCAGGGTTTCGAGGCAGGGGGCCATCGCGGTATGTTCCTCGACGGCGATCCCATCGCCGCGCTCGCCACGCAGGTGGGCACGCTCGCGCTCGTTCCGCAGGTCGTCGACGCGGTCAAGGTGCCGGTGATCGCGGCTGGTGGCATCTCGGACGCACGCGGCATCGCGGCGGCGTTCGCGCTCGGCGCCTCGGCCGTGCAGGTCGGCAGTGCCTATCTGCATTGCCCGGAGGCCAAGGTTCACGCAGGCCACCGCGAGGCATTGAGAAACGCCGCCGCCGACGCGACCGCCGTGACCAACGTCTACTCGGGCCGGCCCGCGCGCGGCATCGTCAATCGCATGATGCGCGAGGTCGGACCGATCTCGTCCGACGCGCCAGCATTTCCGAATGCCGCGACCGCGAGCGGTCCGCTCCGTGCGACGGCCGAGGCAGCAGGCTCGGTCGATTTCACGCCCCTGTGGGCCGGCCAGGCCGCGGGCCTCGGTCGCGCGATGCCGGCCGGTGAGTTGACGCGCACATTGATCGAGGACGCGCGCGAGATCATTCGGCAACTCGCGTAGGCTGAACATTGCGGCTCACGCGCAGATCAAGACCGACCCGCGCGCAACGCCTCCGCCGCCATGAGAATGCGCTCGGGCGTCGCCGGCGCATCGAGGGGCACCTGCGCGCCGGGCTTCAGCGAGGCTAGCGCATCGAGGATCGCGGAGAACACGCACGTCGCCAGCATCAGCGGCGGCTCACCGACGCCCTTCGAGCGATAGATCGTCGGCATATCGTTCGGCCGGTTCGTGAGCTTCACGCGGAAATCGGCAGGCACATCGCTCGCCACGGGGATCTTATATGTCGACGGTGCGTGCGTCGCGAGCCGGCCCGCACCGTCCCACACGAGCTCTTCCGTCGTCAGCCAGCCCATGCCTTGCACGAAGCCGCCCTCGATCTGTCCGATGTCGATGGCAGGATTGAGCGACGTGCCGACGTCATGGAGAATATCGATGCGCTCGACCTTCATCTCTCCGGTGAGCGTGTCGATCACGACCTCCGCGCACGCAGCACCGAAAGCAAAATAGTAGAACGGTCGGCCGGTGCGCGTGTCGCAGTCCCATGTGATGTCGGGCGTCTTGTAGTAGCCCGTGGCCGACAGCGACACGCGCGATTTGCGCGCCAACTGCGCGAGCTCTCCGAACGTCATCGCTTTGTTGCCGGCCGAGACGCGCCCGTTCGCGTAAGCTATCTCCTCCGGCGCGACACCCCAATGGGCAGCAGCCACGGGCGTCATCCGAGACTTGATCTTGGTAGCCGCGATGCGTGCGGCCATGCCGTTGAGATCAGAGCCAGCTGACGCTGCGGTTGGCGATGCATTCGGCACCATCGCGGTAGATGTCGCGGTCGGCCGAACGGCATCTAGTGCAATGCCGAGCTCCTCCGCCACGATCTGCGCAACCTTGACGAACAGCCCCTGGCCCATCTCTGTGCCGCCGTGGTTGAGCAATACCGAGCCGTCCTGGTAGACATTCAATAGCGCGCCAGCCTGGTTCATGTGTGCGAGCGTGAACGAGATGCCGAATTGCAGAGGCGTCAGCGCGATGCCGCGCCGCAGGATGCCGCCCTGCGTGTTGAAGGCGCGGATATCGTCACGGCGCGCGCGATAGTCGGCCGAGGCTTCCAACTCATCGACGATCTGCCGCAGCGTCGAGGTATCCTCGACCTTCATGCCGTAGGGGGTGACGTCGCGTCCCGGCGCGTAGAGGTTCGCCTTTCGCACGTCGAGCGGATCGCGGCCCGTCGCGTGCGCTACCGCATCCATCACGCGCTCGATCGCGAGAATGCCCTGCGGACCACCGAAGCCACGGAACGCCGTTGCCGAGACGGTATCGGTCTTGAGGCGCCGGGAGCGGATGGCGACGTCGGCCACATAGTAGCCGTTCGTCGCGTGGAACATCGCGCGGTCGACGACGCCCACTGAAAGATCGACAGAGCACCCGCAGCGCGCGTTCAGCGCAACGTCGTAGGCCAGAAGTGAGCCGCTGTCGTCGAAGCCGACCTGCCAATCCGCGCGGAAATCGTGTCGCTTGCCTGTCGCAGCGAAATCATCGTCACGGTCGAGGCGAACTTTGCATGGCCGCCCCGTCACGTGCGCGCCGAGTGCCGCGAGCGCCGCCCACTGGCACGCCTGGCTTTCCTTCCCGCCGAACCCGCCACCGAGCCGCCGCGTCTCGACCATCACGGACGCGTCGGACAGCCCCAGGACACGCGCGCAAATGTGCTGCACCTCGGCCGGATCCTGAGTCGACGAGTATACGGTCATCGTGCCGCTCTCGCCGGGTACCGCGAGCGCGATCATGCCTTCGAGATAGAAGTGCTCCTGCCCGCCCATCGCGAGCCGGCCTGCGATGCTGTGCGCCGATGCTGCCAGTGCCTTGCCTACCTCACCGCGCGTGAAGTCGTAGTCGGGCAGCACCTTTGAATCAGCCGCGATGGCGTCATCGATTGTGAGTATCGGCGGTTTCGCGGCGATCTCGACGTCGGCAAGTTTCGCCGCCCGCCGCGCTGCGTCGCGCGAGGTGGCGACAACCGCGAACAGCGGCTGGCCATGAAACAGCACGCGCCCGTCGGCAAGCAGCGGCTCGTCCGCGAAGGCAGGCGAGATGTCGTTGCGTCCAGGAACGTCCGCTGCCGTGAGCACGGCAACGACGCCCCGCGCACCCTTTACTCGATCGAGCCCCAGCCTCAAGATGGCGCCACGCGCCGCAGGCGACAGGCCACACACGATGTGCAACGTGCCGGATGGCTCCCGCATGTCGTCGATGTATGTCGCCGTGCCGGTGACGTGCAGCCGCGCCGAATCCTGTGGATGCGATTTGCTGACGACCGACGGCGTGCGTGCTGCATCGACGGCGCTGAAGTCCGGCATGTCATTCGGCGGCATTTCACTCGGCGGCATGGCGTGCCTCCGCATGGGCCAGGATGCGGGTCGACGCGCGTGGCGCGCCAGCGATCTCCATCAACGCCTTCTCCAGCAGGTTGCGCGCGACGACACACCGATATGCAGCGCTCGCGCGGTGATCAGACAAGGGCGTGAAGTCGGAGGCGAGAGCATCGAGCGCGGGCTTCCACGCCACCGGGTCGTCGAGAGAGATGCCCGCAAGCCTCGCCTCCGTCAGGTTGGCGCGTGCCGGAACGCCCGCCATGCCGCCGAACGCGATACGCGCCGACACCACGCGCCGCCCCTCGACACGAATTGCGAACGCACCGAGCACGGCCGAGATGTCCTCGTCGATCCTCTTCGAGATCTTGTAGGCGCGGAACATGACGCTCGCATCCGGCAACGGCACCAGCACGCGTCGCACGATCTCGCCTTGCCGCCGGTCCTGCTTCTTGTAGGCGATGAAGAAGTCTTCCAGCTCGATCGTCCGCGTTGCAGCGCCGTGGAGCAGCTGCAGCGTGGCACCAAGTGCGATCAGGCAAGGCGCGAGGTCGCCGATCGGCGAGCCGTTTGCGATGTTGCCGCCGACCGTCGCAGAAGCCCGCACCTGTGCCGAGCCGAAACGGCGCACCACTTCGCCCAGATCCGTCGCCAGATCGCCAAGCTCGTGCTCGGCATCGGCCACCGTTGCAGTGGCGCCGATCGACAGGACACCATCCTTGCGCTCGATCCGGTCGAGCCCCGCGACGCGGCCGAGCCAGATGACACGTTTCGGCTCCATCAGCGCCTTTGTGATCCAAAGCCCCGCGTCCGTCGCGCCGGAAACGATGAGCGCATCCGTATGCCGCGCAAGCAGATCGCCAAGTGCTGTCTCGCTCGCGGGCGCAGCGAAGAACGCAGTGTCATCGCCGACGAAATGATCCCCGTCGTCTCGAAGCGCCGCGAGACGTTCGCGCCGCGACTGCGGAACCTCGGGCTGCGGCGCTGCGCACGCCTCCAGCCCTGCGTCGATGATCGGCCGATATCCCGTGCACCGGCACAGATTGCCCGCCAGCTGATCGCACACCGCGGCTCGCGTGACGGGCCTCGCCGCCTCCTGATGCATCGCGGCGAGGCTCATCACGATCCCGGGCGTGCAGAAGCCGCACTGCGAGCCGTGATGCCGCCACATCGCGTCCTGGACCGGATGCAGCTCGCCGCTGCTGTCGGCCAGATCCTCGACTGTCAGAATTTCCGATCCAACCGCCTGCCCCGCGAGCATGATGCAGGAATTGACCGGCTCGTGCATGATGCGGCCCTTCTTCTCGCGCACCAGAACGACGGTGCACGCGCCGCAGTCGCCTTCCGCACAGCCTTCTTTCGTGCCTGTTGCGCAATCTTCCAGACGCAGCCACTCGAGCAGCGTCATTCGCGCCTGCGCGTCGGAGAGTTCCACCGTGCGACCTCGCCGCACGAAACCCAGTGTCGAACGCATTCGAGCCTCCTTCGCGGCGTCTAGATGATCATTCGGGAGACGGTCGAGCGCGCATCCGCCATCAGCCTCGGTACGTCGAGGCCCGGAATTCTGCCGTCCTCCACGACGAGCCGGCCGTTGCAGAAACCGCGCTTCACGTGCGCCTGACCGCCCGCTGCGACTGGTCCGATCGCGACATCGTGCAGGCCGGCGTAGCGCGGATGGTCGAGCGAGTAGATTATCAGGTCGGCTGCCATCCCAGGAGCAATGCTGCCGACTTTGTCGAGCCCTAGAAGGTCGGCGCCACCGGCCGTGCCCCAGTGTATCGCATCCTCGACCGTAACGCTTGCAGCACCGTGCCGGCTGCGATGGACGAGCCAGGCCATGTGCGCTTCGCTGATCATGTCTGCTGCCTCGTTCGAGCCCGCTCCATCGACGCCGAGGCCGACACGGCCGCCGGCCTTATAGAGCGCAACTGCCGGCGCGATGCCGGAGCCGAGACGACAGTTCGACTGCGGGCAGTGCGCCATTCCCGTGCGGGTCCGCGCCAGCGCTTCGACCTCGGGTGGCGTGCAGGTGACCAGATGCGCGAAGAAAACGTCTGACCCTGTCCATTGGTTGCGCTCGACGAATTCGAGCGGGGTACAGTTGTGCACTTCGCGGCAATAGGCGTCGTACTCTCCTTGCTCGGAGAGATGGCTGTGCATGTAAACGCCCATCTTCCGCGCCGCGGCGGCGAGCACGGGAAGCTCGTGCTCATGCACGGAGAACGTCGGCGTCGTCGGCGCCATGATCATGCGCCGCATCCCATCGCCGCGCGGATCGTGGAAACGTGCGACGTCGGCCTCGATCGAGGCGAGCATGCCGTCGATTGTCTCGGGCCGGGCCTCCGGTGGCGCGTTGACATCCACCTCCCGCACGCGCGTCGCGCCACCCCGCATCAGCACGAAGCGGACGCCGAACCGTTGAGCCTCGTCGAACAGGATCCCGCTGCTGTCGAAGCCCATTCCGGGCCAATAGGCGTAGTGGTGATCGGCGATCGTGGTGCAGCCCGACAGCAGCAGCTCTACGATTCCGATGCGTGCAGCGAGCCGGATCGTGTCCTCGTTGACGAAGCGGCGGTAGGCGACCGGCACGGCTGCGAGCCACGGCGCAAGTTGGAGGTTGATGCCCGTGGGGATGCCCTTCGTGAGTGATTGGAACAGATGATGATGCGTGTTGACCCAGCCCGGATAGACGACGCAGTCTGTCGCGTCGTGCAGTGTCTCGCCCGGCTCCGGCGCAAGATTGCCGATTGCTTCGATCACGCCGCCGCGCACGCGTATGTCGCTTCCCTTGACGCGTGCGGCGGCGCCAGGAAGTCCAGTCATTACGGCGCTGGCGTTGCGAATGAGGAAGGAGTTCATGATTGGCTCCGTACGCTGCGTCGGTCGCAATCGTCGACCAGCCGGTCACCGTATAGACATCGTGTCAGGATCAACCTTGCAGCCGCAAATTGTCAACAAATTTGAGAGCGATGATTGACATTAAATTCGCAGATTCTTAACGTGAAAATGCTTCATTTCCATCCTTGGACACAGGCATTCCGATGCAGCGCATCGCCGCTCGAAGCAGACTTCGGCGCAATATCTCGGCAACCGGCCGGGATGCAGAGGAACGCGTATTCCAAGCTGTTCTCGATGCCATTCTCGATCATCGCCTTGCACCAGGCACCAAGCTCGTCGAGCGCGAACTCTCAGAGCTTCTCGGCGCAAGTCGAGGTGCCGTTCGCGCAGCGTTGGCGCGACTGGGACACGGCTTGCTGGTGGAGTTGCGTCCTAATCGCGGAGCTGTGATTGCCAATCCTTCCGTATCCGAGACGCGCGACTTGTTCGAGGCGCGGCGCGTCGTCGAAGCGGGCATCGTTCGCTCCGTCGCGTCGAGGATGACGCCTGCGATACGGCGGCGCTTGCGTGCCTTCGTGGCCGAGGAAGCGGGTGCCTATGAGAAAGGTGATGCGAAGACGGGCCAGCGGTTGTCGATCCAATTCCACAAATTGTTGTCGGAGCTGGCGGGAAACACCGTGCTCGATCGGTTCATGGAGCATCTCATTTGCCGCACGCCGCTGCTGGCGCTCGCGCATACGGGGCACAGTCTGTCCTATTGCGGAGCGGGCGAGCATCGCGCAATTGTCGAAGCGATGCTGCATCGCGACGCCGAGGCTGCAGTTGCCGCGATGAACGATCACCTCGCACATCTGGAAAGCCAGCTTCGCCTGGACGATAGCGTGAGGCCAGTGAGGCTTGCTGAAGCATTGGGTATCGCCGGACCGGAGACGAGACGCGATGTGAAGCCCGCCGCCTCCGCAGGGCGGCGACGGAAACGTAAGCCGGCTTGAAGCGGGCCAGCAAAAGACTGCAATATCGTGAGCTATTGTGCGGGCGCGCATGACGCAGCGTGTCGAAGGAGCAAGGAATGCGACCATTCGAGCTTCATCAGCCGGAGACGGCGCGGGAGGTCATTGCCCTGTTGGCGCAGCATGGCACCCGCGCGAGCCTGCTCGCTGGCGGAACGGATCTACTCGTCGAAATCAAGGAAGGGATTCGCGCGCCGGAGATCGTAATCGATGCCAAGCATATCCCTGGCTTGCGCGAGCTGTCGGTGTCCACCACTGAAGGGCTGCGCTTCGGCGCGCTCGTCACCGTGCGTGAGATCGAGATGTCGGCTCCAGTCCGGGAGCATTTCCATGGGCTCTGGCAGGCAGTCCGCGAGCTGGGCTCGATCCAGGTGCGCAACCGCGCAACCGTTGCCGGCAATGTTTGCCGGGCTTCGCCCTCGGCCGACACGCTGCCGCCGCTGATCGCCGACGGTGCACGCGTGACGATGCTCGGTGCCGGCGGAGAGCGAACTGTGCTGCTCGAGGAATTCTTCACCGGTCCCGGCAAGACGGTGTTGAAACCCGAAGAGATCGTGACTGGCTTCCACGTGCCGGCGCCCTCACCAGGAACAGGCAAGTTCTACATCAAGCATGGCCGTCGCAAGGCGATGGAGCTGGCAACAGTCGGCGTCGCTGTCCATCTGACGATGGCTGCCGGCAAGTGCAGCGCGGTTCGCATCGCACTGGGGGCCGTAGCACCAACGCCGATCCGCGCCCGCAACGCAGAGGCGCTACTCGCCGGCATCACGCCCGATGCCACTTCGATCGCTGCTTGTGCGGCCGCCGCGGCATTCGAATCGAGCCCCATCAGCAATATCCGCGGCAGCGCTGCTTACAGGCGTCGGATGGTCGAGGAATTGACGCACCGCGCGATCGTCGCGGCAATGGAGACTGCACGATGAAGAAGGTCATCACGACGACGATCAACTGCGAGGAGCGTGAGCTCGTCGTGGAGCCGTTCCACTCGCTGCTCGATGCGCTGCGCAACACGGCCGGTCTCACCGGTACTAAGAAAGGCTGTGACGTCGGCGACTGCGGTGCCTGCACGGTGATTCTTGACGGCAAGCCGGTGTGCTCGTGTCTCGTGCTCGCCGCAGAGACGGACGGTGCCGAGATCACGACCATCGAAGGATTGCAGACTGCGCCCGACAAGCTGCATCCGCTGCAGGACAGTTTTATGATGCTCGGCGGCGCCCAGTGCGGCTTCTGTACGCCCGGCATCTTGATGATGGCAAAAGCACTGCTCGACGAGAACCCGGACCCCAACGACGACGAGATCCGCTTCGCTATCGCCGGCAACATCTGTCGCTGCACCGGCTATACGAAGATCATCGACGCCATCAGGGATGCGGCTCTGCACATGCGTGCGCATAGCGGGGCTGGCGACCTGAGCGCCGAGCGTAGCCGGCCTGCCGGCCTGAGCGCCAAGCAAAGAGGTCAGGCATGAGCGACAAGAACGCGGCCAAGCAAAACTTCCACATCGTCGGCCGCAGCGTGAAGCGCACCGACATGGTCGAGAAGGTGACAGGCTCTGCCCGCTATGCCGGCGATCTGCAATTGCCGGGGATGCTGCACGGCAAGATGAAGCGTTGCGAGATCGCGCATGCGCGGATCAAACGCGTCGATGCATCGAAAGCGCTGGCGTTGCCCGGTGTGAAGGCGGTGCTGACGCACGAGAACGTGCCGCAGGTTCTGCACTATGGCAGCCCGCATCCGCGCTCGGCATCGGTGACGAAGGACCAGTACATCTTCGACACCAAGGTTCGCTACTGGGGTGAAGGCGTCGCCGCTGTGGCCGCCATCAGCGAGGAGATCGCGGATCAGGCCGTCGCGCTGATCGAGGTCGAGTACGAGGCCCTGCCTGCCGCCATCACGCTCGATGACGCGATGAAGCCCGGCGCGCCGGTAATTCACGACAATGGCCTCGAAGGCAATCGCGTCGTGCCCGACATGCTCTTCAAGCGTGGCGACGTGGACAAGGGTTTTGCCGAGGCCGACGTCGTCGTCGAGGGGGCATACACCTGCGGACGACCGCAGCCGGCATACATGGAGCCCAACGTCTGCGTCGCGCAGTGGGACGGCAACGACAAGCTCACGCTTCACACATCGACGCAAAGCGCTTTCATGGTGCGCGGAACGCTGGCCGAGGTGCTCGGCCTTCCGCTCGGCAAGGTGCGCGTGTTGTGCGACCACATGGGAGGCGGCTTCGGCGCCAAGCAGGACCTGTTCCAGCATGAGTTCCTGTGTGCGCTGCTGGCACGCCAGACGCGCCGACCCGTGCGCATGGAGTATTCGCGCAAGGAATGCTTCCTCGGCGGCCGCTCGCGCCACCCGGGGACGATCTGGCTGCGCCAGGGCTTCAAGCGCGACGGCACCATCACCGCGCGCGCGGCCAAGGTCGTGTTCGACTCTGGTGCTTACGGCAGCCACGCGCCAGGTGTCACCGCCGTCGGTGCCTCCGCGCTGACGTCGCTATTCCGCTGCGAAAACGTGCATCTGGAAGGCCGCGCGATCTACACCAACACGCCGATCGCTGGCGCCTTCCGTGGCTACGGCGTGGTGCAGACCTACTACGCGCTCGACATCCAGATGGACGAGGCCGCCGAGTTGCTCGGCATGGATCCAGCCGAGTTCAAATTGAAGAATGCAGTTCGCGAAGGCGACATCGCCCCGTCGAACCATCCGATCGTCGGTCACGGCCTCGAGGATTGCATTCGCAGAGGTATGCAGGAGGTCGGCTGGAAGGACAAACGCGCTGCGAAAACGGCGGAGGCGGGCCGCGGGCCGGACGAGGCGCCGACGGCGCCCGGCGCGAGCGCCGTACATTCAAAAAAGAAACACGGCTGGGGCATGGGCTGCGAGATGCACGGCTCGAGCGCTTACCCCGGCATCAAGGAGCAGGGCAACGCCATCGTGAAGCTCAACGAGGATGGCTCGGCAACGTTACTGACCGGTGCTGCCGGCCTCGGCACGGGCGCACATACAGCGCTTTCCCAGATCGTGGCTGAGGAGCTCGGTCTCGAGTTCGAGGCGGTCTCGGTGGTGCATGGCGACACCGATGTCGCGCCCTGGGATATCGGCGCGTTCGCGAGCCACACCACCTACATGGTCGGAACCGCCGCGAAGATGGCCGCCGCCGAGATCAAGGAGAAGATGCTGGCGCGCGCTGCCGACCTGCTCGAGGTGTCGGCGAGCGATCTAGAGGTTGCGCAAGGCTTCATCCAGGTGCGCGGCGTTCCAGGACGCGGCATCACTGTACAGGACTGCGTCGGTCCCAAGCCCGGCGGAATCCCGGCGATCCATCTCGTGGGGACCGGCAGCTACACGCCGACCAAATCCTATTCCTTCGGTGCGCATTTCGTGGAGGTCGAGGTCGACACCGGCACCGGCCAGATCGACGTGAAGCATGTGGTTCCCGTCCACGAGATCGGTAAGGTCATCCACCCGATCGCGGCGGCGGGGCAGATCGAGGGGGGCATCCAGCAGGGCATCGGCCACACGCTGACCGAGAACCACGAGATCGACCCCCTCACCGGACGCTCGCTGAATGCGAGCTTCGTCGACTACAAGATGCCGCTGTCGATGGACATGCCGCCGATCCGGACGATCATCCTGGAGACGGCACCCGATCCAGGCGGTCCCTGGGGCGCAAAGGGGGTCGGCGAGGATCCGATCATCGCGATCGGGCCGGCGATCGCCAACGCCATCTACGACGCCATAGGCGTGCGCTTCCGCCACTATCCGATCACGCCCGAGCAGGTGCTCGACAGTCTGGCACGCAAGCAGCGCGGCGACGAAACCGGATAGCGCCGTCGGGGTTCGTATCCGGTGCGTTCTATGCGACTGGCATCATCCGCCGCCGGCCGGCTCTTTGCGCACGGCCAGCGCGACGCCGAGTGCCGTCACTGCCATGCCGATCATCTGCGCTGGCGTCAGCGTCTCGTCGAGGATGAGCACGGCTTGCAGTGCCACCAGCGGCGGCATGAGGTAGATCAGCGTTGCCGCGCGCGACACAGCGCCGTTGCGGATCAGCATAAGATAGAGGCCGACCGCGCCGATCGACATGCCGAACACGACCCACGCCATCGTCAGCACCAGCGGCAGGCTCCAGGTGATCTGCATCGTCTCGGTCGCCATCGCGAAGGGCAGCGTCGCTGCCGCCGCGCCGACGTTCTGCAGCGTTGTCACAGCCCTGATGTCGCCGCCTGTCACGTAGCGCTTCGAATAGAACGAGCCGAGCGTCACGCCAACCATGCCGGCGACGTTGACGGCGAGGGGAATGAGAAGTGCGTTGAGCTTGTCGGACGGAACAGCGGCGAGCGCGGGCGAGAGAACCATGGCGATGCCGACGAAGCCGAGAGCGATTCCTGCCCACTGCTGTCGCGTGATCCGCTCGTTGGCCAGATGCGGCGCCAGCAGGGCGGTCAGGATCGGCTGCAGTGCGCTGATGAGCCCGGAGATCGCGACCGGCAGGCCGTTCATGACGCTCCACCACACGCCGGCCAGATACATCGCGCTGAGCGGCACGCCGGAGAAGATCGCGTGCCCGACGAGGCGGCGGTCCTTGGGCCATTCCACGTTCATCGCCACGCAGATGGCGGCGAGTACGACGGCCGCGATCGCATAGCGCAAGGTGAGAAACGTCAACGGCTCGGCGTATGGCATGGCGAACCGGGGCGCGAGCCATCCGGTCGACCACAGCAGAACGAACAACGTCGGAGCCAAACGCAGGAGAGCCGATTGGGACACGGTGCGGCTCCTTGCGAAGGTGTCAGATCCGGAAGGGCCCACACCTCGGCTCATGGCGAGATAGCCACGTCAGCAGTCGATGCAATCGTCCCACAGCGTCAGACCCTTTGGCGCCGGCAACAAAGAAAATCGGCCGAAGGGCCATGCATCTCACTCGAAGCTCGCATTGGTGTTCGGACGCCGCCGTTCCAGCGCATAACGCACCAGCGCCGCGAACCGATATACCGCGTGCGCGAATTTACCGTAGGGCAGCATCAGGAAAAGGCCCAGCACCACGCCGAGGTGGATCGTCAGTGTTATGCCCATCCACGAAGTCTCGCGAAGGAACACGATCAGGAAGCCCGTGAGGCTGGTCAGGAACAACAAGCCGAGCAGCCCGTCGTCCATCCCGCGGCTCTTCTGGTCCGACAGCATTGGATCGGCCCGATGCTTGAGCCACAACAGACCGGCGGGCCCGATCAGCAGGCCTATTCCGCCGAGAGAGCCCAGAATTTTGGGAAGCGTGGTGAAATCATAAGGAGCGGGAAAATCCCGAAGGTAGTGATAGACCGTGCCGGACGAGGTCGCGGCGAAGCAAAGCATGAAGCCGTAGAACGTCAGGTGATGGAACGTGCGCCGCGTGAAAGACGGCTTCTCGTCAGGATAGGTGCAGCCCTCGCCGCCACCATCGAGGTACTTGAGCGTGAGGACGTTCCACACCGCTTCGCGGAAAGACGCCGGGGATACGAAATCGCCCATCTTCTCGTTCATGTCGGCCCAGAACTGCCGGAAGCCCATCACGAAGGCGAGGATCACGTACAGCGCAGCCGCGCCGAAGATCGCCACCATCGTGTTGTGCGCGATCACCTGATAGAACGCGCCGGGCCCGGTATGCGTGCCCCACAGCACCGCGGGGTTGACGCTCTGCACGACGCCGACGAGAAACGCGGACAGTGCCAGCGTCGTCACCACTGCTGTGGTTAGACCGTTGCGCTGGTAGGCTGCTCCGAACGCGCGCGGCCAGGCGTAGTTCTTGTAGGTCTCCTTTCGCACCTCCGCGAACGTGCGCGGCACGTTGACCATGAACTCGTGCGGCGGCGCATACTGGCAGGCGTAATAGCAGGCGCCGCAGTTGTGGCAGAGGTTGGCGAGATACGATATGTCGGCATCCGTGAACGTCAGCCGCCTGGCCATCGCCGGGAATACCGCGCAGAACCCCTCGCAATAGCGGCATGCGTTGCAGATCTGCATGATCCGGTCGCCCTCGGCGTGTGGCGTCGCGCCGGCAACCATTTTGTGCTCTGTGATGGGCATTCGATCTTTCTCCCTCTCCCCGACTTCAGGGGGAGAGGGTCGGGGTGAGGGGCAGCCGATCCGGAGAACGCTGCTCTACTCACCGCGACCCTGCTGTTGACGGGGCACGCCGTTTGGCTGCCCACTCCCTGATCCTCTTACCCCGCAGAAGCGCGGGGAAAGAGGGAACCCTCAATTCCTCACCTGCCGTGCGGCTTCCTCACCTGCGATGCGGCCGAACACGGCGCCGATCGTCATGCCGATGCCGGCGATATACCCCTTGCCGAGCACGTTGCCCGCCATGATCTCGCCCGCCGCAACCATGTTGGTCGCTGGCTTATCGTCCTTCATGATGATCTGCGCTTTGTCGTTCACGGTGACGCCCAGATAGGTGAACGTCAGGCCGGGCCGCACGGGATAGGAATAGAACGGCGGCTCCTCGATCGTTCTCGCCCAGTGCGTCTTGTCGATTGCGAGCCCCTCGGTGTGGCAGTCGTCGAGAATGGTGATGTCGAACGTGCCGGGCTTCACCGCCTTGTTGAATTCGTCGACCGTGCTGCGCAGCGCCTTCGGATCGAGCTCGAGCTTGCCGGCGAGCTCCTCGATCGAGCGCCCCCCGATCGGCGGGAACACGGGCGGCATGAAGCGGCCGACCGACTTGTTGTCGACGATCACGAAGCCGATCTGGTCGGGTTGTCCTGCAACGAGGCGCCCCCATATCGCGTAGCGCTTGGGCCAGAAATCCTCGCCCTCGTCGTAGAAGCGATTGCCTTCCTTGTTGACGACGATGCCGAACGACACCGCGTCGACGCGAGTGGAGATGCCGCCGTCCCACTTCGGCGCGCGCGCGTCGATCGCCACCATGTGCCCCTGCGTCGGATCGCCGATCGACTTGGCGCCCTTGTCGAGAAGCATCCTGAGGCATGCGCCCATGTTGTACTTGGTGCCGCGGCAGAGGAAGTTGCGCGCGGGTGCGCCCCACTCCTTCTCCAACCACTCGAAGTTCGATTCGAATCCGCCGGCGGCGAACACGACCGACCGCGCCTGGACCTGATGCGTGCCGCCCTGATGGGTGTAGGTGGCGCTATCGAACCGGCTGTCGCGAATGGTGACGTCGGTGACGACAGCCTCGTACTTCACCTCGATGCCGAGCGTCGCCGCCGTGCGGTAGTAGGCGTTGAGCAGCGCCTTGCCGCCGCCGAGGTAGAACGCTGCCGTCCGCGAAAGCTGCAGCGTGCCGCCGAGTGCCGGCTGGAAGCGGACGCCCTGCGCCTTCATCCACTCGTAGGTGCCCTCCGACTTGCGGATCGCCATGCGCGCTAGCTGCTCGTTGGTCTGCCCGCCGGTGACCCGAAGCAAGTCCTCCCAGTACTCTTCCTCCGGATAGGTATCCGGCATCGTCTCGAGCGGTTGGGTGTGCATGCAGCGGAAGTTGCGTGTGTGCCGCGAGTTGCCGCCGCGCAGATGCACCGGCGCTGCCTCGAGCACGAGGATACGTTCCACGCCCAGCCGCGCAGCGCTGATCGCCGCCGCCATCGCGGCATTGCCGCCGCCGATGACGAGAATGTCGTAGCGGTCGGTCACTGCGTGCACTCCCCAGCCCCAGACTGCGGGCAGCAGGCAGCAGGAAAAGCGCTGCAAATTTTCTCGCCGTCGTTTCTTCGGTGCATGTAATGGTCGCTCACGCTGTCCTCCCCCCTGCTGCCTGGATCATCTCCCACAACCTCGGCGGCGTGATCGGCAGCACGTCGGGCTCGACGCCGAGCGACGACAGCGCGTTCGCCACCGCGTTCGCCACTGCGCCCGCCACCGGAATGATACCGCCCTCGCCTGCACCTTTCGCACCCAGCGGATTGTTGGGCGAGGGGTGAAGCTCGGTCGAGTGGCCATGCACGTGCGGGAAATCGCTGGCAAGGGGGATCTCGTAATCCGCCAGGGTGCCGACGAGCAGCTGCCCATCCTGGTCATACACGAGATTCTCGCCGAACACCGCGCCGAGCCCCTGCACGGCCGCGCCGACCACTTGCCCGTGCAGCGTCTCCGGATTGATGATCCGGCCGACGTCGTCGATCACGGTGTAGTCGAGCACCTCGACGTGGCCCGTGCCTGCATCTACCGCGACCTCCGCCACTGCCGCACCATATGTGAACGTCGGCTTGTTGTTGTGGAAAACGCCGTCGACCGCGAGCCCGTCGTCGCCGCAGTCCGCGAGCCTCACGCTGCGTCCATCGACCGTCCGGGCGACGCCATCGGCGATCGTCAGCGACGAAGGCTCGACCCGTAGTCGCCGGGCGGCGGCCTCGCGGAATGCCGTCAGCAGGTTGTTGGCCGCGTCGATGACCGCGCACCCGCCCATCACGGTCGCGCGTGAGCCGTAGGAGCCGAAGCCTTCCTTGAGCAGCGTGGTCGAGCCGTGCGTGACCTCGATGGCCTCGATGCCGATCTCCAGTGCGTCGGCCGCGATCTGCGCGAAGATCGTCTCGATGCCCTGCCCGATGCTCGAAGAGCCGACGGCCAGCATCACCTTGCCGCCCGGCTCCAGCACCATGCGCGCATGTTCGCGCGGACCCGATGCGCCGCCCTCCACGAAAGCGGCGATGCCGATGCCACGATAGCGCCCGTCGATAAGCCGGCCGGCGTCGCGCGACTTCTCGGCCCAACGCGCCTCCTTCACGACGGCGTCGAAGCACTGATGGTAGTCGCCACTGTCGAGGAAGGTCGGGTCCCAGCCCTCGGCCGGACCGATCATCGTCATCTCGAAGGGCATCTCGGCGTGTGGGATCAGGTTCCGGCGGCGAATTTCCAGCCGGTCGATGCCGAGCTTTGCCGCCGCCTTGTCCATCATCCGTTCGAAGAAGAAGCAGCTCTCATAGCGTCCGGGCCCGCGGTACGTGCCCGACGGCGTCTTGTTCGTCGCCACCGCGTGGCTCCGCACTGTGAAGTTGTCGCACTTATAGGGGCCGGTGATGAACTGCGCCGCGTTGCGCACCGGCGTCGTTCCGTTGGGCCGCATGTAGGCGCCGATGTTGCAGAACATCTCCGTTCTCAACGCCAGCAGCGTGCCGTCCGCCGCGAAGCCCATCTCGATGTCGGCTTCCGCCTCGCGCGAGTGACCGATCGCCATCAGGTGCTCGCGGCGATCCTCGATCCACTTGATCGGACGGCCAAATTTGCGGGCGGCCAGCGCCGTCAGGGCGTCCTCCGGATAGAACTCGCCGCGCGCACCGAACCCGCCGCCGACATCGTACTCGATGTATTCGACCTGGTCCTCGCCCAGGCCCATGACCTTGGCCATCGCCCGCTTGTTGAAGAAGGGCAGCTTTGCCGCGCCCGACATGAGAAGCTTGCCTGCCGCTGCGTCCCATTCGGCTACCAGCCCGCGCGTCTCCATCGGCAGTGCCGTCTGCCGCTGCGTGTAGAACGTGTGCTTGATGACGAGCGCGGCCCGCCGCATCGCGGCCTCCACGTCGCCTTTGTCTCCCGTAAAAGTCGCTGTGGCATTGCCGTCCGGGGCCTCCTCGTGGAGGTTCACCGTGTTGGACATCGCCGCGCGCGCATCCACCACGGCCGGCAGCGGTTCGATGTCGACGTCGATCAGGGCGAGCGCGTCCTCCGCGATCTCCTGGCTGTCCGCAAGCACGGCGGCGATCGGCTCGCCGACATAGCGCACTCTCGTCGTCGCGATCACCGGTTGTCCGTAAGGCATGATCGATGGGATCGGCCGGCGAAACGGGATGCGCGGCACCTGCTCGCCGAGGTCGCGCCCGGTGAGAATGGCGTTGACCCCAGGCATGCTCAGGGCCGCCGTTGTGTCGATTCGTCGGATCACCCCATGACCGACCGCGGACCGAAGCACCACCATGTGCCATTGGCCGGGCCGCGAGATGTCGGCGATGTAGGTGCCCTTGCCGCGCAGGAAGCGCAGATCCTCGACGCGCTCCACGGCCGCGCCGATGTAGGTGTTGACCTGTCTCATGAGAAATCCCCCGCGCCGCGTGTCGTGGGGAGATGGTCGGATGCGAAAGTCGTCATGGCTACCCGTCGAGCGGCAGAGCATGGGCGACCCGCCACGGCCGCTCCCCGCTGCGAAACATCGTTTCAGATTGCTTGTTCGGGACGCACTTTCGGCAGTTGCGTTCGCGTTGTCAATTGAAGCCCGCGAAACTGATGCCCGCAAAACCGCCGGCGAGCCGGCGGCACCCAGGCGGCCACGAGACGGCGCGGGTGGTTACGCTGACCCGATCACATTCTGGTCAAGCCTTGCACACGGGCTGTTGCGTTGAACGTGATGGCCAATGTGGTCATATTGTAATCATCGAACGGCGCCCAAAGCATATCGTGATCAAATCCAAATAAATCCGCCGTTCATGAAAGGAGTAGGTCATGAAAAAGAAGATCCTCGTATCAGCTTTTACATTGATCATCTTGGCGATGGCCATGCCCGTTCAGGCGGAAGTCGTCGCCGATCAGAGTCGCCTCTCCGTCGCTTCGCCTCTTTCGCCAAGCCTCGAGCAGGTGATGTGGCTTCCCGGCAAGCGCCTCATGGTGAACTAGTGGCCCGTCGCCGGGGGCGTCGAGCTGAAGTCAAGGTCGCAAAGACCAGTGAACCAGAGCAGGAGATGAAAATGAGGATAATCGTACTCGCCACCGCACTCGCCGCGTCGATTGTCGCCACCGCCATGTCGGCCCAGGCCAACACCTACGTCGACCCGAGCGCAGCGTTCGACGCTCAGAAATTCTTCAATTCGCTGCCCACCGGCCAGTGACGTCCAGTGACGTCGTTCAATGGTAGCGAAATAGCGGCGGAGCCTTACCCCCTCCCACTTCTTCCCCCAGGGCTCCGCCGCTGTCAGTTCTTCTCTCTGGACAGGTCCGAACTGTTGATTGCAGCCTTTTGGCTGGATCGGCGATCGCCAACCCTGGACTGAGCCATGCCGCTGCAGAACCGTGTCACCCCGATGGGGGAGATCGTCACCGATCCCGCCCGCGGCACAATAATGGGCAATCGAGGTGGTGCTTTCCACGACGACGCCCGTGCTTTGAGCGCGCGCCGCTGGGTGTCGCGGCGCTGGATCTGCTGCTGGCTCTCCTTCGGCGGCCGTCGCCGGACGGTTATGACCCCCCGCCGCTATACCGAGCTATTTTTCCTCGACGAGGCGACGGCGCTGGCTGCCGGCCACCGGCCTTGCTTCGAATGCCGACGGACCGAGGCGATGGAGTTCGCTCGGCTCTGGTCTGCTGCGCGGGGGCTGGTGGCGCCGGCCGGCGCCAGCGAGATCGATCAGGTCCTCCACGCCGAGCGCGTCGATCCCGTCACCGGGGCAAAGCGCCTCAACGATGGCGAGCTGGATACGATGCCGATTGGCGCAATGGTTCTGGCTGGACCTCACCGCGGGCCACACCTCGTGCTCGCCGAAAGCCTGAGACCCTGGAGCATCAGCGGCTACGGCGCCCCCTTGCCCCGGCCGCGTGGCTGCGTTGTGACGGCACTGACGCCTCCGGGCACCATCGGGGCATTGAAATTCGGTTATGTGCCGATGATGCATGAAACATCGTTCGATAGGAGCTAGTGTTCCGGTTCCGACATTTGCTTCCCGTTGCGGCGAGGCTCGGTGCAAATGCCAGAACCATGAAGAGCACTAGCAAGTTGATGATTTTATTGTAGCTTTTTCATCTGACGTTTGGTTGAGAGCCCAGCCGCAAGCGGGTGCCAAACGTCAGATGAGCTACCCTAGAAGGTAAAGCCCCTTGTTCGCACGAAGCTTCATTTCCCCATGACCCGCAACAGCCTCCGCAACACCCTCGCCCGTCTCTACGTCTTCCTGGGCGTGATCCTCGCGATCTCGCTCCTGGCGAAGTTTGCCGACTATATCCCCTTGCTCAAGACCATCGGCATCGAGGGCGGTCTCAAGGACTTCTACGAGTTCCTGCGCGACATGAGCCTGCTGATCGTGACGGGCGGCGTCGCCTACATTTCGAACGTGTACCAGAAGCGCTCGAATTTCGTGACGTGCCTGGAGCAGGAATGGCGCGCGCTGGTCGCCACCAAGAACGCGCTATATGCCTTCTGCGAGAAGCCTTATCCGACGCCAGACGACTACATCGATACGTTTTGCAGCCTTTCGGGCTCCATCGACAACATGCGTATTGTCTATCGCAATGTCGGCGAGACCGACGAGTTGATCGGCCTTTATCCATACGCGCCGCTGCACGACATGCGACGCGTCTTGATTACCCTGGACCCGCGCAAGTCGAAGGACATCGCGCCGGAGTACCGTAAGCTGGTACGCGATGCGATTTTGCAGAGCTTCTATGCGTTGCGCGAGACCTTCCTGGAAGAACTGGATCTCGAGCAGCCAGGACATCCGCTACTGATTGCCGGCGGCCGACGGCTCAAGGTTTCAGGTGCGACAGGAGCCGCTATCAGAACGCAGGAGCGCCAGCTTCAGCATCAGGAGCGGAAGGCAAAGGCCAACGGTGTCGGGCGCAACGAGGAGATCGACGCGCTTCTCGCCGAGCTCTACCGTCGTGAGCAGGCTGGAGGCTGACCTGCCACCTTCGCGTGGCTGATTTAGCGGGGCGTATCGAAAAGCACCGCTCGAATTCTCCCTCGGCCTCCCGTGCGACAGTTCATCGTGATGTGAACCTTAAGGTAGTCCATGGCTCACCCGCCCGCGTACTGCACAGGCGTCAGGCGTTGCAAGGCGGTCGAGCCGATAATGTCGGCAGACACCGCAACCACTGAACCGATGTTCGTCACGCAACTCGAACGAGCCTGGAAAGCATGAGCCGTAGCGCTGGTATTATCCATTGGTTCAGACGCGATCTACGCCTCGCGGACAACCCTGCATTCAGCGCCGCCGCGCAGTCCGGTCTGCCGGTGTTGCCTGTATACGTTCTGGACCCGGCGGCGGAGACGACCGGCGCCGCCAGCCGCTGGTGGCTTCATGGCAGCCTCGAGAGCCTCGATCGAGCACTGCGCGAAAAGGGTGCGCGGCTGATCCTTCGGCGCGGATCGACCATCGAGCAGCTCTTGGAAATCGCGAAACAATCCGGCGCACACTCGATCCATTTTACACGCGGCTATGAGCCCGTGGAGCGCCGTCAGGAGCAGGAACTGGCGGCCGCTTGCGACAAGGCGGGCCTTGCGGCGCGGCGCTATGCCGGCGCGGCATTGTTCGAGCCGGAAGCCGTGCGCACGCAGGCGGGAGCGCCATTTCGCGTGTTCACGCCGTTCTGGAGGGCTTGTTTGGCCTCGCCTGCACCAGCGCCCGCTCTTGCAGTGTCCGCGAGGCTGATTGCGCCGCCCGATGATCTGGCGAGCGATGCTGTCGCCGACTGGGACCTTGTACCTTCGAAGCCGGACTGGGCGGGCGGGCTTCGCTCGACCTGGCAACCTGGTGAGGCAGGCGCGGCCACGCGGCTGAAGGCTTTCCTCGACGGTCCAGTGGCAACCTACTATGCGGACCGCGACCGACCCGATCAGGTGGGAACCTCGCGCCTTTCGCCCCATCTCCATTTCGGAGAGGTGAGCCCGCGCCAATGCTGGCATTCAGCCAGTATTGCTGCGGCCGCGGAGCCCTCGCGCGAGCGCGGCTCGGCGTCGTTCCTGCGCGAGTTGGGCTGGCGCGAATTCTCCATCCACCTGCTGTTCCACTGGCCGCACATCGTCGATCGTCCGTTCAGGGACGACTTCGCCGCGTTTCCCTGGACCGCGGACAAGCAGCAGGCCGCCAGTGATCTTGCAACGTGGCAGCGCGGCAGGACGGGTTATCCCATCGTCGATGCCGGAATGCGCGAGCTCTGGCAGACAGGATGGATGCACAACCGCGTGCGCATGATCGTTGCATCGTTCCTGTGCAAGCATCTGCTGATCCCCTGGCAGGAAGGTGCCCGCTGGTTCCTCGACACGCTGGTCGATGCCGACCTTGCGAGCAACCAGGCGAGCTGGCAGTGGGTGGCTGGTTCTGGCGCGGACGCCGCGCCGTATTTTCGGATCTTCAATCCCATCCTGCAGGGCCAGAAGTTCGATCCGGATGGCGACTACGTGCGCCGTTACGTGCCCGAGTTGGCCGCAGTTCCATCCGCGCATATACATTCGCCCTGGACGGCGCCCAAGGATGTGCTCGCCGCAGCCGGCGTCGTATTGGGCCAGGAATATCCGCTGCCTATGGTGGATCATGCCGTGGCGCGATCACGTGCCCTGGCAGCGTATGCGGCGATGAGCGATTGATCTGCGTTTCCACTGACGGCACCGCCACCCGAGGGTTCACTGCCTGATGGGCAGCACGCCGAATGGCGCTTGCGCGAAGCGGGCAGGAAATGTGAGGCTCACCGACGGGAAAATTCAGGCTGCGGAGGAGGGCTTTTGTGCGGCTCGTTGTCGACATCATCGGTTTCCAGGTCACCTGGTGGGCTTGCGCGCTGGGCGCTGCGTCTGGCCACTGGGAGCCGGGCGTCGCAGTGGCCGGCGCCGTATTGATCGGCCAGATCTGGGCCTCAGGTACGCGCCTCGCCACGCTCGCCGCAGTGTTTACCGCTGCTGTGGTCGGTGTGGTCGCAGAAACGGCGATCGTCGCTTCCGGCCTGATCGATTTTGCCGCTGCCCGGCCCGCGCTGGGCCTCGCGCCGCTTTGGCTGATATCGCTTTGGATGGTGTTCGCTACCTGCGCGGGCGCCACGGCGCGAATGCTGGGCGAGCGGCAGATGCTGCTTGGCGCGGCGCTGGGCGCCCTGCTCGCGCCGCCGACATACTGGGCCGGCGCAGGGCTCGGCGCGCTGAAGCTCGCCGAGCCGGCTTGGCTGCCTCTCGTCACGGTTGCCGTGGTGTGGGCCATCGCCACACCGATGATACTGGCGGTGTACGGTCGCATTGCCGCGAGGTCGGCGGCATAGACACTGAGAATGCAGCGCCATGGCGATCGCACGCTGCATGCGGCTTTAGCCCCAGATTTCCATCCTGAGGCCCGTCGCATCCACTGCCGGGACGAGCGGAAAGCGCCGTGCGGCGCCGCGCGCGATCCGTGCCGCCGTCCAAGAGCAGGCCGCTGCATCGAGAAAGTCGTCGGGGCCTGCGGCCTGCCTGCGAAATGCTCCACCATTCTCGACAAAGCCCCGCTCGTAGCCTGCCGCGACGAGAAGTGCGCGGCGCATCTCAAGGCCGGGCATATGGGGCCGTGACTTCACCTTCTTGGCCTCGCCGATGGGGCTCTCCCCGTTGAGGGCCCAGAACGCGAGCTCGGGATGCGTCTCGAAGACGCGCGTCTGCAACTCGGGGGACATCAGCGCGTCGATCTGGCGGATTTTAGGGAACAGGTTGAAGCACTGCTTGGAGACCTTGCGTGGCGGATCGGAGGTGGCGTGCGCCGTCGCGCAGGCTTGGGCGTAGTCCTGGCACATGACGGCCGCGCGCGACGGCACGGCGAACACCGCCGATTGTCGGGCTCCCAGGTTGGCTCGAGCTTCGACGTCCGCGCGCCGCCCGCCGATACCCGCGACCTCTGGCAGCCCGATCGGCATGTCGATGCTGATCACCTCCGGCGCGGGCTCGACCGCGAGCAATTCTGCGAACGTGGGCACGATGAGGGCACGCGCCTCGCTCGGATCGGTGAGCGGCCGCAGCACGACGAGCCATCCGGCCGGGCAGCCGTCGACACCGGCCACCCACCGGGTACGAGGAGAGCCGTCGTCTTCATGGGATGGGGACATGGCCGCACCTGTCCGATGGGCTAGTGAGGCGTCGCGCCCTGGTTGACCGACGGGGCGGCGAGGTCGTTGTCAACTAAGGCGCGACGCCTCACGAGAGCCTGCGAATTGCCGTCTATTTCCATTCACGAGAGTAGAGCGCTCCGATATGCGATGCACCTTGCGATCTGCCGGATCTCGTCCCGAACGGGTCCGTTTCGCGGCGCATCCCGCAGCGTCGTGAACCAGGCCGGATCGCGATCCTCATCCTCGACCAGATCGCAGTCCAGCCCGGCCAGCACCGCGCGCGCAGCAGGCGGTAGTGCGCTGGGAACCTTCCGTTCCGAGAGCCGGCCCCAGATCCCCGTCCACGCCCGCGACAGTGTCCACGGATTGTAGCCGCCGCCACCCAGCACTACCACGCGGGGATACGCATCGACGAGCGCCATCACCGCATCGCCGAGTGCCACGTTGGACAGCGCGAGCCCCGAGAGTGGATCGCCCGCGAGAGCGTCCACCCCGCATACGATCACGACGGCCTCAGGCTTGAACCGGTCCAGCACCGGCAGCACTGCCGCCTCCATCAGTACGCCGAGCTCGCTGTCGTTGAACCCGCGCGGCACCGGCATGTTGAAGGCGCGGCCCTCGCCTCGATCATCGAGGGTGCCCGTGCCCGGCCACCGCCCGGCCTCGTGGATCGAGATCGTGATCACGCGCGGATCGGCCGCGAATGCGTCTTCCACTCCGTCGCCGTGATGGGCGTCCAGATCGACGTAGGCGACACGCGGCAAAGCTGCTTCCAGGAGGCGCAGTATCGCGAACACAGGGTCGTCGAGGTAGCAGAATCCGGACGCCCGATCGCGGCGGCCGTGATGTGTGCCGCCGGCGGGATGGAATGGCAGGCAGCCCTCGAGAGCCAACTCCGCCGCCATGATGGCCCCGCCGACGGTCGCCCGCGCCCGGTCCCACAGGCCCTCGAACAGCGGGCACTCCATCGTGCCGAGATTGTAGCGCTCACGCACTGCAGCGGTAGCGCTGCGCGACCTTGCTGCCGCTTCCAGCGCGGCCAGGTAGTCTCTGTCGTGAAATCGCGCCAGAGTATCGAGGGATGGAAGCGGGCATTCTCGCAATTGGGCGGCTTCGAGCCAACCGAGCGCTTGCGCCAAGCCGACCACCGCCGACTGCCGGGGGATCGAGAGTGGATGGTTGCGTCCGAATGCCGGCGTGCCGAAGATCGGGTGGGTGAGGAACACCGCCGGCGCCATGGGTCTTCCTCCAGGCGCAGCGACCTTGCTCAAACAGGCACCGTTGTTACTGCTTCGTTGCAGGAGGAATGTCGGCGCAGAACCGCTTGTGCAGCGATGTCACGATGTCCCGCACCATCGGATCGTCGATGGAGTAGTGCGCGAAGTGCCCCTCGCGCTCGACCTTGACGAGGCCATCCAGGCGAAGGCGCGTGAGATGCTGGGAGATCAGGCTCTGCCGAGCGCCGACCGCATTGCAGATCTCGGTCACGGTCTTGCTGCCGTCCATCAGCGTGCACAGGATCATCAGCCGGTGCTCGCTGCCGATCGCGCGCAGGAACTGCGCGGCATTGGCCGCCGCCGCATACATCTGTTCGGCGAACTCTTCGCCGAACGGCGGCTCGTCGTTGAGGTGCTCGGTCTCGACCGCAGGGCTCTTGGGCGTGCTCATGATGTCTCGGTTTCTTGGCTTGTGCGCTGCACAACAAACGGTTGCAGGCGACAGCGCGAGCTGTCAAGGCGTCCCTGAGCATCCACTCCTTGCGCCCATGAGCTATTGCAACACGAGCGCGTTCCCAAGGTTGTGGAAATACGACATTGTATATTCATATTCACGAATGTAAAGAGCAGGTATTGTCTCATGGTTGCCGCGCTGGCTGCGGGGCGCACTACGGGAGAGGCAGATGCATCTGATCGAGACGGTTGAACGGGGACTGGCATCGGAAGAGAGCTATTTCCGCCATCATCTCATCCGTGAGGATCTGGTGCGGCTCGACAAGCTGAAGGGCTTGTCTTCCGCGCATGCCGAGCCGGCCGACTTTCTCGCGGTTGCCACGAAGCTCGGCTGGACGCCCGAAGACCGCCGTACCCACGAGTTGAAGCCCGCGCTCGAGCCGCTGCTGCTCGCCATTCATCGGCGTCTGCGGCTACCGCCTGGAAACCCGGTCGCAGCAGCACTCGACGAGGAGATCGCCGGCCTTTGGCAGGCCTTTGAGCAGCTTCGCATGGACCGTCTCGTCGGCTGCCTCGCGCGCGTGCCGCGGCCGGACGACGCGGGAGCGGGCTGAGCCGCGCGGCGCACCGTCATTGCGCCCGGCTTCGCGCTTCCATCACCAGCGCGACGAGCAGTTGCGCCAGCTCCCCGATCCGGCGTGCCTTCGTGTAGCGCGCCATCGGCACCTCGATGCCGGCCTCCTGCTCGATGCGGTTGTGAAGCTCGAAAGACGATAGCGAGTCTATGCCGGCTTCGGCGAGCGTCTGGTCCGCTACGATGCCATCGACCGGCGCACGCAGTACCCGAGCGGTCTGCCGCCTGACGAGATACAGCGCTGCGGCCTCTAGCGCGCCGTCGTCGTGCTGCGACAAGCCCCGCTCTGCAGTCGCCGCGCTGCGCGCCCCCGCGAGCAGAGAGGCCAGGCGCGATGATCGCGCTACGGCTCGTTGCGTGGCTCCAAGACGCGACCAGTCGGCGGCCGCAATCGTCACGACGGGTCGGTCGATGTCGAGCGCGCGGGCGAGCGCATCGAGTGCCGCGCGATTGTCGATCGCGATCCAGCCGCTGCTGTCGAGATAGCTTTGCATCTGGGCGCTGCGCGCCACATGCCCGCTTTCGCCGAGTGCGCCCCAGTTGATGCATTGTCCGGGAATGCCACGGCTGCGCTGCCGATGCGCGAGCGCTTCGAGGAACCCGTTGGCCGCCGCATAGTTCGACTGTCCCGGCCAGCCCACGACCTGCGCCAGCGAGGAGAACATCACGAATTGATCGATCTCGGCCCCGCAGGCCAAGACGGCTCGCGTCAGGTTCAAGGCGCCGTCGATCTTCGGCGCCAGCACGCGATCTGTACGCGCCTCGGTCATGTCCGCCAGCAGCGCGTCGTCATATTCGACGGCCGCGTGGAAGATCCCCCGCAGCGGCTTGGCTGACGCTGCAAGATCGGCGATCGCGCGTTCCACTGCATCCGCGGAGGTCACGTCGAGCGCGAGCGTTTCGATGGCGTGGTGCCGAACGTTTTCAGTGTCGGCTTCGAGCCGGCCCGACCGCGACGCGAGCACTACGCGTCCCGCGCCGCGCTCAGCCAGCCATTGGCCGACGGCGCGGCCGAACCCGCGGGTGCCGCCCGTGACGAGGTAGGTGGCGTCGCCGTCGAACGGTGCGCCGGCGGAGAACCCACGTCGAATCACGGCAGGTGGTCTGTCGAGGCTCACCACGATCTTGCCGACGTGCTGCCCGGACGAGAAGTGGCGGAATGCATCGGCAATGTCGTCGGCCTTGAAGATGCGGTGGGGAAGCGGTGCGATCTCTCCCGCTTGGAGCATCGCAGTCACCTCTCCAAGTAACCGCGCGGCAAGCTGCGGCCGGTCCACGATCAGCGCCGCGACGTCCACGACATGCAGCGAGATGTTCGCTTTGAGCGCTTTCAAGCCCAATGCCGTATCGTCGTAGACATCGCGCTTGCCGAGCTCGATGAACCGGCCATGGGGCGCCAGACACGCGATCCCCTTGCCGATCATCGGGCCGCTCAGCGAGTTGAGCACGATGTCGACGCCTCGGCCGCCAGTCGCGCGCATGACATCGTCGGCAAAGCGCGCGCTCCGTGAATCGAATATGTGGAAGATCCCCAGATCGAATAGCAGCGCGCGCCGTTCTGGTGATCCCGCCGTAGCGATGATGTCCGCGCCCGCCCGCCGCGCCAGCTGGATGGCTGCCAGGCCGACGCCGCCGGTCGCGCTGTGGATCAGAACGGTCTCGCCTGCCTGCAGCCGCGCCAGCTCGGCCAGCGCATAGTGCGCGGTGAGAAACGCGGACGGGACGGTGGCGGCTTCCTCGTGCGAGAAGCCCGGCGGAAGAATGTGCAGCGCCTGTCGCGACAGTACCGCGTGTCGACGCAACACACCGCGCCCCATGCCGAGCACGGCCTGGCCCGGCTCCGTATCGCGCACGTCGGCGCCGACCCGCGTTACGACGCCGGACACTTCGAGCCCGAGTGCGCCGATCGCCGGATCGGGTTCGGCCTCCAGCGGCAGCAGCCCCGACACGGCCATCAGGTCGCGGAAGTTGAGCCCGGCCGCGGCAACCTCGACCTCGATCTCGTTAGGCTCGAGCACGCGGCGCGAGGTCTCGCGCCAATCGAGCCCGTCAGCGCCCGGCGGGCCGGTATGCACCAGCGCGAAAGCACAGCTCGACCTTTGCTTTGCGGGAACAAGGCTCGGCGGCGGTGCCTCGCCCCGCCCGATTTCGTCGATGCGAAGTACGAACGCTACGCCGTCGCGAACGGCGATTTCCGTCACCTCGGGACAGGACGCCATAACATCGACTAAGCGTCCAGCATCATCGAGTGAGGACGGGTCGCAATCGACGAGTTGCACGCGGATTTCGGGAAGTTCCATCATGATCGTGCGCGTCACAGCCAGGACGGGAGACTGTGCGAGGCCTCGCTCGTCGATGACGTCGTCGCCCCCAGCGGTGCGGGCGCCGAGCGTCAGCACGGTGACGGCCGGATGCACGCCACGCGCCGCAAGTGTGCCGAGCGCACGCCCGAACTCGATCATCCGATGTGTCGATTTTCGAGCTTCCTGCGAGATGCGCGCTTCCGCAACTGGCGGCGTCGAGATCGGCACGGCGTAGATGAGGCGTGGGGCGAGCTTCGCATCGCCATTGCCGAGTGCAGCCTCGATGTCGCCGAGGCCAGGCAGCCGATCGTCGCGAGCCACCAGCAGCGTGCACGTTCCGCCGCGCTGCGTGATCTCAGCGGCAAGGCGATCGCCGAAGCCGCATCCGTTGCCCGCGATCACCACCCAGGCGCCATCGATCGGCCCTGCGGCGTCGTCGAGTACGGCACGCTCGCTCGTCTCCTCGTAGAGCCGCGCGACACGCGCGTTCGCTGCAGAGACGGTCGCCGGCCTCGCGCGGCGCCTCGCGGAAAGTCCCTCGATGCGGACGGCCAACGAGCCGTCCTCGCCCGCGATCTCGATGTCCGCCGTGATGCCGCCGCCTGCCGCAGCTCTCGTTCGGCCGAGTGCTGTGGCGCTCGCGCCCGGTGATCCGATGGCGATCAACCGCGCGATTCCCGTCGGCATCACGCCGAGGAGATTAGAGGCCTCGCCGCTCGCCAGCATGAGCTGCAAGGCGGAATCGACGAGGCGCGGATCGAGATGGAACGGCTTCCCGTCTGCCGCAACTGCGATCACGCCCCGCGCGGCTCCCCGCGCTCGTTCGATCTTCTTCAGGCCCTGGAACTGCGGACCCCAGCCATAGCCCGCAGCGTCCGCGGCAGCGTAGAACTCGGCTGTCGCAACCGGCGCGGCCTCGCGCAGCGGCAGCACGATCCCGCCCCAACGCTCGGCCTCGAAAGCCGCTGCCGCCGCGTCGTCCAGCGCCGACACGGTAGCCGCCGCGCGCAGCGTCCAGTCGTTCCCGCCGCCACGGACACGCGAATGAATAGATAGCTTGCGCCGCCCCGTCTCGAAGTGCGTGGCGATCTGCACCTCGTCGTCACTGCCGATGAACAGCGCGGCCGGGAATGTGACATCGGCCAACTCGACGGCGCGCGCATCGAGCACGTCCCGCGCCGCAACCGTCAGCATCTCGATGTAGGCGGCTGCGGGATAGACGCAGTTGCTATCGAGCCGATGGTCGGAAAGCCAGCCGTGAGAGGCGAGGCTGACGTCCGCGCGCCAGCTCTTTACGGGGCCGGCCTGCGCCCGCCCAAGCAGCGGATGCACCTGAGCTGGGCGCAGATGCTGGCCGGCCTCGTCGGGCTCGATCCACAGCGCCTGATCGAGCCAGGGCTGCCGCGGCAGCTCGCTCTCGCGCCCGCCCTTGCCGAGCAGTGCCGTCCAATCGACATCGACGCCCGCCACCCACAGTTGCCCCGTCGCAACCGCGAGTGAGACGAGATCGCCCCACCGCCGGTCGAGCGTCGTGACGGTGACGACGGCTCGCCCCTTCGCGGCCGCACACGCTGCCGTCATGCTCGAAAGCGTACGATGTGGCCCCAGCTCGACGAAAACGTCGGCGCCGAGATCGAGCGTCGTATCGATCCCATGCTGGTAGCGCACGGGCTGCCGCAGGTTCTGCCACCAGTAGTCCGTGTCGAAGCGGTTGTTGAGCTGCCCCGTGACCGTGGAAACCACCGGCAACCGTGGCGGCGCCGTTGCGAGGGTACCCACCTCTGCCTTGAACACGCCCTCGACCGGCTCGAACCAGCTCGAGTGATAGGCGAAGTCGAGCGCCAGCTTGCGCGTGAGAATTGTCGGGTCTTCCGCATTGAGCCGCGCGATCAGGACGTCGATGGCCGCTTCCTCGCCGGACAGTGTCACCATCGAGGGTGCATTGTACCCGCCGATCTCGATACTGCCGTCGCTCGGGAGCAGCGGCGCGATTTCTGCTGCGCCGAGCCCGATTGCCGCCATCGTGCCGACGCGGTCGACCCGGTGGCGGATCAGTCCCCGCTGATCGACGAGACGCGCCACCTCGGCCGCCTCGATCCCGCCCGCGAGGAACGCTGCCGTAACCTCGCCGAAGCTGTGCCCGAGCACGATGTCGGGTGCCACGCCGCGGGCCTTCCACACCTCCGCCAGTGCGGTCTGGAACGCGAACATCACCGCCGGCGTGATCGCCGCGTCGTCGATGCGGCTCGTGGCCTCGTCGGCCATCAGCTCCTTCATCACCGACCATCCGCCGACCGGCGCGAAGATCGCATCGAACGCCTCGACGGCGCGGCGGAAGACCGGCTCGCACTCGATGAGCTCGCGGCCCATCGCCCACCACTGCCCGCCCTGGCCCGTCATCGTGAAGCACACCTTGCGGTCTGCGCGCGCGGTGCCGCGAATAATCTGCGGCGGCGCATGGCGTTCCGACTGAGGCCATTCGCGGCCGTCGGCGAGACACCGCAAGCGATCAACGAGTTCGGCCGGCGTCGTCGCGATGATCACCGCGCGATGCTCGTGGGGGTCGCGCTGGGCGGCGAGCGCGCTGGTGATCTCCTCGATCGTCTTGTCTGACAGACAGCCGCTCTCGATCGACTCTGCTACGACGGCGGCAAAGGCCTGGAGGTGCCGCGCGGTGGGCGCTGAAAGAGGAACGGGTATCGGCGCCGCCAGCTTGTCGGCAGCGCCGGCCCGGACGGTGCCGCGACCTCGTTCTGCTCGAAAGCCGCTCTCCGGCGCGGCCGACAACACTGCGCACGCATTCGTGCCGCCGAAGCCGAACGAGTTGACCAGCGCGTGCGGGTGCCCACCGACATCGTCGAGTGCGCTGAAGCCACGCGGTATCGTCAGCCTGAGATCGTCGAGCTGAATGGCCGGGTTCGCCTGCTCGAAGCCGAGGCTCGGCGGCACGCTGCGCAGATGCAACACGAGCGCTGCCTTGATCAGACCCGCGATGCCGGCAGCCGGCTCGAGATGCCCGATGTTGGTCTTGGCCGAGCCCATCGGCAGCAGCCGCCGCCGCCGCTGGCCGCCGAGCACCGTGCCGATTGCCTTCGCCTCGATCGGATCGCCGACCGGCGTGCCGGTACCGTGCGCTTCGACATAGGCGATGCTCTCAGGCTCGATGCCGGCGCGTTCTACCGCCGCCTGCAACATCGCGATCTGGGCATCGAGGCTCGGCTCGGTGATTGTTCCGGTTCGGCCATCCTGATTGACGGCAGTGGCCTCGATCACCGCATAGATCCGGTCGCCGGCGGCAACTGCGTCATCGAGCCGCCGCAGCAGCACCACGCCGACGCCCTCCCCGCGCACGAACCCGTCGGCTGCCGCGTCGAACGCCCGGATGCGCCCCGTCGGAGACAGCATGTGAGCGCTGGAGAACGTGATGAACATGCGCGGGTCGAGCAGGATGTTGACCCCGCCCGCCAGTGCCATTTCGCATGAGCCGTCGCCAAGATGCCGGCAGGCCGTGTCGAGCGCCACGAGCGAAGACGAGCAGGCTGTGTCGATGCCCATGCTGGGCCCGGACAGGTCCAGCCGGTTCGACACCCGGTTGGCGACGATCGACAGTGCCGTTCCCGTGCCGGCCTGGATGTCACCGTGTTCCGGCCGGTAGCGCTGGAGCAGGCCGTAGTCGACGTTCGATACACCGATGAAAACACCGGTCGGGCCACGTCTCAGCGCCGCGAGTGGCAGGCGCGCATCCGCCACCGCCTCTGAGGCAACTTGAAGCAGAAGCCGTTGCTGCGGGTCCATCGCCTCCGCCTCGCGCGGGCTGAGGCCGAACCAGGCCGGGTCGAAGCTGCGGATGTCGTCGAGGAACCCGCCCCATTTCGCGTAGGCGCGGTCCGGGAGATCATGGGTCGCGTCGTGGAATCCCTCGAGCGCCCAACGGTCACCTGGAATTTCGCCAAGCGCGCATCTGCCTTCCGCCAGCAGTGACCAAAAGCTGCCCACATCGTCGGCGCGTCCGGGAAAGCGGCAGCCGATGCCGATGATTGCGATGCGCTGCAAGATGGTTTCCTCTGCGAAGGTCCGGGGCTACGAGGCCCCTTGGCAAGGCCGAGCATTACGTTAATGTATGCGGATGTCTGCATTCAAGAAGAGACACGCGGAGGCGCGCCGTGGACGGACACCAGCCAATGCCTGACCTTATCGAGCAAGCAAAGGCGGAAGGTCTTGATTGGCTGGCGAAAATTAGCGGCATCGAGGCTCTGGAGGATGCCGAGATGGACGCCGCGCTCGTCGCCCTGATGCAGGCGCGCGGCGTGGGCGGGCCGATCCGATTTTCCACACCGACCTTCAAGGAATACTCCACTTCCGAGATGCAGGGGTGCTCCAAGAACTCCTTCCCGGCGTTCTCGGTCACCGGCGGGGCTTGCGCGCTCGACTGCGATCACTGCCAGGCCAAGATCCTGGAGCCGATGATCCCAGCAACCACGCCTCAGATGCTCGAGAGCAAGGTGCGCGATCTCGTCATGCTGCAGAACCTGCAGGGGTTCTTGCTGTCGGGTGGCTCCAACCGCCGCAACGAGATCAAGTACGAGAAATACCTGCCCGCCATCGAGCGCCTGAAGCTTGACTTTCCCCATCTCAAAGTGGCGATCCACTCCGCCCTTCTCGACGAGCCGCGCGCCAAGGCGATGGAGAGTGCCGGCGTCGACACCGCCATGATGGACGTGATCGGCGCACAGGAGACTATACGGCAGGTTTATCATCTCGACCGCACGGTGGACGAGTTCGAGGCGACGCTTGCCGCGCTGTGCTCGACCCGCATGGAGGTCGTGCCGCACATCGTCGTCGGCCTGCATTACGGCCGCATTCTGGGCGAGGCCAACGCGTTGGACATTTGCGCCCGTCACGGCATCCACTCGCTTGTTCTCGTCGTCATCATGCCGTTTTATGCGAAAGCGGGCACCTTCGCGACGCCGGCCACGGCCGATGTCGGCCGCATCTTCCTGGAGGCGCGCCGCCGCCTGCCGGACAAGCAGGTGCTGCTCGGTTGTGCTAGACCAGCCGGAATGCACAAGCGCGTCACGGATGCCTACGCGGTGATGGCAGGACTCGATGGCATCGCCTTCCCCGCCGACGGCGCCGTAGCCCTCGCCCAGGCGATCGGCCGGCCTTATGAGCAGCAGCACGCATGTTGCTCGATCAAGATCGGTGGCAATATACAGGCGCGGCCGATGGCGACTGCGTGCGCAGGTTGAAAGAGACAGACAATGAGCTGCCTGAAACGTGAGATTGCCCTGCCCTCCGCGAAGGGCGCAGCCGGCCTCGACTTCAACGCCTTCGACGTGATGGAGCCGCGTGCGCCGGCCCCAACGCCTGTCGCCGCCCGCAACGGCGCACGCGTAAAGCACGCCAACGTGCCACCCGAGGGTGTCTACCTGCCGGGTAACAACCGGCTGACGCCGCATATGCGATCGCCGGAGTACGTGCAGTTGTCGACGGCGGCCGCCATCACGCTCGGCATCATGCCGGGCAAGATGTTCGGCTGCGGCTGCACGCGCTGCTTGAACCTGCTCCTCACATATCCCGAGGGCTGCCGTGCGAACTGCGCGTATTGCGGGCTCGCCCGCCACCGCGAGGCCGACCGCGACTACGCCGACCGCAACTTCATTCGCGTCGATTGGCCGGCCGTTCCAATGGCCGAGATCGTCGACAAGGTCGCGCGCGACGGCGACAAGACGCCGTTCCACCGCATGTGCATCTCGATGATCACGCACCCGAGTTCGGACGCCGACACTGTGACGGTGTTGAAACAGTGGACAGACCGCATCTCGCCGGAGACCGTTCCCGTCTCGATCCTCTCCAACCCGACCACGATGTCCCGTGCCGACGTCGCCCGCCTCAAGGATCTCGGCGCCGACATCTTCACCGTCGCCCTCGACGCAGCCACACCCGAGATCTTCGACCGGACGCGCGGCAAGGGTGTGCAGTCGCCGCATTCCTGGTCGAAATACTGGGAGATCCTCGAGGACGCCCGGGACATCTTCGGAAGCGAGAAGTTCGGCGCACATATCATCGTCGGCATGGGCGAGACCGAAGCCGACGTGCTGAGCCTCGTGCAGCGCTTGGTCGACATGGGCGGGCACAGCCATATGTTCTGCTTCTTCCCGGAGAAGGGCTCGCTGATGGACCACCTGCCGGCGACGCCGCGCGATCAGTGGCGACGCGTCCAGCTCGCCCGATACCTGATCGACTATCGCGGCGTCCGGGTGGACCAGATGCGCTTCGATGAAGCGGGCCGCGTCGCCGACTTCGGTATCTCCGATGCCGAGCTGCAGCCGGTGATCGATCAAGGCCTCGCCTTTCGCACCTCTGGCTGCCCCGGCAAGGTTCGCGAGGACCTCTCGGCGTGCGACCGGCCTTACGGCGACAGCCCGCCCTCCAACATCGCGAGCTACCCATTCGATCCCACACCCGCCCATCTGCGGAAGATCCGCAGCCAACTCGGTATGGAAAAGGCAGGCGAGGCCTATGTCGAAGGTGAAGAAATCGAGGAAATGCTGCCTGGCGAGTGAGCTTTACCGCCCCGTCTCCAGTGGCGCGGGCGCGGAGTTCTTTAATTCACGAATGCGAATATTTGCTTGTAATGGGCCTTAAGTCGGGCTAGCGTCGGCCGGAATGGCAGCCGCCCGCGCGTGACCGCGCTGGCGTGCGTGTTGAATTCGAACAGGGGGCGAGGAGACGATGGGCAAGAAGCTGTTGATCGTGATGGCCAACACTGATCCGCGCAACGGCGAGGAGCTGGGCGCTCCGCTGTTTCAGGCCTCTGTCGCCGCCGCCATGGACTACGAGGTGGAGGTGATCTGCACCGCTACCGCCGGCCGCCTGATGAAGAAGGGCGAGGCTGCGCAGTTGACCGTAAAGCCCGGCAGCCCAAAGACGGTCTACGATTTCATCAAGGACGCGCACGAAGCCGGTGTGAAGTTCTACTGCTGCTCGCCCAATCTCGACTTGTTCAACATGACGCAGGACGACCTCATTCCGGAGTGCTCCGGGATCGTGGGTGGCGCGTACATGATCGAGGAGGTCATGGAAGGCGATTGCAAGGTTCTGACCTATTGAGGTTACGTCGGACCTGCGGGTCTGATACCAGGACGCGACCACGAGTTGGCTGCCTCGGCGGCGCCACTTCGTCGCGCAGGAGGAGCAAGGTGTCGGCCCCCGAGTGTCCGACACCACGGAGAGCGCAATGGCAGACGGACACTCATCCACCCGCGTTCAGGACTTCATCGGCGATCCCGTCAGCGAGGCGCCTGTCGTTCCTCGTGCGAAGCTCGAGGAGATCTTCCAGGACATCCAGGCGGATCTGCGTTTCGATCACGAGCTGAACGGCTGCCTCAATTGCGGCATCTGCACCGCGACGTGCCCGGCCGCGCACTACTACGATTTTTCCCCGCGCGAGATCGTCCAGCTTCTCTGGACCGAGAACCTCGAAGGCATTTACGATGCCATGCAGGAGAAGATCTGGTCGTGCGCGCAGTGCTACACCTGCGCTGCCCGCTGCCCCTTCAAGAACTCGCCCGGCGGTCTGGTGATGTTGATGCGCGAGGTTGCGATCAAGCACCAGATGCAGTCGGCCAAGGACGTGCTGCGGCCGTTCTCTCGCGTGATGCTCAAGCTCGTCTCGACCGGCAACCAGCTCGCCCCCGACATGATCAACCCCAGCCACTTCGCGGATTGGGGTCCGAACATCTCCAAGGTCGATGCGCCGCTCAAGCTGCTGCGCAAGGCGATCCCGATGGCGACCCTGAACACGACGGAGACGGCTTGGGAGGTGAACCTCAAGACGAGCGTCGAGCTATATACGATCTGGGAGATGACGGGCGTCCTCGATCAGCTCGAGGGCATCGACCAGAATTTGTTCGACGTGATCACGGACATCATGGACGAGAAGCGCGACGACTGGAAAGACTACCTGGAAGAGGAAGCGGACAAAGAAGACGATGACTGAGCCGCGCATTGGATGGATTGGGGCATGGCGAAGGTCAAGTACAAGTCTCCGAAGGGCTATCACTCAGTGACTGCCGCGCTGTGCGTCAGGGGCGCTGCGGAAGCCTTGGAGTTCTACGCTCGAGCCTTCGGCGCGAAGGAGCGCATGAGGCTGATGATGCCCGACGGCAAGATCGGACATGCCGAGATCGAGATTGGTGACACCAGGGTGATGCTGTCCGACGAATTTCCCGAGCATGGCGCCAGCCCGGCAGCGCTGGGAGGCACGACCGTCGCGCTGACTTTGTACGTCGCCGACGCCGATGCCGTGTTCGCGCGCGCCATCGAAGCCGGCGCGAAGGTCAAGCGGCCGGTGCAGGATCAATTCTACGGTGATCGGTCGGGCCGCATCGAGGATCCCTTTGGCCACAACTGGTCGATCCAGCAGCGGCTCGAGGATGTCAGCCCGAAGAAAATGCAGAAGCGGTTGGACGCCTTGATGGCGGCCGGCGGCTTGGACCCGGTAGACGAGAAACCGGCTGTGCGGCAACGCCGCAAGCCGAAGGCGAAAGTCGAGGAGTGATCCGATGACCAAGGACAATGGCGGCGAGCGCTTCACGGGCCACGGCAACGAGTGGCGCCCTTCCAATCTTTCTACGACGGAAGCGCAGATGGCGACGGCGTGGGTCGAGCAGAAGATCGACAAGCGCTCGATGCTGACCAACAAGGATCGCGTCGAGGACGTGCGCGATGCCATGTGGCAGCTCGAGAAGGACGGTCAGATCGTCGTCCACCGCATCCGCGACGAGCACCAGCCCATCGAGGTCAAGACGCTCTACGGCTGGACCAAGCGCGTTCCAACGAACCAGCTCTGGCATCACAAGAGCTGCGGCCAGTGCGGCAACATCCCGGGCTATCCGGTTTCGTTGCTGTGGCTCATGAACAAGATGGGCATCGCCTATCTCGACGAGACCGACCAGACGAGCTGCACGGCCTGGAACTACCACGGCTCCGGCATCGGCAACCTCGAAAGCCTCGCGGCGGTCTTCCTGCGTAATTTCCATCAGGCCTACTTTGCAGCGAAAGCCCAGGGCCTGCCCGAGGGCTACTATTATCCCCTCGTCCACTGCGGCACCTCGTTCGGCAACTACAAGGAGGTTCGGGGCTATCTGATCCACTCCGCCAAGCTGCGCGAGAACGTGACCAAGATCCTCGCCAAGCTCGGCCGCCTCGTCGACGGCAAGCTGCTGATCCCCGAGGAGGTCGTGCACTACTCCGAGTGGGTGCACGTGATGCGTCACGAGATCAAGAAACACCAGGTGATCGATGCGTCGGGCGTGCGCTCGACGATCCATCCCGCCTGTCACGTCTACAAGATGGTGCCGGAGGATGCGATCTACGACGACAGCATTCTCGAGGGTAACCGCGTTGCCGTTTCGACCGGCATCATGCAGGCGCTCGGCACCAACGTCATCGACTACAAGACCTGGTACGATTGCTGCGGCTTCGGCTTCCGTCACATCATCTCCGAGCGCGAGTTCACGCGCTCGTTCGCCATCGACCGCAAGATCCGCGTCGCGGTGGAGGAGGCGAAGTCCGACGTGATGATCGGACACGATACGGGCTGCATCACCACGCTGGATAAGAACCAGTGGATCTCCAAGGCCGGCGGCGACGACAAGGCGGTGGAGTTGCCGGTAATGGCGGACTGCCAGTTCGCGGCCCTCGTCTGCGGCGCCGATCCCTACAAGATCGTCCAGACCCATTGGCACGCCTCGCCGATCGAGAAGCTTCTCGAGCAGCTCGGCATCGACTGGCAGAAGAAGAAGGCCGAGTTCGAAGGCTATCTGAAGCAGATCCAGACCGGGGCTGCCGACCAGCTCTACGATCCGCGGTTGCGGATCACGTCGGGACCCGGTTTCAAGCCGATTAAGCGCGAGGTCATTCCTCCGCCGCCTGCCTGAAAAATCCCCTACTCACCGCTGGCGGGGAGTGGGGCGGGGTGAAGGGGCGGCGAATTGTGAAACGCTCATTCTTTGACTGCCCCTTACCTAACCCTTTTTCCTTCGCATAGATGCGAAGGGGAGAGGGGTTGCGAACGAAAGAGAAGACAATGACAAAACCAATTCTCATCGTCGGCGGCGGTCCGGCGGGCCTTGCAGCGGCGCACGCGGTCGGCTCGATCGGCTACAAGAGCGTTCTCGTGGAGAAGACCGAGATTCTCGGTGGCGCGCCGATCCAATCCGGCTACGCCAAGCTCGTGCCTTCCGGGCTTTGGGCCAAGGACGCGATCGGCGGCATGGTGCGCCGGGTCGAGGCGAACCCGTTGGTCGAGCGCAGGCTCGGCACGGTCGTGAAATCGTTCGGCGGCACGCCGGGCAGCTTCACCGCCGAGCTTTCCGATGGGAGCCGCGTGGAGGTCGGTTCTGCGATCCTGACGACGGGCTTCACGCACTTCGACAGCATCAATAAGCCCGAGTGGGGATTTGGAACGTACCCCGACGTGGTCACGACCACGCAGGTCGAGCAGATGATCTCATCGGGCAAGGGCGTGCGCTGTCCCTCCGACGACCGCAAGCCCAAGCGTGTCGCGATCCTGCTCTGCGTCGGCAGCCGGGATCGCCAGATCGGGCGCGAATGGTGCTCTAAGATCTGCTGCACGGTCTCCGCGAACTTGGCGATGGAGATCCGCGAGGAGCTCCCCGAGACGCACGTCTACATCTACTACATGGATATCCGCACGTTCGGTCTGTACGAGACGGACTACTACTGGCGCAGCCAGGAGGAGTTCAAGGTCAAGTACATCAAGGCGCGTATCGCCGAGGTCACCAGCGATGGCAAGCAGCTCATCGTCAAGGGTGAGGACACGCTGGTGAAGCGCCCGATCACTATTCCCTTCGACTTGGTGGTTCATGCGATCGGCATGGACCCGAACGTCGACAACATGACGCTCTCTGCGGTGTTCGGCGTCGATCTCCACAAGCAGGGGTTCATCTCCCGCAAGGACACCTACGGTGTGATGGGCGCGACCTCGCGTCCGGGCGTTTTCGTTGCCGGCTCTGCGATCGGGCCCGAGACGATCGACGACAGCATCGCGCAGGCCAACGCGGCCGCTCTCAATGCGATTGCGGTGGCGGCCGGCGTCACGCTTCAGGCTGCGGAATAGGCGTGGTCTGACCTCCGGGTCCGACACCATGAGGCACGTTGGCGAGCATGAGCAGGACACCACAGCGGTCGTCGAGCATGATGTCGAACCGTCAGGGTCTGGCAGATAGTCGGCCCGTGCTGCATCTGTCGGGCACCAAGCTGCGCATCGCGCTCGAGCGGCTCATCCATGCCGCCGAGCCTTTGGGCGGTATCGAGCGTTTCGCCGAGGCCGTGCGGCTGAAGAGCGTCGTGTTCCAAGACAGGCTGGCCGATGGCAAGGCCGCTGCGATCACGCGCGGCACCTTCGAGGAGATCGTGCCGCTGATGGCGACGGTGCGACGGCGCATCGGCCCACTGCTGGAGGTCGAGGCGTGGCCGGACGCACAGCGGGCGATCGCGGCGCTGATCGACGGCGCGCACGACACCACGATAGCGGATGCCCGCATCGCCGCCTTCGAGAGCGCTTTGCGCCCGAGCCTCACCGCGCCTCTGGCGGGAGAGCCGAAGGGGAGGACCGCAGATGGAGATCAGCAAGATCGCTCGTCGCGATCCGGTGCGCGTCCGCGTGACCGTTTCCTGCGCGATCTGGCGGCCGAGCTGCTGCACAACACGCTGCCCGAGAACTATCCGCTGATGCAGCGCTGGGTGTGGGACGGCCGCGCCAACACTGGTGCACTTCGTCAGCTTTGGCACGACCCGAACGGCGGCGGAGACGACGTCGACCATGTCGTGATCGACGTTGCCGACGGCTACGAGACGCATCTGGTGCTGCGCGAGGAGCTTTCGCAATTCCTCGCCGACAACGGCGTGTTCCGCGACATGCTCTGGCACGTCGATCTCGTCTGCGCTCAGGTCTACGGCGACTACATCAGCGCGCAGGGTGGTGCCTATCTCAAGGCGGATTTCGTCAGCGAGGGCGATCCCCTCGAGCACACGCGGCGGATCCTCGGACTTGACCGCGTCGCCGGCAAGCGCCGCCTGCCAACCATCGAAGGCGCGACCGATGTGCCGCCCCCAATCCGCTATTTGACCTGAGAGCCCGCACACCCCATGCCAATTCACGAGAAATCGCTGATCCGCCCGGAGAACATCCGGACACACGAAAACCTGACGATCGACGGCGTCGACGTGTCCGGCCACTGGTCGACCTTCATCGAGAGCCGCGTCGTCACCGACTACAACGAGGCGCTGGAGGACGAGATCGCCGCACTTCCCGGCGGCGAGCACATCCACCGCTGCTGGCAGTGCGGCTCTTGCACCAACTCCTGCACGGTCCACGCCATCGAGCCGCGCTTCAACCCGCGCTACTGGATCTACCTGATCCGCGTGGGCATGGAGAGCGAGCTGCTGCGCGACAAGGACCTCATCTGGCAGTGCGTGTCGTGCAACAAGTGCACCTATGCTTGCCCGCGCGACGTGGTGCCCGAGGGCGTGATGAAGGCGACTGCCCACTGGCTCGAGCTGAAGGGCCATACGCCTGAGAGCCCGTCGACGACCTTCGACAAGATCTTTACCGACGAGGTCGTGCAGTACGGCAAGATCGAGGACACGAAGGTGCTTGCAACCTTCCTGAAGAAGACGAAGCAACCGCTGCTTCAGGATTGGCTCAAGCAGATCGTCTGGAACATCGGCATGAGACTGCCGGTGAAGTGGGGGCTCAAGAGTATGTGGGCGATGGTGTTCCACCCCCGCACGCGCGGCTGGGATAAGGCTCGCGCGGCGATCGGGGACTACATCATCGAGAAGGAGGCCGAGCACAAGGCGGCGCTCGGGCTCGACAAGCCGAAGGCGGCGAATGGCAATCAACCGCCGCAGCGCAAGCTGCACGCGGCAGAGTAAGGCGACGACAAATGGTCGATATCACTGACAGAGCCCGCAAGCTGCGCGAGGTCGCGTACTACCCCGGTTGCGCGCTCGAGGGATCGGGCAACGGCTACGACGTTTCCACGCGCGCTATCGCCTATGAGCTGGGGCTCAAGTTGCGCGACGTGAAGGACTGGAATTGCTGCGGGGCGATGGAGGTCAAGAACATCGATCCCAAGATCCAGACCTACCTGTCCTCGCGCGTGCTCTCACAGGCTGTCAACGAGAACCGCAACAACGTCGTGATGGCGCCGTGCAATGGCTGCTATCACAACCTTAAGAAGGCTGAGTACGACCTCTCTCACGACGAGGAGAGCCGCGCGGTAGTGGACAAGCTCTCCACCAAGGCGGGCCACAAAACGTATGAGGCAGGCCAGGCCGAGACCATCCACGCGCTCGATTGGATCAAGGATACGATCGGCGAGGAGGGGCTGCGCCAGCGCACGAAGGGCCGTCTCGCCGGTATGAAGATCGCCAACTACTACGGCTGCATGTACGTGCGTCCCCGCCACATCTTTCCCGAGAAGGATCAGGGGCCGGGCTCGGAATCGACGTCGAAGCCGCATTTCATGGACGACCTGCTCGCCGCCGCAGGTGCGGAGAACGTCGAGTTCCCGCTCAAGACGGCTTGCTGTGGTGGCGCCCACACGCTGTCCGACAGCGACACCTCGACGAAACTCGTCCTCAACATCCTGCAGGCAGCCGAAGCCTCCGGCGCGGAGGTTATCGCAACCGAATGCCCGACCTGCCACTCCGGCCTGGAGATGCATCAGATCCGGGCCGAGAAGCGCTTAGGCAAAAAAACGAACGTGAAGATCCTCTACTTCACTCAGCTTCTGGGGCTCGCGCTCGGCATCAGGCCGCGCAAGCTCGGCATCCAAACCAACATCTCCAACTCACTCGACTTCATCCACGAGAAGGGTTTGACCTGAGCGCTGAGCCGGCTCTGGCCCGTCCGGTGCAGTTCTCCAACCTTGAAGGATCGTGCCGTTGCTGACCTTCGCCGACATCGAGACACGGATCGACGAGATCGCCGAGGCAGTCCCGGCACAGGAGGCTCGGGATATGACACCCGTTGCAGCCGAGCTGTTGTCGCTCGGTGAGAGCGTCCTGGAGCAATGGATCGCCGCGAAGGGCGAGATACCGACGCGCGAGACAAAAGAAGGCTTTCGCCTGCTCGCGCTGCACCGTCAGGGTGCGAAGGGCGATCCGTCGTTCAACGCCTGTCGCGAAACGGCCCGGGAGCTGGTCTACCACTACAACCTCGTCACGCTCGAGCCCGCCCATCCCGAAGCGGCCAAGCGCGTTCGGCTTGCCGCGATGGTGGCCAAGCACTTGGCCCTGTTCGTCGGCGGCAAGATGGAGGTTGCCGGTCTCGGCGAGTTCTGCTGCTCGTCGAAGACCTTGCGGGCCGATGCTTAGAGTGAGATCTTTCGAGACGGAACCATCGAGGGCGTGGATCGCACGAAAAATCAAAGGCCAGAGGCCTTCCGACGCCGACGGTTTCACTTCCGTCGGAATTTTTCCAGGGCGGTACCATCCATGACCATTCCATTCGCAAACTGAAAGGACCATGCCCATGCCCACCGTAAAAGGCTGCAACATGCCCGACGAGTTGCTCTACGACGTGGATAACCACATCTGGTTCCAGGAGCAGGGCGACGGGACCGTGAAGCTCGGCATGACGGCGGTAGCAACGGCGATGGCCGGCCAGATCGTGGCCTTCACGCCCAAGAAGGCAGGTCGCTCGGTAGACGCCGGAAAGAGCTGCGCGACGGTGGAGAGCGGCAAGTGGGTCGGCCCGGCGAAGTCTGCTGCGGCTGGCGACGTCGTCACTGTCAACGCTGATCTGGTCGCCAACCCTTCGCTCGCCAACACCGACCCTTACGACAAGGGCTGGTTCATCATCCTCAAACCGACCAACTGGGATCAGGTGAAGCCGACGTTGACGATGGGCGCGCAGGTCACGGCGAAGTACGAGGCCAAGATGGCCGCCGACGGCTTTGCCGGCTGCTCCTGATCTGATCCTGGAACGTCGCGCTGCACGCGTCGCATCTTGAACCGACGGAGCACATGGGGATGGGAGCTGGCAGCCTCGGCTTGGCTCTTCTTGCCGGCATTCTGTCGACCTTGTCTCCGTGCGTGCTGCCATTGCTCCCGATCGTCCTGGGCACTGCTGCCGCCGAGCATCGTACCGGACCGCTGGTCCTTGCGGTCGGGCTTGCAATCTCCTTCACGGTGATCGGTCTTTTCGTCGCGACGATTGGCTTTGCCGCAGGCTTCGACACCGAATTCTTCCGCAATCTGGCCGCCGCGCTGCTGCTTGCCGTGGGGCTTGTGCTTGCGGTTCCTTTGCTGGGTGAGAAGTTCGCGGTCGCCGCAGGCCCCATTGGCAGTTGGGCTTCGACGCGCTTCGGGGGATTGTCGGGCACTGGCCTTTCGGGCCAGTTCGGGTTGGGCTTACTGCTCGGCGCTGTGTGGACACCGTGTGTCGGGCCGACCCTCGGGGCAGCATCCCTGCTGGCATCTCAGGGAGAGCAACTCGGCGAGGTCGCCATAACGATGGCAGTCTTCGGTGTCGGCGCAGCCCTTCCCCTGCTCGTTTTAGGGATGCTGTCGCGCGAGGCGATGCTGCGCTGGCGTTCGAAGGCGATGGGCATGGGCCGCGGTATGCGGACAGTTCTCGGTCTGATCCTGATCGTCGTGGCGCTCGCGATCCTGTCGGGCATCGACAAGACCTTCGAGGCGTGTCTGATCACGATATCGCCGGCATGGCTGACAAGGCTGACGACGCGCTACTGATCGGATCTTGTTCACTGGAAATGGAACGTGGCGATGCGAGCCATTCTTACCATACTGGTCTGCTGTGGCGTGCTTGCCACGATTCCGCAGCCGCTAACGGCGTCGGACAAGCCTGCTGAAGCGAACGACTTCCGGATCGTAAAGGGAGGGCGCAACGTTGCCGAGGCCCGGCTCGCCGATCCAACGCAGCGCTACCGGCACTTCGTGCTCGGTTCGACCTACGAGGCCGGCAGCCTCTTCACTCGATTGAAAGACGGCAGGACGATGAAGTTGTCGCTGCCTCGGTCGTTCGTGTTCGAGGACCGGCTGCCCAGGCTGGCAGACCTCGATGGCGATGGGCGCGATGAGATCGTGCTGGTCCGTTCGCACGCCGACCTCGGGGCCGCGCTGGTGGTCGTCGGCGTTGTGAGGGACAAGCTCGAGATAATTGCCGAGACGCCTCCTACCGGGCGTCGCCACACCTGGATCAATCCAGCCGGCATTGCGGATTTCGACGGTGATGGAAGGCTCGACATCGCCTATGTGCAGATGCCGCACGTGCTGGGGCTGCTGCGCCTGTGGACGCTTCGAGAGGGGCAGTTGGTCGAGATCGCGTCGCTCCCGGATACGTCCAATCACAAGATCGGCTCACGCGATATCGGTCTCTCTGCGGTCGCCGACTTCGACGGCGACGGGATCGCGGATCTGGCCATCCCTACGCTCGATCGGCAGTCCCTGCGCTTCGTCACGTTCAAGGGCGGCGCGCGAGAGTTGCGCCGCGTGCGCTTGTCGTCACCCGCCGTAACCGATTTCAGGGTCGAGATTGAAGCGGGCGGGCCGGTTGTGATCGTCGGCTTGGGCGCAGGGCGGACGCAAGCCGTCCGCTACTGAGGCTGTTTCAGCGCCTTCGCCATCATCGCCTCTATGGAGGCGCGATTCGTATCGCCGACGGAGCGCCCGATCTCCTTGTTGCCTCTGAATACGATCAGCGTGCTCTGCTTTTGAGCGTTGAACCGCCGCAGCACATCCTTCTGCCGGTCGAAATCGACCTCCAGATGGACGAACGCCTGGAATCGGTCGCTCATGGCGAGGTCTTCCACGATCGGTGCCTGAACCCGGCACACCGGGCACCACGCTGCCGCGATGTCGACGATGATCGGCTTGCCCGCCTTCTGCGCTGCCTCGAACGCGGCGTCGGTGTATTTTTCGCCGCCTGCAAGCAGTGGGGCGGCACCGAGCCCGAGCGCGACTACCGCCAAGCCGGCCATCGCCGCAGCACGTCTGGAGATCCTCATGCCTCGTCTCCTTTCAAGGTGTCGTGTGGCGTTTGGTTGCGCGCCTCATATCTCGTCCATCAGTATCGCTTCCATGCGCTTCATGCCGTAGTAGCCGCCGATCACGATCCCCGCGAACGTGATGAACGAGCCGAGCGCCAGGGTCGAAATGCCTGTGATCGCCTGCCCGACGGTGCAGCCGAGCGCGAGTACGCCGCCAATCCCCATCAGCGCCGCACCGAACATGCTGCGTTTCGTGTCGGCAACGTTCGCGAAGGTGGTGAGTTGAAAGCGCCCCATCGCTTTGGCCGCGATGAATGAGCCCAGGATCGCGCCGAACACGGTGGCCACGCCGAAGCCCGGCACCATGCCCGCCGTGAAGCGCTGCAGCCATTCGATGGCGTCTGCCGTCGGCCGCACGTAGGTGAGCGAGATCGGCGCGACGGGCTTGTCCGCGAGGTCGTCGAAGGCGAGCCCCGTCAATGCCCAGCCTGCAACCGCGCATAGCCCGATGCCGATACCCGACAGGATATGTGTCTTCGATCCCCTGAAGCTCGCGTCCTTGAAGCAATACGCGAGCATCGCGACGGCGATCACGCCGCCGACCACCAGATTGAGCGTGACGGGATTGGCTGGTACGAAGGCGCCGACGATACTGTCGATGCCTTGGTTCTTCGCACCCAGCGCCTTGAGACCGATCATCGTGGCGCGCTCAGCGATGTCGCGCAGCGGGCCGATGATGCCCCCGATCGTCATGTAGGCGAACAGCCCCATCACGAGCAGCGTCAGAGCCGAGCGCATATCGCCCGAGCCGACGCGCGCGAGGTTGCGGCTGGCGCACCCGCCCGCGAACACCATGCCGTAGCCGAACATCAGTCCGCCCAGGATGTGGCCCAGCCAGTTCAGGTTGGCGCCCAGATACATTGATTTCGACAGATCCACGATGCCGCCCGCCGAAAGCAGTTGCGCACCGATGATCGTCGTCGCGCCGGCAAGCAGCCAAGCCCGAAACCGGCGGTAGTCGCCGAACGACACGATGTCGGAAATCGAACCCATCGTGCAGAAGTTGGTGCGCATGACGATGTAGCCGAAGATGGTGCCGATCAGCAGACCGCCGCTCGCAAGCCAAACCCCCGGGTTCGCCGTGATCATTTCCCTCAGTGCTGCCACGCCGTTTCCTCCCTCGCGACCAACCTTCCAGAGCCGCTCGGTCTAATGCCCCGGCGACTTCATTTCGGCAGGCCGATGTTCCATCGTTCCGCTCGAGCGCTGAAGCACGGCGAACCGAACCCCCAACTTATACATCGACACATTCGCATACGACTAGATCGGCTTGGAGTGCCACCGGCCTATGCCTGAGGCGCGAAGCGGTATGCCGTCCCCGTCCGCTCCACCCGCCCGACGCCCGGCCACGGCAAGTGGTAGCCGACGAGCGGTATTTTGCCGGTTGCCAGCATGTCGAGCAGCCGCTTGCGTGTGGCAACGCCCATGTCCTGGTCCCAGTCGGCGCCCCATCGCCATTCCGGTCGCGCGAACGAGATCACGGATTCGGTCAGCGCATCGCCTCCGACCATGAGCTTCTCAGAGCCTGAGCTGACGAGGAAGGAGACATGCCCCGGCGTGTGCCCGGAGGTGTCGACCGCTGCGAGGCCCGGCACGATTTCGCTGCCGGCCTTGAACGTCTCGATCTTTGCGCCGAGCTCCTTGAGACGCCGCTGAGTGCCGATCGCCGTTCCCCGCGCGCTGTCCGCGACTGTGCTCTCGATGCCGGGCCGCAGCCAGTAGTCGCGTTCCGCAGCGGCCATGAAGTGCCGCGCCTTGCCGAACATGCTGCCGCCGTCGAGGGGATCGATCACGCCCCTCAGGTGGTCGGGATGAGCGTGTGTGAATACGACCTTCGTGACGGCCTCGGGCTTGATGCCGGCCTTCTCGAGATTGTCGGCGAGCTTTCCCCGGGCCGGCGCGAAATCCGGTCCGGAGCCTGCATCTATCAGAATGAGATCGCTGCCGAGCTTCACCAGCGAGACGTTGTATTGCAGGCGGATCTCGGCCGATGTCTGGCCGGCGGCTGCGATCTCCGCCTTCTGCCGGTCCGGCAGAACGAAGCTCCAGGCCGCCGACAACGCACCGTCCGACAGCACTGTCACCTCGGCCGCGCCGACCTTGAAGCGGTGTGGCGCCGCCTGAGCCAAAGCTATCCGCGGAGCCACCGCGCTCGTAGCGACGAGTGCGGTAGCTCCGACGAGCGCAGAGCGGCGCGTGGGTTTCTGATCGTTCAAAGCCATGACGCGCCTTTCTGCTTTATCCAACCTTGACGTAGCTGAAGCCCCTGGTCTGCAACTCGCCTACGGCTGCAACACCGGATGGAACGAGCTTGATGAAATCGTCCTTGCGCGCCTTTGCCGGGTCGATCTTGTTGCGCTTGAAGGTGATCTGGCAGAGGTAAACCTCGACGCCGAGCCTCGCGAGGTTCTTGTAGCGCTCGTAGAGGGCCGTGTAGGGAGCATCTTTTGCCCACGGTGTGCCTTCCAGACTGTCGAGCAAGGGCTTGATGCCGGCGCCATGAGCGACCACGACGACTTTTGCCTTGAATGGATCGTAGTCGTAGACCGACAGATGATTGTCGATGTTCGTGATCATCTGTCCGATCCGCGCCGGCTCACCGAAATCGCAATGGTAGACGCAGGCGATTTCGGTATCTTTCTTGACCGTCTTTGGATCGAGCACCCGTGCTTCCCCCGCGCTTGCCTGCGCTGCGAGCGCGCCTCCTGCTACGGCAAGGCCCGTTAAGACGTCTCTGCGTCGCATGTCTGTCATGGCATTCCTCCGACTTTTTCATTGATTGGCCGGGCAGGAATGCAAGGCTGAGACCGCCGCCCGGCAGAGCGGTCTTTACTTGAACCGGTTTAATTGGCGCCGACGATCTTGATGCTGTCGAGCGCCTTGGTGCTCACGATCTTCTTCAACGTGATGTGCTTGGCTACCACGTCCCAGATCGCTGGCCCTTCCGTGCCCTGGTTGATGCTGGCCCAGCCCGCAATCACGTATTCCTTGCCGGCCTCGATCGGTTTGCCCGTCTTGAGCAGCGTCATGTTCGAGATCCGGCTGCCGGCGCGTTGGCCGATGTCGATCGTGTAGCCGAGCCCGCCGGTGCGAACCATGTCGCCGCCTTGCTGGTAGTAGGGATCGGGGTGGAAGATGTTATCCGCAACGTCCTCGATCACCTCTTTCAGCCGCGCGCCCGTCATCTTCATCCGGTAGCAAGCCGGATAGGTGAGTGCAGTGCCATTCGTGATGTCCTCGAACGTGATGTTGTCGCCGGGCAGCACGGTGGTGCCCCAGCGGATACCAGGCGAAAGTGCGATCTCCGCGTCTCGCTCGGACAGGATCGCATCGCAGATCACGTTGTCGAGCGAACCATCGAAATTGCCGCGGCGGAAGAGCAGGCTCTCGGTCTTGCCGAGCACGCGGCTGAGATCCTTCTCGTAGGGTGCCCTTGCCTTGGTAATGTAGGCGGCCATTTCCGCATCCGGCTTGATCGCGTCAGCGAACACAGGAATGAGCCGATAGCGGAAGCCCTTGATCTGCTTGCCTTGCACGTCGAGATCGAGGCGCGAGACGAACTTGCCGTTGGAGCCCGACGCGACGAGCAGCGTCTTGCCCACCTGCGTGACCTCGGGAATAGCGTCGTGGGTGTGTCCGGTCAGCACGACGTCGAGACCTTCGACGCGACCGGCGAGCTGGCGGTCGAGATCGAAGCCGTTGTGGGAGAGCAGGACGATGAGATCCGCGCCCTTTGCCTTGACCGCGGCGATCTCCTCGCGCAGCTCCTTCTCGCGAATTCCGAATGTCCACTTGGGGAACATCCAGCGCGGGTTGGCGATCGGCGTGAACGGCAAAGCCTGCCCGATCACTGCGATTTTCACGCCGCCGCGCTCGAATATTTTCGAGCTCTCGAAGACCTTGTCCTCGAACTCGCTGTCGCGCACGTTTTGCGCCAGGAAGGCGAACGGCAGTTTCGCGACGATCTCTTTGACGCGCGCCTCGCCGAGCGTGAACTCCCAGTGGCCGGTCATGGCGTCCGGCTGCAACAGGTTCATGGCATCGACCATGTCCTGCCCCTTGGTTTGCAGCGACGTCCAGCTGTTGGTCCAGGTGTCGCCGCCGTCGAGCAGCAGCATGCGCTCGCCGCGTTGCGCGCGGATGGATTTGACGATCGTAGCGATCCGGTCGAGGCCGCCCATCCGCCCGTAGGTGCGTGCGAGCGCTGCGAAATCGTCGAAGGTCAATGCATGCGCTTCCGCCGACTTGTCCGCGAGCTTGAAAGCCTGGCGGAACGCCGCGCCGACGAGATGGGGAACCTTACCCTTTGCCGCGCCGACGCCGATGTTGACCTCCGGCTCGCGGAAGTGAAGCGGCACGAGCTGCGCATGGATGTCGGTGATGTGAACCAGCGTGACGTTGCCGACCGGCGCAAACGACAGCAGTTGCTCCTGCGAGACGCGCCCCTGGGCAGCAAGCCGCCCAAGCGGCACGCCCGAGCCAGCGCACAATGTTCCAGCGGCAATCGTAGCCGCGATGAAGTCACGCCGCGTAACCACAGTTTCCACCCATTATTTGGTCGTGCGATCGGGCACAACGAAGCCGTTGCCCGGCGGTGAAATCCGCCGGGCCATGACGCAGTCGGTCGTAGTGTTGCAGGCCGTCCCGCTATCGAGTGGCCTGATGGTCGGTCAGCTCGCGGTGACCTTGTGCTCGGATTTGTAGACCGAACCGTTGTCGTCGTGCCAGGTGAACTCGAACGTGCCGCTCTCCGGCACGCGCACGAAGAAAGCCTGGTAGGGATTGGCCGAGATCGCCGGGTGCCAATCGGCTGTCATGATCTCCTTGCCGTTGAACTTGGCGACGAACTGCTTGATGATCCGCCGCGGCACGACCTTGCCGCTGGAATCCTTGCGCAGCCCGGTTTCCATCTCGTGGCTGATCAACGTCTTGACCTCGATCACCTCGCCTTTCTTGGCGGTGGTGGGCATGCGAACGCGTGGCGTTGGGTTGGACATGGTTCTTGTCCTCGTCGAATGAAGGCGGTTGTTGGAATAGCGAAGGCAAGCCGGCGTGAAGCGCTCAGCCGCCGCAACCGCCGATGGTGACCTTTACTTCCTTTTTGGCCGTATAGAGTTTGCCGTCCGACATCTCCGCGACGGCGACGATGTTCTGCGTCTGCGCCAGGCGGATGCGGATCTGCGCGGCCGCTTTCGGGCTCATCGGCGTGAAACGGAAACTGGCGATGTTGGGATTTGGATTGCCGTCGGCCCAGAAATGCACGGACTTCACGTAGTCCTTGTCGGACATCGGGCTCTCGACCTCGAAATTCAGCGGCACGACGAGACCGTTCTCCGCGATCGTCGGCAGGTCGAGCTTGATCTTGCCTTGCGCCAGCGGCTTGTCGCCATACAGCTTCTTGATCTCTGCGGTTACGTCGTCGGGCTTAGCCAGCGAAACCGATGGAGCCACCGTCGCAGTCGCGACCGCCGTGCCGGTCGTCACGATGAAGTCGCGGCGGGTCTGGGACCCGAACTTGCTCGCCATCTCACACTCCCTTTGGTGTTGCCTCCGCCGGCGCCACACTTTCACGGGCGCCTAGGTTCAATGAATTAGCATATTGCTATTCATTGTTGCAACTCCTGCGAAGTTGCGCCATCACTATCCGCACAGCGAGGTCAACCTCGCCTGGATCGCTGCAGTGGCGGTCGTGGCCAGTCAAGCCACCAACGAAGCTATAAATCCTGTGGAGGGAGATGATGCGAGGAGGACGCGCAGCCGTATTCGGGCTCGCCATTCTGGCCGTTGCGGCAACGAGCCCAGCCAGCGCCCAGGCCCCAGCCGATGCGAGTGAGAAAGAGATCGAGCGCTACCGCGCCATGATCTCCGATCCGATGTCCAATCCAGGCTTCTTGTTCGTCGATCGTGGTGAGGCGCTTTGGAAGACGAAGCGCGGCACCAAGAACGTCAGCCTGGAGCAATGCAACCTGGGCGAAGGCCCCGGCAAGCTCGAAGGCGCGTTTGCAAAGCTCCCGCGCTACTTCAAGGACGCCGACAAGGTCCTGGACCTCGAGCAGCGCCTGTTGTGGTGCATGGAAAAGCTGCAGGGCTTCGACACAGCGGGTGTCATCAAGAACAAGTTTTCCGGAGCCGGCCGCAGCCCTTCGGACATGCAGGACCTCACCGCTTTCATCGCCAATAAGTCGAGTGGCATGAAGTACCAGGCCCAGGTCTCCCATCCCAAAGAAAAAGAGATGGTGGCGATGGGCGAGGCACTCTTCTACTTCCGTGCCGGCCAATGGGATTTCTCCTGCGCCACTTGCCACGAGGCAGAGGGCCAGCGCATTCGTCTGCAGGGGCTGCCGGTGCTCGGCAAACCCGGCAAGCCTGCCCAGGCGACAATGGGTGGATGGCCGACATACCGGGTCTCTCAGAGCCAGGTTCGCACGATGCAGCACCGCATCTGGGACTGCTTCTGGCAGATGCGCTTCCCCGCTGCCGACTACGGTGCGGACGGCATAACCGCGTTGTCGGCATATCTGGTGAAAAACGCAGACGGGGGCGAAATTCAAGTCCCTTCGATCAAGCGCTGAAGGGGAGGAAGTTATGAAAAAATCATGGTTTGCAGTCCTCGCCGCTGGCGCCATCGCCATCACGGCCTACGTCGGCGAGGCTCCTGCTCAGCAGGGTAAGGTCGACCTTGCCACCACCACCAAGACGATGAACGCCATATTCTCCAAGGCGCCGGAGGCGTGGAAGGCAAAGATCGTCCAGGACGAGACGCAGAAGGCCTGCACCACCTATCGCAACAGTCCGCCGCCGGCGGTCGCTGAGCAGATCAGCGAGCGTGAGAAGAAAAACGTCGTTCTGCCGGCCGACGGGAAGTTCTTGGGCGACTGGAAAACGGGCGAGCGGCTCGCTCAGAGCGGGTATGGCGGCCGTCACACCGACGACCCCAAGCGCGTGATGGGCGGCAACTGTTATGCCTGCCATCAGCTCTCCAAGAAGGAAGTCAGTTTCGGCACGATGGGGCCGTCGCTTCTGGAGTATGGCAAGATTCGAAAGTACAAGCCGGAGGATGCCAAGGCAGCCTACATCAAGATCTACAATGCCCAGGCGGTTTTTCCGTGCTCGAACATGCCGCGGCTCGGGCACAACAAGCATCTCACCGAGCAGCAGATCAAGGACATCGTCGCCTTGCTGTTCGATCCGGAAAGCCCGGTGAACAAATAGGGCTATGACGCAGATGGTTCACGGATTGCCGGTTCGAGGGATGCTGCGACGGTTGCTTGCCGTCGTGGTCGTTCTGTCGACCGCAACCGGGCTCCAGCTTTCGCCAGTGGTCTCCCAGCCGGCGGTAACGAAGAAGGTCGAGCTCCTCATGTTCGAGGAGCCCGGCTGCCCCTGGTGCCGGCGATGGCGCGCCGAGGTTGGACCGGGTTACCCGCATTCGACCGAGGGCAAGCGGGCGCCGCTGCGGACGCTCGAACTCGGAACCGCATTGCCCGCCGGCATCGTGCTGGCCACCCCCATCCGCTTCTCGCCGACATTCGTGCTCGTCTCCGACGGACGCGAGGTCGGTCGCATCAACGGCTATCCAGGAGCCGACTTTTTCTGGCCGATGCTGGGCGACCTGTTGAAGAAGCTCGGCCCTGAGACACGGCAGCAAAGCCTGCTGGGTCCGCTTCCCAACGTCGGAGAGGCTAGGTGAGCCAGATACTCGACCAGGAGGTGATGGATGCGCTGCGCGACGACGCCGAGGTGTCACCCGAGCTCAAGCGCCTGTGCATCAAGGCACGCAACGCCGCCGAGTTCCTGAAGGCCTTGGCGCACGAGAACCGCTTGCTCATCCTTTGCCTACTGTCCGAGCGCGAGCGCTCCGTCACCGAGCTCGAGCAGCTGCTCGCGCTCAGCCAGCCCACGGTTTCCCAGCAACTCGCCCGGCTGCGTCTCGACGGGCTGGTCGAGGCGCGGCGCGATGGCCGCGTCGTCTACTACAGCCTCGCCGACGAGGCCACCCGCAGCTTCATCAAGGCGGTCTACGACAAGTTCTGCCGCGAGTAGTTGTGGCGTGAGAGCCTTCATCGCTAAACGATATATTTCCGCTCTCCGAGGACATTCGCATGTGGCTGCTGGCCGGAGGGTTCGTCTGCGGCTTCGCGGCGGGAGCAGCCGCCCGCTACGGTCGCGTGTGCTCGATGAGTGCCGTAGAGGACGCGCTGGTCGGCCGTGATTTTCGCGCTGCCAAGGCGTGGGGATTGGCGCTCGCCGTAGCGCTCGTGCTCACCCAGATTCTCTCGATGTTCTGGCCGCTCGATTGGACCGCGAGCGTCTATGGTGCGCCAGTTCTCGACATGCTGGGCACGTTTGTAGGAGCTCTGATTTTCGGTTTCGGCATGGCCCTTGTCGGCACCTGCAGCTTCGGTCTTCTGGTTCGCGCAGGTAGCGGCGACATGCGCGCGGTGGTCTCGGCCTGCGTGGTCGGCATCTCCGCCTTTACCGTCACGGCCGGTGTTCTTGCCCCGCTTCGTTTGTTGTTGACGACGCCACTGACCGTCGACACGACGCCGTTCGGGGGACCAATGATCTCCGGCATCGCGGGCCAGTTGTTCGGCATTGATCGCGGCCAGGCGGGACTGGCTGCGGCGTTTGCGCTCGCCTTCGTGCTCGTCGCCACAGCCGTTCTCGACCGGCGTCTGCGCCGTCGCCCGCGTCTGCTTCTGGCAGCAGTGGTGATGGGCGCCAGCATCGCGGGCGGATGGCTCGTGACGGCAATGGCCTTGGAACGCTTGGATACGGCCCGCCTCGAGAGCTTGTCTTTCGTCGTACCGGTTGGCCGACTGTTGGTTCAGATCATGACCGACCAGTTGCGTGATGCGAGCTTTGGTGTCGCTGCCGTCGTCGGTGTCGTCGCAGGAGCTTGTGCGACGGCGATCATGAAGAAGGAAGTTCGGTGGGAAGCCTTCGACGATGTCCGCGAGATGCGCCGGCATATGCTCGGTGCTTTTCTCATGGGGATCGGTGGTGTTCTCGCGCGCGGCTGCACTATCGGTCAGGGCATGTCCGCGGCCAGCGCACTTGCGATTTCCGCACCGATCGTTGTGGTGGGTGTGATCGTCGGCGCCAAGATTGGTCTCTCGCTTCTTCTGGAAGGCCGAGCGATCTGGCGATTGGGATAGGTCATGAGGTGACGCGATGAGACGGCTCGTTTCACTGGCTTGTGCGGTAGTCGGCACTGCAATCGTCTGCGGTGAAGGCTGGGCGCAGGATGGGGTTGCCGATAGCGGGCCAGCGCGTTCACTCGAAGCACCGTCCGACGCCCGTCCGCGCGCACAGAAGTTCTGGTGGTCGGATGCCTGGTTCGAGCGCGGGCAGCTCGAGGTCCCGGCGAACCACGAGGTGGTGCGTCGCCAAGTGAGCTATACCAATCCAGCCGACAAGACCGAAGTGCCCGCACTACTGTTCCGCCCCAAGGCGCCCGGCCGGTATCCCGCGGTTCTGTTCGCCCACGGCCGGCGCGGGCTCGACGATCAGACGACGTTTCTTCCGCTCCGGCTGGCGGCGCGGGGCTTCGTCGTTCTGGCGCCGAACACCTATGAGGCGCGCTTCATCGAGCCGATGCCTATCGCGCACGAGAAGGCGACTGAAAGCGATATCGGCGCTGGCCTCGACTACCTGCTGTCGCTGCCGGATGTCTCGACCACACACGCTTGTCTCGCCAGCCACACGCGCGGTGGCTACACGACGCTGATGGCGGCCGTCGAGCAGGGACGCCAGGGTCGTCAGGCCGTCTGCTATCTGTCGTACTATCCACACTGGCAGAACCCGGAAGCCGGCGAGCCCGAGCAGGTCTACCGCTACGCCGGCGAGGTGGATCGGCTCGTCATCCCCGTGCTCGTCATGATCGGCGAGTACGAGCAATACCAGCGCCGCCGCTCGATCGAGACAGGCGTAGCGGCGCTGAAGGCCAAGGGGCGAGATGCCCGGCTCATCATCTATCCAGGCGTTGGCCGCGGCTTCGATTTCCGCGGCCCCCAGGTGCGAACTTTCGCGGATGATCTGGCCACCAAGGACAGCGTGATGCGCGCAGCCGGTTTTATGGAAAGGCACCTTGCCCGCCACCTCAGAAAGTGACGGGCAACCGTTTTCTTACGGCGTCGTCATCGGTGCTTTGCGATGCTTCGTGGCTTGCTCGTAGGCGTAGGCGAGCCGCAGCATCCGTGCATCGTCGTAAGGCCGGCCGAGGAACGTGATGCCAGCGGGCAGGTTGGTTTTGGTGAAGCCGGCCGGAACCACCACCGACGGCACGAACACCAGAAACGTATTGATGTGGGGCGCGCCCTTCTGGTCGACGAATGGCGCCTTGATGCCGTGCTCGATCAGCGTCGGTGTGTGCTCCACCGCCTTGTGAACGATGGCGTCGAGCTTGTGGTCGGCCATCACCGCGAGCATTCGCGTCATCAATAGCTCCCGCGCCTCCAGATACACCCGCCGCTTCTCGGTGCTGTGCTGCGCCTTCCAGCGCTCATGCACGCCGTGAAGCGTCTTGGCGAACTTCGGCGAGGCCAGCACGTCCGCGCGGGTCTTGTAAGGTGCGGTTGCGCTACCATTCACATACTCCTTGAACGATTCCTCATCTTCCTCCGCGCTCCCTGCCCGCGTCGCGAGCAATGCCTTCAGATCAGGGATCGTGATCGGATCGACGATTGTCGCGCCTGCCTTGGCAAGATCGCGCACGGCGGCGTTGAACACGTCGTCGACTGCTTTGAAATCTTCGCTGTCAGGCTCTGTGTGGTAGCCCATCGGCTCGCGCAGGATGCCGATCCGCGCGCCCTTCAAGGCAGCCTTGTCGAGCAGCGCCGCATAGCTCTCCGGTGCCTGTCCGACGCCGCGCGCCGTGATCGGATCGATCGGATCGTAGCCGACCATGCCGTCCAGCAGCCGGGCCGCGTCCATCACGCTCCGGCACATCGGCCCGAGCGAGCCGTGGATCGACGGCCAGCCGGCATAGACGCCGCCGCGGCTGACGAGGCCTGCCGTGGGTCTCATGCCGACGACGCCGTTCCAGATCGACGGCCGGCGGATCGAGGCGAAGCCTTCCTGGCCGATCGCGACCGCGCAGAAATTCGCCGAGACGGCAGCGCCCGATCCGCCCGACGATCCGCCTGCCGTGCGTTCGAGATCGTAGACGCAGCGCGTCGAGCCGAACAGCGAGCCGTGCGTGTCGCCAGCCCCCATCTCGCCGAGCGTCGCCTTGCCGATGAAGATCGCGCCGGCCTGCTTCAGCCGCGCCGCGACAGTGCAATCGCGCCCCGGCATGTGGCCCTCGAACAGCACCGACCCCATCGTCGTCGGCATTCCATCGACGTCGGCCTGATCCTTCATGATGATGGGAATGCCGTGCAGCGGTCCGACGGGCCCGCCAGCCTTGAACGCCGCGTCGAGGCGGTCTGCCTCCTCGAGCGCCTTGGGATTGAGCGAGATCACGGCGTTGATGGCCGGGCCCTGCTTGTCATAGGCCGCGATGCGATCGAGGTAGGCCTGCACGAGTTGCCGGGCTGTAAGCGTTCCCGCTTTGTAGGCAGCGTGAATGTCGCCGATCGTGGTCTCGACCACGTTGAAGTTGGACTGTGCTGCCATGCCGAATTTCTCCAGTGCGCCATTGTTCGAGTAGCCGATGGTACGCACGTCGGTGGCACGCCGCAACATCCAAGCCCGACACATGCAGCGCTCGGCAAAGGACGGGCGGCTTCTTGCGTCCGGTTTCGTGCATCAGGCGGGGTGGACGCTTGGCCCGTGCCGGCCCGCAGACGAGCATGACCGCCACGAGTGCAGTGGCTCAGGCGGCTGAGGCTTGATCGAGGGCGTCGGCGAAAGCCCTGCCGACAAGAGCGTTCCATTTCGGCACGTCCGCCAACCAATGGCAAAGGCTGTCTTGCGATGTCCGATAGAAAGACGAAGCGGCGATATTGGTCGGTATAAAGAAGTTTACGCGCATTCGATCAACTGGGGGCAACCTTCATCGAATCTGGGAAATGCCGATGCCAGCCCGAATAGCGCGTGATGAACGTGGCACGATCGCAATCACCTTTGGCATGTCCCTGCTGGTCATGATGGCCAGCGTCGGCGGCGCCATCGACTTCGGCGCCTACTATGCGAGCACGATGCGCCTGCAGGCCGCGGTGGACGCTGCTGCCTTGGCTGGCGCCCTCGCCACCGGCGACGACGAGCATCGCAGATCCGTTGCCCAGAGCTACCTGAAGCGCAACTACAAGGATCATGCCTTCGTCAGCTTCGGCGTCGAGGTGATCAACAACGACGTGGTGATGACCGCCAACTCGTCCCATCAGACATCGATCCTGAAGACGGTCGGGATCGCGCATCTCGACTACAAGGCGCAAGCCACGGTCCCGATGGCAACCAGCGGCAAGGCCGAGGTCGTGCTGGTGCTCGACTATTCGGACTCGATGCTGGAATACGACAAGTACGTCCGCCTCAGAGAGGCAGCTGCCCAGCTGATCGATCAGGTATCGAGCAGCGGCACGAACAAGAACGTCAAGATGGGTGTGGTGCCATTCGCCGCGATGGTTCGTGTCGACCTGCCGTCGAGCTTCATTCGCAGCGACGTCTTCTCTTACTCTGGTTGCACCCAGGACCGCCGCTACCCTCACAATGGCCAGGAGGAGGCTGGCACCGCGGGCGATGTGTCCAAGTGGGGCGAGGTGACGAGCGGGCATAGCTGCTCGGCCATGGACGGCCTTGGACTGACAACGATCCCGTTGACCGACGATCTCGCCTCGGTGAAATCCAAGGTCCAGGCCATGCAACCTTACATGTGGACCCACATTGCGCTGGGCGCCGAGATCGGCTGGCAGGTGCTGTCGCCGTCGGGGCCTTTCGCGACGGCCGCCTCCTACGACGACAAGACGGTCGCTAGTCGGCCGTGAAGTTTCGTTAGGTCACGCGGCAGCCGGGCGCTGGGTTACCAGCGACAGTAGCGCCATCACAGCGAGCAGGTCGCGCCAAAGCTCTCTGAACCAGCCCAGCAGCCTTGCAAAGTTGTAGCCGACGGCGGCAAGCA